>NZ_AJLK01000108.1 GCF_000317205.1 Fischerella muscicola PCC 7414 | reverse complement strand
AGATATTTTTATCAAATATCCAGATCACTAAAAATAAAGGATTTGGTCATTTTAATTTAGCTGCCTACTGGAAGAGACAATACAGTCAAAAAATAGAGAAAGAACCTTGGTTTTTATTAACAAACTTAGATAATCTTGAAGAAGTTATAAAAATTTACCGTCATCGTATGGGAATTGAGCGGAGTCGGAGACACTCCGCCTCCGAGCAATGTTTAAAGATTGTAAAACCGGGGTTATAATCTTGAAGGCAGTAAAGCTAATACTCACCGCCTTACAAACTTAATTTTACTAATAGCAATAGCTTATACAATTTCAGCATTAAAAGGTAAGTTGATTAAACAATCAGGAATCCAAAAATATGTATCTAGACTGAATGAAGTTAAACGACGTTCAAGAAGACACAGTAATTTTTGGTTAGGTCTTTACGGTAATTTATGGATTATTGCCTGGGATTTTTTAGGAGATATTGTCCAAGATTTTATCGATATAAACCGTCATAAAATTTTCAATTACCAAAAGGGGTTAAAAGCTATGTCAATACTAAAATCAGCTTGATTATCATAATAATCTGACTGTAGTCATCATTTTCCACTAATTATTTAAATCATTTTTTATATTAGTAAAAGCCCTAAACTTCAAGTTTTTTGTTGAAAAACAAATCAACCAGGAGTAGGAGAAACCGCACAGCGGTTTCTCCTACTCCTGCCCAAAAGAATGATTATCATTTTTATTTGTACCTTGATTATATTCGCAGCTTCAAAACTCTAAACCATTGTTGAATAAAGGTTTTCGGGTGCTTGTCACCCCTTGAGAGCAATCAGTTTAAATGCCGTACAAATATATCAGATATCACTCTCATCATCACATTTGGATTCAACATCATTTCATGTAGATGGAGAATATGAATATAGTTTACCGGAAGTAATATTTAATAATCAAAAACAATCAGAATATTTAGGAAAAGAAAATGAAGAGGAAAAATCACCTCAAGCGATAAAACTAAC
Source organism: Fischerella muscicola PCC 7414 (assembly GCF_000317205.1). Classification (GTDB taxonomy): domain Bacteria; phylum Cyanobacteriota; class Cyanobacteriia; order Cyanobacteriales; family Nostocaceae; genus Fischerella; species Fischerella muscicola. The sequence goes on along the minus strand of NZ_AJLK01000108.1, from coordinate 3,421 downwards.
CTACGGTTATTCCCGTGACCATCGTCCAGACTTAAAACAATTTATTACAGAATTAGTATGTTCAGGAGATGGAGATATACCAATATATATCAAATCAGTCTCAGGAAATGAAGTTGATTCTAAAAAGTTCGGAGAAATCGCAGTCGATTATCAAAAAAGAATACAAGTTGATAGTCTAATAGTAGCAGATAGCGCATTATATACAGAATCAAATATCAAGTTAATGTCGAGTATCAAATGGTTGACGCGAGTACCATTGACGATAAAATTAGCAAAAAGCTTAGTAAAGAGTTTAGCAGAATCAGAATTTGTGAAAAGTGAAAAAACAGGATATTCATACGCTCAAAAGAAAATAACTTATGGAGATATAGAACAAAGATGGTTAGTTGTACAAAGTCAAGATAGAAAAAAATCTGACTTAAAGGAATTGTCAAAGAAAATAGAAAAAGCTTTGTTAAACACTCAAAGTAAGTTAAAAAAACTAGCACAAGAAAAATTTGCTTGTGTTGCTGACGCTAAAAAAGAATTAACCAAAATAAGTAAAGAATTTAAATATCATCAGGTAAAAAAATATTGAAATCCTCGAAAAAGTTCCCGATATCAAAGAAGAGAATCAATCAAACTACTATCAAATTTTAGCAACTGTTAGTGGAAGTAAAGATGTTATTGACCAAGAAATATTAAGTGCGGGAAGGTTTATAATTTCTACAAATGTTTTGTCAGATAAAGAACTGAGTAATGAGCAAATGCTTTCTGAATATAAAGCACAGCAATCATGTGAACGAGGATTTAGTTTTCTCAAAAATCCTTTATTTTTAGCAGATAGTATTTTTCTAAAAAGCCCAGAAAGAATAGAAGCATTAGCAGTGATAATGGGGTTGTGTTTGCTAGTTTACACTTTAGCGCAAAGAGAACTGAGAGCAGCTTTAAAATCTTTAAACTATACTGTAAAAAATCAATTAGGAAAAGCTATAAATAATCCAACCATGCGGTGGATATTTCAATTTTTTCAATCTGTTCACCTTGTGACTTTTCAACAAAAAACAGAATTTTATAATTTGACATCGGAAATGAATTACATTCTCCTATTCCTCCCAGAAGCTTGCCGTAATTACTATAGATATATGAGTTGATTTATCGATATTATTAATATTTTAATTAGACCGTTTAGCTCATTAATAAAATTAATGTTCTGAACTTATCATGGCGTTTTTAACTTTATTTTCCGATAAGCATAAGTTTCAATGATGTATTGAACTTGTAAAAATAAAATTCAGTTATTAAAAATTTCCCCCAAACCACGCTTCTATTTATTGCCCCTTATTGAGAATATATCTAATACATTTTCCTATCCCAAATCTGTTTTTTTGAGATAAATATAATTTTTTACTCCTTTTTCATGAATCAACTTCCGTAATAACCGATTGTGACACTTAAGGGTGCGGAATGTGGGTTATATTGTAATTCATCAGCTTGAGTTAATTGACGCACAATTATATTAGTATCAACTGCCACCCACCATGCCATGATTCCTCTACACCTTGACGGATCGCATCATCCATATAATCTAAGGATTTTGGTGTGCCTTGATATTATTTGTCACCAATATTAGCCCAAGAGAAATTGCTTGGGATGCTATGAGCATATCCATTGAACCAATAACAATAATTCCGCTCGAATTCTTCCATAGGTTTGGGTGGCTTGTTCATCAAAGGGTAGGATTTCTGAGGAATTAAAAATTGAAAGTGCTACACGATTTTGCTCTTGACGTTGGCTTTTGTGCTTTTGTAAACGCCGTATTCAAGTTCAGCAACAGTAATTGATGAAATTCCTACATCAGAAATATCAAGATTTTGGAATTTTGCTAGTACTTGAGGTGGCTTATTTTTAATGATGTAGATACATGTATTGGTGTCGAGCAAAAATCTCATTCAAGTGCTTCTCTTTTGTCTGAATTTGGTTTTTCTCTAGTTGTCATAAAATTCTTGTATAAATTGACGTGAGAGCGATGACTTTTCCTAAACTTATTCAACTTTCTTCCCTCTCAAAACTAGTCACCATATCTCGAATTTCGTTTGCAGTAATATCTTCTCGATCAGATTTAGAATAAATAGTTAATAATAAAATATTCGTCGGTGATTCAACTTGATAAATTAATCTATATCCAGCACTCTTACCTTTTTGGATATTACTATTACGAACCCTCAATTTATAAACAACAAAATCCTCGCCAATATCTCCTATCCTGTCTCCTAATATATTTCCTTCTTGTAATTGTTCGATTACAACTTGAACGTCAGAGCGAATATTGCGAAATCTTTTAGAAAGAACACGCAAATTTTGTTTGAATTCAGGGGTTAAATCAATGCCAACTAATGGTTTTTCTTCATTCGGCATCAATTCCCTCCCACATTTGAGATAATGGTAGACGCTGCCCTGTTTTTGCTTGATGTAAAGCTCTTTTCAAGCTAGCTTTTACCTCCTCAACTGGTGTATCATCGGGGTCAATATCTTCTGCATCTTCTGGAACCAACACAATCACCCGCACCTGATGGGGATAAGTTGTTCCTTGAATCGGTTCATCCAAAACGAGGTTTCCCCGATCGTCAATTTTGCCAGTAACTTCGATCGCCTTCATTTGTGTTTACCTTTTTGTTGAATATCCTAGCATTTGGCACCAACTAAACGCGATGGTCAAAGACCGCTCCTTCGGAGCATCGCATTCCCCACAATTTCCCCAACAACGCGATCGCCATCCTCATAACTTCCCTAATAACGCGATCGCACTCCCAAACAAACCACTCAAAACAAAACGCTAAGGTGTCTTCACTCGCAACAAACAATATTCAGATACCGCCCTTTGACCCCGTTCCTTGGCAACTAGCGATCGCTGACCAGGAATTTTGGTGCAATGAAGGTTAATCAGGCTTTCTGAGTTCCAGGTAACGATGTTCCGCGCCAGCTTGCCTTGAGGACTTTTTGCCCACCGTAAAGTTTCTGCCTCAGCAACTGTCAGCAACCTTGGTTTTCCTGGCGTGTACCCACCAGCTAACCACACCGGAACAGACAATCCTGCCAAGATGCCAAACCCAATTGCCGCTACTAGCAACCCCATAGCTGGTAGCATTACCCTCAAACGACTTCGCTCTTTCGATTCGCAATGGGCAATCAGTCGGTCAAGCATCCTGCGGATTTCCACTTCTTGACCAACGGTTGCGGTGCGCTTCGCCACCTCCAAGTGGTCGTGAATTGCCTCAGACCAACGTTGGAATAGGCGTTCTAACTCCGACGGCTTATCCTCCAGTAAAACCTGAAGTTGCCCGGTTGCTAGCATAACCAAAAATAAAGGGTCGTTTGTTGAAAGTCCATGTTCAACTGCGATCGCTAGCACTCGCCTTTGAAAATCAGCGTCTTTACCTGA
>NZ_AJLK01000107.1 GCF_000317205.1 Fischerella muscicola PCC 7414 | reverse complement strand
CATTAAAGTGAAAGGCAAGCCAAGCCTAAGTTACATCCCCCTTGTCACCCCCTCAGCGTCTTTACCTTCAAGTATGCGATAAAGAAAGCTTTCATTTTTGGCTTGCCGCAAACTACGCACCATAATCAATTCCTTTTTGCTGTTCAACTGCGGCGTTGTGAGTCTCTACAGTCACAATTGTCTCAATTTGTTTTTCAAGGGAATTTTCAAAGTATCTAGACACCTCTACTTCCGACGAGTGCAAAACATCAGTAAATTTGAGCGCGTCGTTATCTTTCAATTCATCCAGCACAGAACCATCCAAAGTCGCAGCAAGAATAGTGTGTCCGTCTTCAGAAGAACACAAGACAAAATAATCCTCTTCAACGTGAATTGTCACCTTCCCAAAAGGTGGTAGGATGAACTCGCTGATGTCTTCTGAATACTCGTCAATAATTTTGTCAATAAGAGCTTTTTGAATTTCCAATACCTCGGTTTTTTCTAACTTTGTTGTTTTCTCCCCAACAGAAATTAAAACCTCTAAAGGCACGATAGGGATGGCTGATTCCACTTGCTCAAAAGATGAAGTTTCGTTTTGTTGTAGGTTAGCTTCTTGTAATTCCTCTGGGGAGGAACGCAATAGCAAATCCCTCAATACATCCAAGTTAGGAATACTTGTACTAAAGTCGTGCAATAAACTTGTGTCAATTTTCGCAGGTTTACTTCCATCTGAAAAGTTATTGTCATCACTAAAACTGTCACTTTTGAATACAACAGACTCAGACAAATCTAAAGCTTGGTCATGACGCAACTGCAAAATTGCACTCACATATTCTGGGCTAAATACATAGTCAAGAATTTCACTTTGGGTGGTGTATGCTAAACTGGGTTCTAAACTTTTGTAGGATGACAAACTCCATTGTCCCTCAATATTAATATGACCACAGATAAAGAAATCTCCTGATTCATGAGCGAGGAACCACTCTTTCTCAATTGCTAATTTCAGTAGTTCTGGATCTTCTGTAGCAAGGATATACAGCCGTCCCATGTATTTATCTTCATCGCTTTTTGTGATGTCACAGTTAAAAGCGGTATCTGTAGAATACAAGGTGTGAAATTCGTAGGACATGGCGCTATACCCCTACACCAGCCTGGAGTTTGACAGCCTCTTTTTTTTTCGGTTGCTGGTCTTTTGCCCACAGCTGAGTATTCTCGATCGCACAGTGGGAGTCTTCTAAAAAAGTGGATAATCGCTGCTGTGACATTATAGGCATGGTTTCCTCAATATCGGGAGCATCAAACCGAAATTTTTTTGAGTCGATGAAGTACCTATCTCCTGGATATAGCAAAGGAAAGTCAATTATTTGCAGTATCTTTTTGTACTTTGCCTGCAAATCTTGATAAATAGCATCATCCTCCAAAAAGCTCCAATCATCTGTTTTACCAAGATTCCTTACAAAGACGTGGAGCATTTTATCTTTGTGTAAATTCATTGATTGATAAAACAAGTCGATGGATTCAAAACCCCCATCACAGACAAACCACTTGCAAATATCTACGCCATACTTGTCAGCAACTTCTAGCAATCGTCCCTTTTTAATCCAGTTATTTACTAGGGGAAATACATTGGCAGGAAGGTTAACAATAACAGGTTTATTTCTCGCTAATTCAAAAATTATGTCAGCCCTGTCTCCCTTGTTGACAGCTTCGCTAAACTCGGCATCAACAGCATAGTCGTAGAAACGCTTGACATCTTGGTTGGTCATATCTGCATCAACCAAAGCATGTTCCAATTTTTTGTCAATTGCATACTGCACCATGACGCGAGTAAACAGCGACTTGCCAACGCTACCTTTTTCACCGTCGATTAAATGTATCCTTGCCATATTTAGGCGCATCTCCTAATTAAAAGTTTCGCTATCTGTGGTAATTCCTGCCAAATTCCATGTATTGAGGTCAAAATCATTTAAATTGTCCAATTCCAGTGTGCTATCGGTATAAATAGATTCGGCTTGAGTGCTTTGGAAAAATAATGGTATTTGAAAGGCACTGCACAACACGTTGCCCACACGCGCTGGATCTACATTCAGTGCTGTACAAACATATTTGAGTTGATTGACAAAAGCAGTAGCTGAATCTAAAAGTATCAATTCCAAACTTTCACGAGGGCAACTGCCCTGACTATGCAGTGCCAAGGGCATGTAGTAGGCTGTAAGAGCAGCCATGATCATCGCTGTTTTATCTTGGGATGGGTGCAAATCTCGGTTCTGAATATAAGTCAGCATCTTGGCTTTGTCCGAACTCAGATTTGGTTGGTAGCGCCAAACAAAATCTTTTTTTCTTTCACCCATGTGATGCGATCGCCTCCGTTTCCTGCAATCTGGCACCTGCCCTCACCTTGGCAGTGTGGTATACAGATAATGCCCACACATCAGCTAGGCGGTTGCCCAAGAACTGCTCGTTCAGAGTCGGCGGAATCTCTACGCCACCGTGCCAGATAATTGGAGTTGCTGGAAACACGGTATCTAGTTCTTGGCGCAAGTAGTCAGCCGTACCGCCGCAGATAATCGCTTCATCTAATTCGTTTTTGGGCGCTAGTGATTCTTTGAGCCAGTTAGTAAGAGCAATAGCATACTCTGTCCTGGAGTCACACACCGCAGAGATGATTTTCTCTATCTCGGCAGAGCGAATATCGCTTCCACTGGAAAGGTTGTGAAAGTGCTGGGGTTTTGGATCGTCACCAGCAGCAATCATCGCTCTGATTAGCTGTTCGCTGTCTAATCCTGATGTGCGCTCTATTACCAAATCAACCATTCTCGCCATGCCCAGGTTAGCTGTTTTGCCCCTGTCTAAAATGCCGCGTCGGGATATCAAAACCGAAGCGTTGCGATATCCCACCATTACCAGGGCAAGAACTTTACGTTTGATTGCCTCACCCGTATTTTTACAGTACATAGCATAGATACCGCCGCCTTCTGGAAAACACTCGTAACCAACCAAGTTAGCGATCGCAATACCCGTCGGTGTGTCAAATTCAGCCAGAGCATCCTTTAACATCGGTTTTAGTAATGCTGAATCTTGAAATTCTCCTGGTGGTAATAGCAGTGCTAGGGATAAATAGAAGGAGTCAGGTAACTTAAATTTCTGCTTGATTACCCACACAGCCGCTAGCGTTTTATACACAGCAAATTCGTACTTTCGCGGCTTTAGCCTTGGTGTGGCGCTGTATGTACTTCGTGCCAAATATCCCACTGCCCGATAATTTTCACCCACTCCCACCCAAGCGGTATTCTCTGGATAGGCGTTGCCCAAGTTGCGGGTATGGAAAGTGAGGGAAGCACGAGGAGCCTCGATCACAGCAGGCTCCATCCAAAAAGCTGTTGGCTTACCACCCTTAATTTGTACAATTCCCTTTGTGCCACTTCCCCCAAAGTCGAGTGTCAGGGTAACTTCGGGATAAGCATCTTTATTTAGTCTGCCCATTTATACTCAGGTCAATTTTTTCTGTTGGCGTTGGTTCCAAGTTATCAAGCAGCAACAGCCAAAGGAATATATCAATAGTGATTTTTTGTCGTATCGCTTTAGACATATATATTACACAAGGATTTGGTAGGGATGTGGTAGGGTTGAAATCAGTAATAGCGTTAAATTTCCCTACCTTTTCCCTACTGT
>NZ_AJLK01000106.1 GCF_000317205.1 Fischerella muscicola PCC 7414 | reverse complement strand
GGAGTTAAAGTAAGCGATCCTCATTGAGGCAGTTGAAGCGATCGCAACCTTGATAAAACGTAAGTGCAATCACAAACTTTGCGCTTTAAACTTTCGACATCCCACCACGTAATAATTCGCCATCTAGCTTCAGGACAACTAACTTTACTTAGAGATTGTGCTTGGTGATGTGCATCTCACTTTTAACTTAATTCTTCATAATATTTAGTTACCCACAACCTCTTTAAAGGCACAGGTAAGAAATATTTTTACTTAGCAAGTCGTTGCTGAATTTTCTGTAATATTCAAAGATAATAAAGGCCAAAACTAATGTCTTACTGTGAGTTATTCAATTGTTATCAATAATTCTTTTAATAAATAGTACAGAGGGAAAATTCATATCATAAATTACCCTACTGGAAGTCATGCTAAAAGGTTTCTCAGCTTTTAGCTAAAGATTATTTTATGGGTTCGTCTTGTTGATTACTTCCGAACTTGAGCGCCAAACCCAGCTGCTTTAAATTGCTTGAGTTTGAGAGGAGTGGGTTGATTTGCTGCTACAGAAATTCTTAATTCAAAATCACTAATACCTGGGGGCACTTCAGGTATTGAACCAAGACGGGTACGATTTTGCATGACTGGATTATTATTTGCATCATAGATGCGTCCAAAAATATCTGCATCGTAAACTGTTTTATAAGTTGGATTTTCAGCTTTGCCTGTAACTAGAAAACAGTTAGCTGCCATTGTAGTACCACTAGTAACCGCTCCTTTTGCTATTTCTGGTGGACACTCTTTATAAGTTATGTCAAAGAGTTTAATCTGTGTCAGTGCTATAGCAGGGGGACTGTACACCCAAGATAACAATCCAAGCAGGCAGGAAAAGAATATAAGCGTGAGCGATCGCAACAGCATAAAGTACACCTTGAACAGTATTGAATAATAGACAATCTAAAACACAGCTTATCAAACTTGGTAATTGTTGGTTATTGGTGGTTGGTGGTGAGTCCAGCCCCCCAAAAAGGCGGTTCCCGTCACGTAGACGCGAAGCGCTGAGACAGCGACTCTTACGCAGGGGGTTCTCCCCCAATCCCCACTCCCTGTCGGTCGTGGGGGCCGGTGAGTCCCCCATGAGCGACTGCGAACCCGGAGGGCTTAAGGTAAGGGTAGGGGGACTGGCGAACCCGTAGACACGTAGTGGCTTAAGGTAAGGGTAGGGTTGATTGTTGCTTGTTGTACAGACGTGCCATGGCACGTCTGTACAGTGGTTAGTAGTTACAACTTCCGACTTCCAACTTCCGACTTCTGACTTCCCCCTTGTCCTCCTTGTCTGGTTTGTCTCCCTTCCCTTCCAATGCCTAACACTACCTAAAATATTAAACCTCCTTAATAGAATATCCTACTAAGGAGGTCAAAAGTAGCACAATAATATCACACCCTGGGGTTCCTAGAAATCATCCAGATACTGACTCAGGCGGCTAATTACAGGATCAACATCTTGAGGAGGTGTGGCAGTATAAGAAGTGGCAATAGTATGATTTACTACCTCTACTACTGGTGTTGATGGTGTCGGTGACTGTATGGCTGGTGTCTGATTAACCATAATTGCCAGCTGTGCTACTTGTTGACTAAGTTGCATCAGGTGGCGTTCCATCATCTCCAATCGATTAGATTCTTTGGCAAAAAAACGTTCCTCAAGGTCAGCTAATTGCCTTTGTAGTTCAGCTATTTGTGGTTCTACTCCTTGTGTCGGTACTGGTTGCGGAGTAGGCGGTGGGCTTGGTCTTACTGATTCCGGCACGCATAAAGCTTGCCACAGGGCCTCTTTACAGAGGTCGCTGAAAGTCTTGTTGGGATCTTTCTCCAATTGGCTTTCGATAAGCGCTAACAAGCTTTCGTCAGCCACCCCTGGGTTGAACGTAACCGATTTAACCACCTTTTTTGACCATTGGAACATTATTTTTAAGCCCTAGAAGAGCGATTGGCGGATAGTTGTGCCTCTGCATAAATGAACTGCCCTAGAGCGTTAGCTTGTCGAGATGGTGATGCTAAGTGGGCATTAATTTTTGCTTCCTTTAACAGACGTTGAACGTCTTCCCAGAAGAACTCCCCACCGCCACCGGTGAGAATCACATCAGTGACGCGCTCTGGTAGCCATGCTAACACACGACTGCAAATTTCACGCGAAAACATTTCTATCAAGTTGGGCAGAAAATCATCTAGGTTGGCGGGTTTGCCTGCACCTCTGGGACGGTAGTAGCGATCGCCTTTGGGACGGTTAACAGCAGCAATTAAAGCCAAGGATTGACTATCTGCCCCTTCAATTTCGGCGGCTACTAGTTCATAAAACTTACTCATACCAAAGTCTTCACTCTTAGAAGCACCTCGGGCAAAGCGGAAGTTATCTACCATCAAGCAATCGATGGTTTGATGTCCAATATCAACAATCGCCACTGACACCTTAGTAAAATCTGGCATTGCTGCGGTTTTCTTCGGTTGGGCTTCGCACCACAAAAGACTACCATAGCCTTCTGGCATTACCCAAACCTTAGTGATGTTTAGCGATACATCTTCACCGCGAAACTTCATTGTGTGAGGGCCACTCAATTGGCTAATTAGCTGGGCTTTTTCCTTTTCAAACTGTTCTTGAGAAAGGTAAGGCAAACCCAACACAACAGAAATGTCATCTTTGAGCTTGAAGTAACCAGCACAAGCCAAAGTTTTCACAAGTGCATCTTCTACTTTAGATTGACCTACACCCAAATTAGCACCAAAATCGGCAGCTAGTTGACCGACAGCATATCCACTACCTTGATACTCCAACCATAAATCCATCAAGGGATCTGTTGCGCGGGCTTCAAAAACACCTCCCCGCACTTGTTCCATCGACATTTCTTTAACGTTGGCAGAGACGAATATTACATTTGCTGGTTCGCGACTAACACAAGCTTTTGTGGAAGTTCTACCTAAGTCAACACTGAGAATCTTTTTACCCGTGCTGCTACTAGCTGTTGGTGTAGGAGTAGCGTTGATCGGAGTAGATGCCGATACTCTATTCATTGGCATGGCAGCGGCATTCATCGGGGTGGCTGCGGAAGGTTGGTCTGTCATGAAAGCTCCTAGTACTTACTTACCTTGAAAAAGTTACCATGCTCATCTTACAAAAATGCGTGTATCAGAAATTATTGGTAAGGTCAACATCTAGCTGAAGACCTGCCAAGAATTACTTAATAACTTAGTGTGAGTTAGTTTGCCAAGGCTATGCTGAGATAAAGTCAAATAGCAAGCCACTTGTAGCGTATTGCCATTTATAGCGCTACTTTTTACACCAAAACAGTTGTTTTTGTAAATTGTCATTGGGGGCAAGTTTTTTATCTTCTCCTACGTTTGTGCGTCCGCTTTAATACCAAGACAAGAAATGCTAAAAGTATAACCGCAAGCACAATTTTTGATACAGGAGCAAGGTACTTGTCCACAATTTCATATTGACTACCCAATATATATCCTGAGTATGTTAGCAAACCTACCCAAACAGCGCTACCCACAGTTGTATAAAATATGAAAGATGGCAAGGGCATATTGCTGATGCCTGCGGGTATAGAAATCAAGGTACGAACTCCTGGTACTAGGCGTCCAAACAGTACAGCTTTGTTACCTTGCTTATCAAACCAATCTTTAGATTTGGTAATATCTTTACTGGTAATAGTTATCCACTTACCATATCTATCCGCCCAGACTTTTAAGCGATGTTCCCCAAGAAATTTTCCAGGATAGTACCAGATGAGTGCGCCTAGCACAGAACCTACTAGCCCTGCAAAAAATACACCAATAATATTAAGCTTGGCGTTTGGTAGATTTGCCGTATATCCTGCTAGGGGCATAATCAATTCCGAAGGAATAGGGGGAAAGAGGTTCTCAAGGAACATCAGCAGGGCAATTCCCACATAACCCATAGATTCGATAGTAGTTTTGATCCAATCTGTCATTGAGTCAATTCCTAAGATTGTTAAATGTTGTTTGTTAGTTGTTGGTTGTTGTTTGTTGCTGGGTTGTCCAAACAACAAACAACTATCAACCATCAACAATTTACATAGATTAAAGGAGAGGGAAAGAGTAATTTCTTACTTCTCTCCCTCTCCTGCTGTTTCACTCTCCCACTCTGGCTAAACAGTGGGTGTCAAAGATTGCACTCTCGATTCAGATTCCCAATCCAATGGATTCCAAACTCTTTCTTCCAAAGCCATTTGCTCAATTAGACTTGCCAATCTTAAAGCTTTAAGTGCTTGTTCGCCACCAACTGAAGGTTGATTACCACCACGCACGCAGTTGACAAAATGTTCCAATTCTGCCCCCAATTTGTCAGTATTACTAGTATAAACTTTTTCAATCACACCATCTTGCTTGTAAAGGACTTGCCGATAGTCTGTCATAGAGTTAGTTATGGTATGACGATGAATCAAAATTTCATTCTTGAGAAAATCTGCCTCTGTATATGAAGTTTTACAATGGGCGACTATACTGCGGATTTTGCGATGAGTGACTTTGCTGGCAGTCAAGGTGGCAACAATGCCATTAGCAAATCCTAGAGTTGCAGTCACGTAATCTAAATAACCAGAGTCTAAGGTACGATTACCACTAGCCGTTAATTTCACTACTGGTGAGGCGGCTAATTCCAACAGTAAGTCGATATCATGGATCATTAAATCCAGAACAACTGAGACGTCGTTGGCACGATTTGAGTAGGGACTCATGCGATGGGCTTCTAATGCCAACACTTCCTCAGTCTTCAACACTTTGCTCAATTCCTGAAAGGCTGGACTAAAGCGTTCAATGTGACCCACTTGGAGAATACAGCCAGATTCGGCTGCGGCATTAACTAGCGATTCTGCCTCAGAAATACTGGCTGCGATCGGTTTTTCTACCAAAACGTGAATTCCTGCCAAAAGGCAAGAAATTCCCACAGCGTAATGTAGGCGCGTGGGAACGGCAATGCAGACCGCTTCCACATGGGGCAGCAGATCGCAGTAATCCTCAAAAAAACGCACCTTGTATCTACTGGCGGTTTCTAAGCCTCGTTCGACATTTATATCTGCAACACCAACCAGTTCAACGTCTTTCATGGAACTTAGGATACGGGCATGATGTTGCCCCATATTACCCACCCCGATCACACCTATGCGGATCGGGCGGGGCTGGGTACGGTGTCCGTGTCCGTTTTGTTCTCCTGCTGACATGCTGCTATCTTGCACTCTCATTCTCTCCTCAACCACCAATTTAGAGACGCTACAATCGTCGGCTTTGATACTTAAACTGCCACTGATTAGTCGTCTAAAACCATCCAGATGGTAACATAGAGGTTCTGTTTATGAAGAATTTCAAAGTTTGTTATGAGTTCCCACCATCTGGGCCTGTTTTGTATACTCAGTAGAGTTTGATGTTTGTTGTTAAACTTAGCAAATAATAATTTTAGTGTTATTTTTGACCGGAAAAAGTAAGTATGATAACCGCATATAGTTGGTTAGTTACATTTAATAAACTAATTAGCGGTATAATTATCCAATTATTACCACTAAAAATAAATAATTTTTTTGTGAGTTAAATTACCAACTACAGAGAAGTTTTGATTTAAAAAGGCTTTATTGGAATAGCACGCACCTGCGTTAAAATCAGCAAGAAAGTCAGCAAGTATTATTGTCTGTGAAAAAGATGGGTTTAAGAGGGTAAGGGTGTAGGGGTGTAAGGCGATAAACCCGAAGCGCACAATTTTCATATATCATCAATGGATTTAAGGGGGGTAAGGGTGTAGGGGTGTAAGAGAAATCAATTTTATCTATGCCCCTACACCCCTATATCCTCATACCCCTACCTTATATCCCTACATCCAAGCGTGAATATGAAAGCCGTTATTTTATTGTCTGGTGGATTAGACTCTTCCACTGTTCTCTACCAAGCACTAGCAGATGGTTGTGAGTGTTATGCTATTTCCTTTGACTACCAGCAACGGCATAAACGAGAGTTACACTCAGCATTAGCGATCGCAAAAACAGCAGGTGTAGTCCAAAATCAAATAGTAACCTTTGATTTACGGCAGTGGGGCGGTTCGGCACTTACAGACGACACTATTGATTTACCCCAAAAGCGTTCTTTGGAGGATATGTCACAAAATATTCCTGTCACCTACGTACCAGCACGTAATACTATCTTTTTGAGCTTTGCCCTAGCCTACGCCGAAACTATCGCCGCCGAACGTGTCTACATCGGTATTAATGCCCTAGATTACTCTGGGTATCCTGATTGTCGTCCTGATTATATCCAAGCAATGCAGGAAGTCTTTCGTTTGGGAACAAAACAAGGACGCGAAGGCAAGACCATTACCATTGTTGCACCTCTACTTCACTTAAAAAAAACTGAAATTATTCAGCTAGGTAACAAATTGGGAGTTCCTTGGGAACTGACTTGGTCTTGCTACGCTGGTGGTGATATTGCGTGTGGTGTCTGTGATGCTTGTCAGTTGCGTCTTGCTGCTTTTGTTGAACTAGGACTGAAAGATCCACTGGCTTATAGATAAGGTATAGGGGTATAGGGGTGTAGATGAAGTTGGAATCTTCTCTCCTATAAGGAAAACCTCGTAGGGGTATGGGGGTGTAGGGGGTATAGGAAGAAAAAATATAATTCTTAAACCCTCATACCCTTACTCACTTAATCTTCTTACCCGAATTTGGTGCAAGCGGGGTCCTTCAACTGACGTAACAGTTAACTCTAAATTTTGGTAACGTAAAGTTTCACCTAAGGCAGGAATTTTCTGCAATTGGTACAGCATAAAGCCTGCAAGTGTTTGGTATTCTCTTCGCAAAGGCAAATTGATATGTAAGACATCGTTCAACTCTTCTAAGTTAATTTGCGCTTGCACTAAGAATGTTTGGTCATCTACAAACTCAATTAGCAATTCATCATTATTTTCTGCAACACCGATATCACCAATAATTTGGGCAATTACATCTTGAATTGTTACCAACCCCACCGTACCACCAAATTCATCCACTACTATTACCATGCCCAACTTCTCTTGCTGCATCATCGGTAATAATTCACTTAAGGGAGTATTTTCTGGTACAAATCTTACTGGGCGGATTAACGGTTGAATAGGTGTTTCTAAAACTAATTTGCCTACAACTAGGGGTTTTGCTAAGTCTTGAAAGTAAACGATGCCACGAATGTCTTCTAAAGATTCTCCAATAATTGGGAAACAAGAGTAACCAGTGGCTGCCATTTGTTCAAGAAAAGTCTGCAAGGTGGCATCTTGAGGCAGCACTACTATGTTGTTGCGAGGAACCATGACTGCTTGTGCTGTTACTTCCCCAAATTCAAAAACATTTTTCAGTAGTTCTCGTTCTCCAGCTTCTAATCCAGTAGATTCACGTTCTGTAGAGATAATTAATTGTAATTCTTCAGGTGTAACAGGTGGTCTCCAACTTTGACCTGTATATTCGATGCCAAATAGTCGTAACAAATAGCGAGTCGATTGGTTGAGAATCCAAATAAAGGGATTAAAAAACCGGACAATTGCTTTGACAGAAGGACCTAAAAATCGTGCCAGCTGTTCTGAATACAGCATTGCCACAGATTTAGGACATAGTTCTCCTAAAACAATTTGTAAGTAAGCAATGAAAAAAAAGGCAATCGGGATTGATAAAGAATGAGCGATCGCAATATTTATTTCTCCAGGAAGAGGCCAAGATTGTAGCCATGATTTGACTAGAACAACAATTGTGCTTTCTCCAATCCACCCCAGCGCCAAACTTGAGAGAGTAATCCCCAACTGAGTTGTAGACAACAATCTATCTATACTACGCTGTAGAACCTCAACGGCTAGTGCTTGTATGTCACCAGCTTCTACTAACTGATGAATACGCGATCGCCGTACTGTAACCATCGAAAATTCTGCCGTGACAAAAAAAGCATTGATGGCAATCAGTAGCAGCACTGACAACAATCGCAGCCCCACATCAGTCCAATTCAAGCTAGGAAAACCTATCACTGCCAAAGCCCGTGTAAAATGCACACCCCCATTTGGTAATAGGTGATTGGTAATTGGTAATTGGTTGTTTTTTCTTATTACCCATTACCCATTACCCATTACCTATTACCTTCCTACAGGAATATCCGATACTTCCAACTTCAGTTGTTGAGCTGGATAATCTGTGAGAGAAAGTGAAATGCTTTTAACATCATCAAGCAAAGCTGTAGGAATGCTAATAGTACCAGTATATGCGGGGCTGTTATTAGGCAATTCTGATGGTAGATCATCTGTACTAGCACTCAGGGTTCGTCCTTTATCGTCTGAGACATCTAAAAAACTATAGAGGAAGCGTACAGAATTTTTACCTTTGTTCTGCATTTTTACGCGCAGTTGCAATGCACCACCAGAATAGCGGGCAGATTGTACTGAAAGATTTACGCCATCACTTTCAGCAGAAACAGGAAATCCTGGTTGGGGTTTTTCTTCCACTTCTTCTTGGGGCTTTTCCTCTGGCTTCTGTTTGTTGCTAACGGTCTCAGTTTCCTCCTCTTCTTCTTGTTCTGATTTAGGAGTTTTGCTTTTACCCTCTATTCTTGCCTTGACAGTTTTAAGAATTTCTTCCTCTTTTAAAAGCACTAGTCCTCCATGCTGAGAATTACCCGTCTTAGCACTAGCAAACTTGGTAGTGGGGCGAGAATCGGGTGATGTTACGCCTTTGAGTGCTTTACTACCAATATCAAATCCTAAAAAAGCACTTAAAGAGCCAGCTCCCAACATCAGGGCCAACAAAGTTAAAGTTAGAACTACAGTAGAATTTAGTTTCATTGCTGATAAGCTATAGCAGAAAAATATTGGTTTGTTTCAAACTATATTTTTAAGGGAACTTAATTAATATTAGTCTGCACTATAGCACTATCAAATTGTGTAGTGTTGAAACCTAATAAGCAAGTTGCGATCGCACGCAATTAATAAAATTATGCTATAATCTATCAGAACAACGACCAGGGTTGGCCGAGCGGTTGAGGCAGCGAACTCATAATTCGCCTTAGGCAGGTTCAACTCCTGCACCCTGGATTTAAATATTTTGGATTGTAGATTTTGGATTTTGGATTGACCCAACGGATCCCTCGGCTGCTTTGGAAATTTTGGATTTTAAAATAGGAATTGATTCCCAGGATTTATCCGCTTTCTTGTACCCTGGGAGGAATGATAGTCCTTAACAGACTATTGACCGAGTCTACTAGTTCACCAAATTGATTTTGATCGGTTAGCCAGATCCCCGACTTTTTTAAAAAAGTCGGGGATCTGACCCCTCACAAAGAGTTAAAACTTATGTGGTCGAGTACTACGGACAGGGAACAGTTAATAGAGGAAAACTCTGTTAACTGTTCCCTATTCCCCGTTCCCTTTTAATAATATTTAGCGAGGGGGCATTTGCTCAAACCGAAACTCAGTACCAACCTTAAGCTTGTTAGCATTCAAGCCTGGAGACATTAACAGGGAAGTGTTGTAAGGATTGGGTAAATCGGGACTACGAAGATAAGGATCATTACTAACCTGTTGATAGAGAACATCCCGATAAAGAATGTGAACCAACTCACTATCTCTGGCAATTTGATTTTCTGGAAAAGTATTTCGAGAAAAGGAACCAGGCCCGAAAATATCGTTGATGTCACTTTGACTAGTGATACTACCGAAGAAATTAGGAGCATTTTTAAAATAAGCCCGTTCAAAAGCTTCATTTGGTGTTACATAGTCATCACTTGATGTTTGTGTTTTTTCTTGGGCTAAAGCCGGAATAGCGATCGCACTACTAAACAGCACCAACAACCCACCCAATACTCTAAATTTTAAAGCCATTTTTATCGCTCCTCTGTGTTTGCGCGAATCTTAACTTATCCTTATTGTCAGAACTTCTAGTAGCGACTGTTAGTAGTTGTTGGTTAGTGGTTAATGGTTAACAACCAACTACCAACAACCAACTACCAACAATTTTAGAGTTATGTTTTTTACGTCAGCTTACTGAGAAGCTCAACCATTGGTTTAGCACAAATTTTATTCTTTTGTAATGACCTACCAAGCTCAAACCCCTATCCAATCTGACATTTGGGCAGTTAGTGCCGATCTGTCAACCCTACGCAACAAATTACTGGATTTATTTTGCCAACTTGCATATCAAGAGGGTGATTTCGTCCTCTCTTCCGGACAACCTAGTTCCTATTACATCAACGGCAAGCAAGTTACACTCCATCCCCAAGGTGCTTTGGCAATTGGTCGTATTCTCTTATCGCTACTACCACCAGACACTGAGGCAGTAGCTGGCTTAACATTGGGGGCTGACCCGATTGTAACGGCAGTTAGTGTAGTTTCTGCTCTCGAGAAAAGACCGATACCAGCCCTGATTGTCCGAAAAGAAGCTAAAGGTCACGGAACAAAAGCATATATAGAAGGGCCAAATTTGTCAGCAGGTGCAAATGTATTGGTTTTGGAAGATGTTGTCACCACAGGACAATCAGCCATGAAAGCAGTTGAACACCTGAGAGCAGCAGATTATGCAGTTAATCAAGTAATTTCTCTAGTAGATCGCCAGCAGGGAGGAGCAGAATTTTACAATTCGGTAGGCTTGAATTTTCAGGCAGTGTTTACGATTGAGAATATTCAGGAAAGATATCGAGAATTGAGGAATTAGTTAGGCGATCGCAGTTAGTAAATTTTATTAAACCCAGCATTATCAATTAAATTAAGCTATGCTGGGTAGACTAACTGCAAGTATTTGTGCAAAATTATACAATTTTGTATTCAGTCTTGTGAGTGTAATTAAAAATTAAGTTGAATCAAAACCCAGGTGAGGTAAGTGCCTATAGGGCCCCAAAGAGCGTAAGGTAAAAATAGCCAAGAAGCAGTCTGGGAAATTGGCTTTACTAAAAAAGCCAGAATATAAACGAGAACTGTTGCTAAGCCACCTACAATCATTCCACCAATCAAGCTGCGAAATTCCACTACAATGGGACTGTAAGCTGAAGTCAGAATAGCGATCGCTGCATACATCCCCATCAACAGCCAAGGACGAAACCTTTTTGAGCTTCTCTCCCATACCAAAATTGCAGACATTGTGGTGCAAATCCAAATAAATATCCAAATAAACGGAATTAAAAACTCAAAAGTCAGCCAATCAGGACGTCGCAAGCCCTGAAACCAGGGATCGCGTAAAGATGTCAATAAGCTACCGCCAAAAAATAATGCTGCTGAAACCGCAGTAATAATCCATCGAGCTTTCATAATATCAGCATCCATAGCAATAAGATTTTACTTGCAGTGTAGATTTTTGAAGAAAAATATTGCACCTACCTTTGGGTAAACAATTGGTAACTCTTTGATTTGCCACATTTAACTAGATATCACCTGAGTTGGTGAACCAATTGCATGAGGTTACTTGCTTCTATCTTTTCTTAGGATCAGGACTAGAGAACTATGTTGTCAGTTTTAGTACTGCTCATACGTAAATAAAAGCAAGATTAAAGATGATGAAGCGAATTTTATATTCATTAGCGATCGCACTTATTTTTGGTACATCCATTGCTTGTACAGAACAAGTATCTAGTAATCAAGTAAATAACAATCTACCCAATACTGCTGTTACTTTCCAATCTAGACCTAGTACCATCACAGACACTATTAGCGTGGAAGGTGAAAAACAGAAAATCACGCTCAATCTCTACAACAAACCAGGTTTAAATTTTACAACCTACATCCCAGCTAATCGTTTTGTTGACCAAACAGTCAGTTCTGGAGAGGGGACAGCAGTATGGTTTTATGCCCTGCAACCCAATGGAAAAATCAACAAAAATGTTTATGTTCAGCTTTTCTTTCCTGGTGAAAAATTGACTTGGAAAGAGGCAAAACAAAGATTAGTCGCACCCAAGAGTTTATTTGCTATTAACAAGTGGCGAGTAGTTAATAGTTCTCAAGCCAAAGAAGATTTATATCCTTGGGCAAAAGAAAAAATTGTTTTTCGGCAACAAGGAAACAGTAATATTGTAGGTGTTTTATTTATTGGGGAATATAACGGTCAAGCTTTTTGGGCTGTACAACACTATCCAGCCGAATTTGGTGATGGTTTCGAGCCTTTAGCAAGTAAAATATTCAAATATCTACAATTGAGAAGGCAATTTTTCAGTGTATTTCGACACTAATTTCTCATCATATAAAAACTCGTCCCTAATTAAACTGCGGGTTAATAGCTCAAGTCTACAATTCAGTGAACAGTGATTCAATAACTGATAACTGATAACTGTTAAAAGTAGGCGATATTGTGGCAAAACAAAGTGCTTTGTCGAACTATAATTTATGAGTCTGATGATTAACTATCAAATGTTTCATCTCCACTGAATATTGACTATTGACTAACATGCACGTTCTTTCAATTCCCACCTGGATCATTCACGTTTCTAGCGTTATCGAGTGGATTGCTGCCATCTGGCTAATTTGGCAATACGGTGAAGTGACTGGCAACCGTGCTTGGTGGACATTATCTTTGGCTATGTTACCAGCTTTAGTGAGTGCAATGTGTGCCTGCACTTGGCACTATTTTGAGAATGCAGAATCACTAGAATGGTTGGTCACACTACAAGCTACTATGACTTTAGTTGGTAATATTACGCTTTGGGCGGCTGCAGTGTGGATTTGGCGCAATGCTAAATCTACAGATATAGCCACTCAAGTAACTTCTACAGAAGGTATTAAATCGAAGCAATGATTTCAAAAGAAACCCTATTTATCCTGTCACTGTTTCCCTACTTGGGTTTCTTGTGGTTTATTAGCAGAGTCAAGCAAATGCCACGCTTGGCGTTATACGGGTTTTACTGCACCCTGGTGTTTGTCGGTGTCACTATCCCAGCTGGGATTTATGCTCAACTGCACTACAATCAATCTTTGGCAAATGTTGATTGGTTGCATGGAAGTGCAGAATTTTTTTTGACGCTTGCTAATGTCTTGATTGTGCTAGGTTTTCGGCAAGCAGTGATTAAAGAGACTAGGGAGTAGGAGGTGGGAGGGAATTGGGGAAAGGGGACAAGGGAGATGGGGAGATGGGGTGATGGGGTGATGGGGTGATGGGGTGATGGGGTGATGGGGTGATGGGGAGTGTGGGAATAACAACTAACAACCAACAACCAACAAGCAACAATCAACCACCAACAACCCTTCGGGTTCGCCAGTCCCCCATCGTGACGGAGACCGCCTTTTTGGGGGGCTGGTCTCACCAACAACCAACAACTAACCACTAACCACTTTAAGGATAATTATGGAAGTTATTCCAGCGATAGATTTACTAGAAGGTCGTTGTGTGCGACTTTATCAGGGAGACTACGATCGCTCACAAGTTTTCAGTGAAAATCCGGTGGATGTTGCCAAACAATGGGTAGAACAGGGTGCAACTAGACTTCATTTGGTTGATTTGGATGGGGCGAAAGCTGGTAAATTAGTGAACCTAAAGGCAATAGAAGCGATCGCTCAAGCAGTATCCGTACCGATTGAAGTAGGTGGAGGTTTGCGGACACCAGACAGCGTCCAGCAGTTGTTTGATTTAGGCGTACAATGGGCTATCTTGGGAACTGTGGCTGTAGAACAACCACAGCTAGTGCAACAACTGTGTCAAGAATTTCCCCAACAGATTATCATCGGCATAGATGCTCGTAATGGAAAAGTGGCGACTCGTGGTTGGTTAGAAACTTCAGAAGTACTTGCCACACAACTTGCTGTACAAATGCAAGAATTAGGAGCAGCAGCAGTAATTTACACAGATATCCATCGTGACGGTACTCTTGCGGGGCCAAATTTAGATGCTTTACGCGAACTAGCTGCTGCAATCAATATTCCTGTAATTGCTTCTGGTGGAGTTAGTTCGCTCACGGATCTCCTCAGTCTGTTAGCATTAGAACCTCAAGGCGTCACAGGTGTTATTATTGGGCGTGCCTTGTACACTGGTGATATCTCCGTCTCAGAAGCAGTTCGGGCAGTTGGTTCTGGGCGTATTCAAGACATACCCCCAGATTTAGGTTTTTCAGCTTTTGCCTAGTATCTTAGTGTTGCAGAAAGAGTAAACACTTTTGATCAGCTTAATATTTCTTAACTGACGATCAAGTCAGTTATTTTTTTATTTTCCGGATTCCGAATTTACTACGGTGTAGTTCAAGTTGTAGAGAGTTAAAAATTACTTAGTTACTATGACTCGCCCAAAACCACCTGTCACAAATAAACCTAAAACTGAATCTGGTAGCAATAAGCTTCAAGCCCAAAACGACAACTCTAAACCAAAGACAGCTTGAGTTTATGTAATAAATTAAATGCTTAAGTAAGTAAATTTATTTACTGATAGCTAATTAGCTTTTTCATAAGAAATTTGAAGTTTTAATTTTGAGTTTTTAAATTTTCATAATGGGTTTCCTCTCTTTTAGAGACGCAGAAAAAGCGTCTCTATTTTCTTATTTAGAGAACTTGGTAACGATCAAAAATTCTTAAATTTGGATTTGATTGTAAATATTTCTGGAAGTGGTAACAATTATTGTGTAATTAGTATAGGAATTAAATTCAAGGGTAAAAATTATGGCTAGTAAGAAACCAAAGCCACCTCAACCACCAGTTAAAGATAGGCCCCTGAGAAGAGAGCGTGGTTTAACTCCTAAAACTAATACTAACAACGCATAGGGAAAATATAGCAATCCTAAATCATTTGTGAAAAACAAGAACCCCGACTTTTCTAAAAAGTCGGGGTTCTAGACAATGTGATTGTTTACAACTCAAATAAGATTGGTATAACGAGAGCATTTATCAAGTAAATATTTACTTGGTAGTGGCGTGACACAGCTAAATTTGTGCATTAATAAACTGCACTAGGCAAGAGAGAACACACCAGATAGAAGAAGAGATTTATTGCAACATTTTAGTCTAGACACGCCAGTAGCTATCTTTATTCAACTGCCGTAACACACCCTACTTGACTACTTGACTAGTTCCCAAAACTACTTATTCTTGACTTGGCTTTTAGCTTGTTCTAAAGCTATTTCTTTGATTGCCTGATAGGAATTTATATTTGCAGATCCTTCAATAGCTTTTACTGCCAAATCTTGAACTTGTTTCAAGGCTGATTCTAATTGTTTAGAGAGGTTTTGAATACGTGTTTCTTGATTATTAATTGTCTGTTCTAAAGATTGCAAACTTTGCTCATAAAAACGTTTTTGTCCTTCTATTTCTTTGGCAAATAAATCTGCTTTGACTTTAGCCTGGTAATGGGCGATGCCTCTACCTTCTTCTGTTGCTTTTTTGATTGCGGCTTCTTTTTCTTTAGGGAAAGCTTCGACTTTAGTTTTATATTCTTCAAATTGTTTTTCTTTTTCAGCGATCGCTCTCTCTCTTTCTAACCATTGCTTTTCTATTTCTTGGCGAAATTCTTCTAATTCTTTATATAAGGTTTTTTGCTGTTGTTCGTACTCATCCATCTCTAGTTTACGCTGGAGTTCTAAATTATATTTATATTCTGCTGCATCTCTTTGTCGAGTTTTATTGAGATTTTCATCTCGCTCTTTAATTGATATTTTGTACTCTTCTTTTTCTTTTTCCCAAGCTTGTCTTTGCTCTTGAATTTCTTGTATTAAAGTTTCAGAACGTTGACTGAATTCTTCTTGATAATCTTTAGCATTTTCTTCGTAATTTTGAATGAGATTATCCAGAATATCTTCAGAAATTTCTAAATTATGTAGTTCTTTTAGTTGCTGCACTTCATTTTCAACTAATTGTCTAATTTCTGCTAATTTGGATGCTTGCGTTGTGAGTTGTTCTGACAATTCATTAGCAGCACTACCAAAGCCTAGCTGAATTTTCGCGAGGCTTTCAATAGTAAAATTCATTTTTTGTTGAATAGTTGCTGGTTGATTCATTATTGGTTTATTTTCTATAGTTGAGTTTCTCTGATTTTTTTGTACAGAATCGCGTTCTTTTGCTAATTGTTCTAGTTGAGATTTTAGGGCTGCTTTCTCTTTGGCTATTTCATTGTAAGCTTTTAGAATTTCTGACTTCGTACTTCTTTCATAGTTAATGTGCAATATTTGTTGGTAGCAAGCAAGACTGTGGCTTACCCTGTACTATGTTGAGGGTAGCCTTGAAAACAATATTTTTAGAGCAGTGGAAATACTGAAATGAAAACAACCTTAAAAAGGTTGCTATTCCTAAATATTGATTGACTTCTAGTTAAAGACTGAAGCCAAGGAACGCAAGTTGGATATTTAAATTTTAGTACTTATGTACTAAGTGTATTCAAGCTCATCTGTTGTTGTCAAGGGAGAAGCGATCGCGATTACTGCATTGATCGATACACATGCACCAGCTTCTTATTTTCCGCTGTCATTTTTAAGTCACATTTATTTTTAACCCTAGAGATAGGGAAATTTAGTCACTACTCCCTCTTACCATAAGGTTCACCACATTAACTATCACAACTGGGCATAGTTAGAGGGTAAGCAGGAAAAGTTCTGATCCCTTACCCTTCTATACTTTTCCCTTTCTCTAACAATATGAAACGTGAAGATTACGCCTTATCACAGCAGACAGGGACAACTGAAGCAGCAGCACCGAAGCCTTCACTTGCATTTGTGGATGCTGTAGCCCTAATAGTCGGTATTGTAATTGGGGCAGGCATTTTTGAAACCCCTGCTTTGGTTGCGGCTAATGCAGGTAGTAATTTTGCGGTACTGCTGTTGTGGTTAATAGGAGGTGCGGTATCTTTCATTGGGGCTTTATGTTACGCCGAGTTAGCGACAACTTATCCCCATGTGGGAGGTAATTACCATTATCTCAAGCGTGCCTTTGGGCAGAAAGTCGCTTTCTTATTTGCTTGGGCGCGGATGATAGTCATTCAAACAGGTTCAATTGCTCTGTTGGCATTTGTTTTTGGTGACTATATATCTCAAATTTTGCCACTTGGAGCCTTTTCCTCTTCCATGTATGCGGCAAGTGCGATCGCTATATTAACAGCATTAAACATTTTCGGTTTGCAGCAGGGTAAATGGACACAAAACTTACTATCGGTGGTAAAAGTCCTTGGCTTGCTGCTGGTGGTGATCATTGGACTTTCTTTGGCAAATGCTTCTGGGGTTTTAACTCCAGGAACTTCCCCTACTCCCGAAGGCAATTGGGGACTGGCAATGGTATTTGTCTTACTATCCTATGGTGGATGGAACGAGGCGGCTTATATTTCAGCAGAAATCAAAAATAGACAACGTAATATAGCCCGTTCTTTACTATGGAGTATCGGCATTATCACCGGCATTTACCTGTTGATCAATCTAGCCTACCTGCGGGGATTGGGATTGGTGGAAATGGCGCAGTCGCAAGCAGTCGCAGCTGCTTTGATGCGTCAGGCTTTAGGTGAAGTGGGAGCAGTATTTATCAGTCTGCTGGTTGCAGTTTCTGCTTTAGGGGCAATCAACGCCACTATTTTAACTGGGGCGCGTACCAACTACGCCTTAGCACAGGACTTTTCACTGTTTCGATTTATGAGAAATTGGCAGTATCAAAAAAGTACTCCCAGTATGGCTTTTCTGTTGCAGGGGGCAATTTCCTTAGCTTTGGTGGCACTAGGCAGTATCACCCGCAACGGCTTTGAAACAATGGTAGACTACACAGCCCCTGTATTTTGGTTTTTCTTCCTACTTTCTGGCATCTCGCTGTTTATCTTGCGGATGCGAGAACCCCATATTAGTCGCCCCTTTCAAGTCCCACTTTATCCTTGGTTGCCTTTGCTATTTTGTCTTGTCTGTGGCTATTTACTCTACTCCAGCTTGGCTCATACGGGAGTAGGGGCAATAGTTGGCGTGGTAGCGGTGATTTGTGCAATCCCGTTGCTGTACTTGGATCGATACCTGTTTAGGAATAGGTGAGTGTAGTTCAGTTGTCAGTTATCAGTTATCAGTTATCAAATTCTATTACTCACTGCGCCTAGTACTGTTAACTGTTCACTGATTCCTAACTACTGTACAGGCTTAGACGCGCTCATAGGTTTCAAGGTAGAGTACGCCCTTACTAACTACTATTGTACAGACACGATTAATTGCGTCTCTACCTACTAACCACTGTACAGACGTGCCATGGCACGTCTGGTACAACCACCAACTAACAACCAACTCTATCAGTCAAAGGAGAAAAATCATGCAATTACGACGAATGCTAATTTTACTTGTGACTGGAATTAGTGCTGCAAGCTTGACTGTGGCTGGGTGTACGAATCAGCAGGGTAACGTGCAAGCAGATGCACAAACACCAGCTACAACAACTCAGTTCCAAGAAACTCCAAAACCTGATGTGCCTTATGTACCAACTTCACAAGAAGTTGTAAATGCGATGTTGCAACTGGCAGAAGTTAATAAAAATGATGTGGTTTACGATCTTGGTAGTGGAGACGGGCGTATTCCTATCACCGCAGCCCAAAAATATGGTGTTCGTCGTGCCGTAGGTGTAGAAATCAATCCGGAACTTGTACAGGAAAGCAAAGCCAATGCTGAAAAAGCAGGAGTAAGCGATCGCGTTACATTCCTGCAACAAGATTTATTTCAAACCAAGTTTGATGGAGCAACGGTAGTAACACTATACTTGTTGCCTGATGTCAATTTGAGACTCCGACCCAAACTTTTACAAGAACTTAAACCAGGCACTCGTATTGTTTCCCATGCCTTCGATATGGGTGAGTGGAAACCACAGAAGACGGTGCAGGTACAAGGCTCAACTCTTTATTTATGGGTTGTTCCTGAGGAAGTTCCTAAGAATTTGCTTCAATAGATGATGATTTATCTGGAATATAGGTGTCTAGAACACCCGATTCAGTAATCAAAAACCTAACTCCCCAGCCCCCTTAACCCTAATTCCCCAATATTTGAGGGTTGGGGAGGGTTTCTTTTTATTTTTGTAAGAGACTCCATGAACAAAGTTCACAATGAAGGATCAAAATTTCTCTTCCCCTACAACGCCACGTGACGCCACGTGACGCCACGTGCTACAACTGTTGGAACCCCCAAGGGCGCAGTGGCTCCCTCACACCCAAACCGCCCATCCTTACAGGAAGCCCTTCGGGTACTCTACCTTGAAGCCTATGAGCGCGTCTACACACCCATTTTCAAGATAGGTCTAATACAATGTATGATTTTTTAAATATTTTCTAAATTTTCTTGTAACAGTAATGATTATCCGCCATGCCACTGAAGCTGACTTGCCAAAAGTTGTGGCGATTTACAATGCCGCAGTTCCTGGACGCATGGCAACTGCTGATTTAGAACCAGTGTCTGTGGAAAGTCGTCGTACTTGGTTTAGTACGCGATCGCCTTCAAAAAATCCACTTTGGGTGATTGAAGTCGAGGGCATAGTGGCTGGATGGTTGAGTTTACAATCTTTTTATGGGCGACCAGCCTATCATGCTACTGCTGAGGTTAGTATTTACATTGCTCCTAAGTATCATCGCCACGGTTTAGGAAAGCAGCTTCTAACTCAAGCCATTAACCAAAGTCCCAGCTTGGGCATCAAGAATTTATTAGGTTTTATATTTGCTCATAACCATCCAAGCTTACAACTATTTGAAAAATTTGGCTTTCAAAATTGGGGATACCTACCCAAGGTTGCAGAATTGGATGGTGTGGAACGGGATTTAGTAATTATGGGACGACATATTTAACAGTTATCAGTTATCAGTTGAATAACACTACCCCATCTCCCCACACTCCCTCATTGGGGCGTTGGAGTCGGCTTAACATTTTTGGCTCTGTAGAAAGTTTCTAAACTGTCGCGATCGCCTACAAAACGCCAATGCCAAGGTTCATAACTCACACCTTGGGGATTATTTTTGGGAAAGGACATCTCAAAGCCAAAACGAGCAGCATTTGTTTGTAGCCATTGAAAAGCTTTGGTGTTTTCAAAATTCTCATTCAAGTTAGTGGCTGGTACTGTTCCATCCCCAATATCTACAGCGTAGCCTGTATGATGCTCACTATGGCCAGGAGGAGCGCTCAAAGCTGCTCTCTGGGCTGGGGTTTGATTGCGTTGTGCGCCTACACCAAAGAATAATTGTTCTTGCTCTTTAACTGAACGAAAACCAGAAATAGGTGTCAAAATAACACCAGCACTCCGCGCTGCTGCCACCATCTCCTGATATTTTTGGGCTGCTACTTTTCGCAGTCTTTGGCGTCCATCTGCCGAAATTGCTGCTAGTTCTGATTCTGGTGCTTCTGTATATGGCAGATGTCCGAGAACTTGATCGGTATTGTTGTTTTGTGAATTCGCAGGAGTTGAAGTAGGGGAAGACTGAGAAACTGCATCTTTCTTCGGTGCAGTCCACGCGAACAAAAAACCACTAATCACAGCCAGCAGCGCAAAAACAAGTACTCCCCCAATTCCCAAAACTAAGAGGGATAGACGCCTCCTGGGTGCGACATCAGGAGTATCGCGTAAAGCTGCTGGAATATCTTCACCAGACACAGGCGATGAGTTTCGCGGTTTTCCAGAAAACTCAGCGTTCTTCAAGGGTTAACTCCTGCTTTTGTTGAGTATTCATAACAGATTGTAGACTGGAGAGGAATAAAGGCAATAGGTATCATTTTAGATATTTAATTTCGAGTTTCGTCTTGGCAAACCTCTTAGAACTATATGTCAAATTGGTAGGTTTAGTTTTGCTAGGGTTTTTCTTGGGACGCAAACTACCTGCTACTGTTCCCACCTGTTTAGGTCATTTCCTCTTTTGGGTAGGAGTACCGATCAGCATTGTAGCGTTTCTATATCAAACAGACTTGTCAGGGCAGATTTGGATTGCACCTGCGATCGCCTACTTAGCCATTTTCCTCGGGGCATTTTTAGCCTGGATTGGGATCAAATGGCAAGCCCTTTTTACCAAAACCAGTCTCCAGCAACCGACTCAGGGTAGTTTTCTCCTAGCGGCAATGTTAGGTAACACTGGTTATTTAGGTTATCCTGTCACCTTAGCAATAGTTGGCACTCAATATTTTGCTTGGGCGCTATTTTACGATTTACTCGGCACTACACTAGGCGCTTATGGCTTAGGTGTAGCCTTAGCAGCACGTTTTAGCGGCAGTGTCCATGATATTAGACATATTCTTAAGGCGATTATTATCAATCCTGCCTTATGGAGTTTTGGTTTCGGTTTAATATTACGGCAAGTAGTAATTCCTACCCCAGTTGAATTTTACCTAGATAAATTCGCTTGGACTGCCGTGGCATTGTCGCTGTTATTAATCGGGATGCGATTAAGCAAACTTAATTCCTGGCATAGCTTACCACAAGCAGGAATCAGCTTGGGAATAAAAATGTTGTTAGTTCCCCTGATTTTGGGCTTTACTTTACCATTTTTTGGTTTAACAGGCGCACCAGCCCAAGTAATCGTCCTACAAATGGCTATGCCTCCAGCCTTTGCCACATTAGTGCTTGCTGAAACTTTTAATCTTGATCGCGATCTGGCAGTCACTGCCTTAGCAGTAGGATCAATTATATTATTAGTTACTCTACCACTGTGGCTGTGGTTATTTTCCGTAGGGTAGGACACTAGCCAAAATTAAAACACGCACTAATTTTCTATCGTCTATATGCTTCGATATCCGCCAGCATATCATCAAATTGTGGGTCATCCTTGTACTTGCCTGCAAATTTCATCCAGGGATGCTCAGATTTTGGCGCTTCAATTTCCTGAGTTACTATTTCGACATTTTGTAAACGAGAATTGACGAGTTCATGCAAATTTTTCAATGCATCTTCCCGTGTCTTTGCAAATACCTGAAACTCTGGTAAACCCCAAACTGTCACTTGAAAACCGCCTTCTTTTTCTTCAATCAATACTGAATAATTAAGTTTGGATAAGTTATCAGCAGAATGTTTGAGCAAATTCGTAGTTATAGAAATTACTCTTAATTTTTTGATTGTGGCTATATCCTATTATTGACGTTGATTAGATGCTCTCTACTAAGTGCATCTAATCGAGGAGCATGAGGAGCGATCGCATCAGATGAAAAGTCTATGGCTTAGTGATGAGAGGATGTTGAAATATTCCTATCCCCACCTCTTATTATCACTATACGCGCGTAGACGCGTAGCAGTTTCTCGTAGAGTGTGCCCCTATTAACTACTCACCAATGTAGAGACGTGCCATGGCACGTCTCTACAACAACCAACAATCAACCACTAACTACTAACCACTTCCAACAATTCTGCTGGGTTCATAAATTCATAGTGTTCAAATGGTTGATGAATCCAAGGATTATCTGATAAATAATCAACGTAGTAATCAGGTTTTATTACTGAACAAGCTTTATACCAAATTACCGCAGTGCGAATTTGCTCTATTGGAGCATCAGAATACATTTTTAGCCAAGGTATAGTCTCTTTCAGAGTCACCCCAGAATCAACCAAGTCATCTACTAAAAGAATGCGCGAACCTAACTTTTCTGTAGTCATTGTCAAATGGCGAGAAAAAGTTAAATATCCCCTTTCTTGCTTGCCTGGGCCACTGTAAGATGATGTTGCTAAAATTGCCAAGGGCTGCTTATAAATACGGGAGAGAATATCTCCCACCCGTAGTCCGCCTCTGGCAAGGCAGATAATTTGATTGAACTCCCAACCGGATTGATAGATTTGAGCAGCCAATTGTTCAATTTTGCGGTGATAATCTGACCAAGAAATGTAAAGGTCTGGCATAGTGGGGAACGTTTAGTTGTAGCTATTAATGAAATGGCAAATCAAACTTTTTATCTTAGTATGAGCGTAGTGTAATATGAGCGATTCTCCCCCTAATGGTAATTTCCAGCACAGTGCTGAGAATGAAAAACTAGACTTAAGTACTAAGCTGGCTTTTGGTGCTGGAGATTTGGGTACGGCAATTACTGCCATGATTGGGATTTCTTATTTGTCACCTTTCCTGACAGATGTCGCTGGTTTGAATCCCCAATTAGCCGGACAAACTCAACTCGTCGGTAAAGTTTGGGATGCAGTTAACGATCCAATGGTGGGTGTATTGAGCGATCGCACTCAAAGCAGTCAGGGGAGACGCTATCCTTGGATGATTTGGGGGGCCATTCCCTTTGGCGTTTTCTTTTTTTGCAGTGGATTGTACCTCACTTTAGTAATAACGAAAATGGGAATCAGTGGGGTTTATTTTGGTATTACACTGCGATTTCAATATTGTTTAATGCTTTCTATACAGTTGTTAATTTACCATACACGGCTCTCACTGCTGAACTAACCCAAGACTACGATGAACGTACCAGCCTCAATAGTTTTCGTTTTGCTTTTTCGATTGGTGGGAGCATTCTTGCTTTAATTATTGGATTAGTCGTTTCTTTAGTAGTTCCTAATAATCGCAGCTTACAGTTTTTATTAATAGGAGCGATTTGTGCGATTATTTCTGTTCTACCAATATATTGGTGTGTTTGGGGAACGAAAAAACGCGCTCAAGCTGTAGCAAATTTACACCCAGAAACAGAACAAACTGTATCCATTCCCTTTGGGCAACAACTTAAAATTGCTTTTAGTAATCGCCCTTTTTTGTTTGTAGTCGGAATATATCTTTGTTCCTGGTTAGCAGTTCAACTCACAGCTGGTATTATTCCTTATTTTGTCACTAGTTGGATGGGTCTTCCCCAATGGCACATTAGCTCAGTACTACTGGCTGTGCAAGGAACCGCGATGAGTATGTTGTTTGTCTGGAGTGCCATTAGTAAGCGTGTTGGCAAACAAGCTGTGTACTATATGGGCATGACTTTGTGGATTATCGCTCAGGTTGGGCTGTTTTTCCTCAAGCCAGATCAGGTGGTGTTGATGTACTGTTTAGCAGTTTTAGCTGGTTTTGGAGTATCAACCGCTTATTTAATTCCCTGGTCAATGCTACCAGATGTGATCGAACTAGATGAATTAACAACAGGACAGCGTCGGGAAGGTCTTTTTTATAGTTTCATGGTGTTTTTGCAAAAAATTTGTTTGGGGTTGGCTGTGAATTTAGTTTTGCAAAGATTAGGTGCTGCTGGATACATTAAACCCACACCAGAAATACCTGTACCAACCCAACCAGATTCAGTGTTAGAAGTGATTCGTGTTTCGATTGGCCCCTTACCAGCAGCAGCTTTAATTTGTGGTTTAGTTTTAGCGTATTTTTACCCAATTACCCGCGAAATGCACGCTGAAATTTTACTCAAACTTCAGGAAAGAAGGGAGAGACGGGGGAGAGTGTGAGGAGAGTGTAGACGCAACAGCGGTGAGGGGGTCGCAGTCTTGGACGCCACGTGACGCCTCTTTCTTTATGCCGGGAGACCCTTACTTTACAGAAGCCGCTACGCGTCTACGGCAGTCGCTCATGGGGTACTCACC
>NZ_AJLK01000105.1 GCF_000317205.1 Fischerella muscicola PCC 7414 | reverse complement strand
ACGGCAGTCGCTCATGGGGTACTCACCGGCCCCCACTCCCTGTCGCTCGTGGGGATTGGGGGCTAGGGGCCCCCTTTGGGGTTGGGGGAGGGAACCCCCCTTGGGGCGCGCTGCCTCACCACCGCAGTGGCTGGGCTTTGGGTCACGTAGACGCGCTCATAGGCTTAAGGTAAGGGTATGCGAACCCCCGTAGACGGGCGAAGCCCGGCTTCTCGTACGCCGTAAGGCGTGAGCGTAGGGTAGAGTACCCGGAGGACTTAAGGTAAGGGTGGGGTGTGAGGAGCAAAAACTACTAACTACTAACCATCAACAATCAACAATCAACCTAAAGAGGGTGAATGTATATGAAAAGACGTAATAATACTTAATATATATATTAAGTAGAAAAAGCCAATTAAACCAAATGGCAGTTCCAAGCTTAGAGGAAATTTCCGCTCAGTTAGACAGTCCGAATCTACGCGATCGCATGGTTGCCCTTGCCTCGTTAAGAGACATACCAGCAGAGGACGCTGTACCTTTAATTAAAAAAGTGTTGGATGACGAATCCCTGCAATTGCGATCAATGGCAATATTTGCCTTGGGGATTAAACAAACTTCGGAGTGCTACTCTATTTTGGTCAAAATTCTGGAAACTGATCCAGACTATGGCATTCGTGCTGATGCCGCTGGTGCGCTAGGATACTTGGGTGATGGCAGAGCTTTTGAGCCTCTGTCAAGGGCATTTTATGAGGATACTGACTGGTTAGTCCGCTTTAGTGCAGCGGTCTCACTAGGTAATTTAAAAGACACTCGCGCCCGTGAACTCCTTTACCAAGCCCTAGATAGTGAAGAAGTAGTACTACAACAAGCAGCGATCGCAGCACTAGGAGAAATTAAAGATATCGACGCAGTAGATCGCGTTTTACGTTTTGCTCAATCAGATGATTGGTTGGTACGACAACGTTTAGCCGAAACTTTAGGCCAACTTCCCACTCCTAAAAGTGTCTCTGCATTGAAGTACCTAGAAAAAGACAGCCACGAAAACGTGGCCGAAGCTGCCAGAATTTCTCTTAAGAGATTAGAGGAAGCGGGCTATCAAGCGTGAGGACAGACAGAAAGGGAGACGTAGAAAACATTTCATTTTTTCATTCTCCCTTCCTCCTTGTCTGGCTTGTCCCCCAAGTCGTCCCCCACTTCCCCATCTCCCTACCTCCCTCTTCCTGTTACCTTGTAATAAGTGGGACCATCAAGAATTTGACAAAAGGTAATTTGATTCATGAGTATTGAAGAGTTTTTTGAGTTAAGTGCTGGTAAATGGTTTTCCCATCGCACTAGTCATCACTTGGCTTTTAAACAATCCGAGTCTGGTAAATCAGATATCGTTATAGAAATGCTGGCAGCAGATCACCCAGAGGTGATCAAGCTGTGTGAACAGTATGAAATTGACCCCAAACGTGCTTCCTGCGGTGCGAGAGTCACTTGGAATGGCACGATGGAATGGGATGAACAAGATCATAAGGGTTCTACAGTATTAGTTCCAGTACCAAATGAAGATAACCCCAACGAAGGCAAGTTATTGCGGGAAATGGGCTACGCCGAGAAAATGCCTGTTGCTGGCAGTTATAAAATTGGTGATGATGAGGCATTGACCTTAATTACAGAATACGAAACAATGTGGTCTGAAGAGCGTCTCTGGTTTGCTAGCCCCAATTTACGGATGCGAGTCGGCGTCCTGAAGCGCTTTGGTGGCTTTAGTATGGCTTCGTTCACTTCTGAAATTCGCATGGGTGGTACTGCATCAGCTAAAGCTTCTGAAGCAACCAATTCAGCATCAAGTTAGTGCTACCATGTAGCCCGTACTTTAGTCGCGGGCTAATAGCCAAAACCCAATTTTACAGTTATCAGTTATCAGTGAGCAATAACTGATAACTGATTGAAGCAGTTTAATTACGGGTTTGTAGGCGAGTGAATTGCCTAGCTTTAAACCCACATTCCGCAGGTATGTCAACAATGTTTGATAATTTTCAAACCCCTGTATGGCAAAGCTTGCAGGTTTTGTTCTGGTTAAACGATCACGGCTGAAGCACCAAGTATAATCACCCACTCTGGGCTTATTGAAATGATTCTCAACTAATCAGATAGCGATCGCTAGGTGAATCCAGATTAGATGCAGCATTTGCTACACTCAAAAGCTGGTGGGAACAAACAAAAAGTGCAGAACTATCTCGAACTGGACTGTTAGCGCTCGCCATGTTGCGAAACGAGCCAGCATTTGAGTTTTTAATATTACTGATTACTGAGGGTAAAAACTTAGATGCTAAGAATGCGATCGCTGCTTTAAGTATTTATCAAAATGATTTGGAACTGTGGAAACGAGTTCGTGGGGCAGTGGAACAGCGAGGAGATGTTAGGTTACTGCAAGAGATTAAGTGAAATAATTTATGATTTGGGTTGAAGGTATGACAAATATCATGTTTTAAAAATCGACCACCGTGCAAGGCGATGGACACAGATAGGTCATGCGTTGGTAGCTAATTTTGTATTGTATATTTCTGGTTGCTGTCTTCTAATTTTTCTCATCAGCTGATTCAATAATATAATACCAAATTGCGATAGTTAGTATTGTTTGAAATTGCTGGAATAGCCTTTTAGCAAAGACTCCCAATCGTAAAATCCAAAATCCGTCTTGAAAAGCTTTGAGCCTCGCTACCGCTTTTTGCGCTTACGCTAACGGAGATTTCCTCCGCACCCTAGCCTTAAGCCACTTTGTGTCTACAAACTTTTCGCAAAATCCAAAATTGGTATGAGAGTTATGTTAAAGACAGAGCATGAATCCTGTGCTGTAGAAAAGTCAATTTTAGAAAGCTTCAATCGTCAATCTCTACTATCCAACGACGATCCGGGTTGGGGCGGTATTCGCTTTCAGTTCACTTATAGCAGGAGTGCCAGTGCTTTGCCAGATGAGGTGATCTTTCCGGCAAATGCGATTCATATTTATACAGATTTATCGTCTGGGTATGTTGTTGAAGCGCGAATTAATGGACGATTACAAAAAAGCTCCATTGTTACGGGTGATAGTCTAATCATTCCACGCGGCACAGCTTATTGGCAATCAGACAACCAAAAAAGCAAAGGCATTACCTTAGGTTTTAATTCCGATTTTCTTGCCCGCACTCTTTCGGAATCGATTGACCTGGGTTGTGTTGAACTTCTTCCTCAATTTCCAGCGTTTGATCCGTTAATTTATCAAATTGGGCTGGCGCTGAAAACTGAACTAGAACAGAATCGGTATTCTAGCCGCTTATATGCTGAATCTGCGGCAACGTTTCTTGTTACCCATCTTTTCCACCACTACGCCTTTGGCAAACAAAAGGAGCAAATTACAACAAGTGGCTTGCCTAAGTATAAATTACAACAGGTCATTGATTACATCCATGCCAACCTTGAATGCAATATTAGCTTGAGTGAATTGGCTTTTTTGGCTCAGATGAGTTTGTCTCACTTTTCTCGATTATTCAAACAATCAACAGGATACTCACCTCATCAGTTTGTCATCAAGTGTCGAGTTGAACGTGCGAGAGAACTTCTCCTTAAAAGTGACTTATCAATTGCGGATATTACTTATAAGGTCGGCTTTGCTAATCAGGGGCATTTAACCAGCCATTTCAAGCGCCTGCTGGGAGTCACACCTAAGGTCGTTCGAGAAAAATAGCAAAAACCTGTAAAAAAAAGTAAAAACTTGTAAGACCAAATAAGAGTGCGATCGCTACTGTGGAATTAAGGACACAGATAGTATTTGCGTCAAAGAATCAACATAGGAGAGATATTCTTATGTCCACCAAATTTACTGGCGGTTGTCTGTGCGGATCTGTCCGTTACGAATGTTCAGCCGAACCCATTGGCATGGGGAATTGCCATTGTCGCGATTGTCAACGGGCAACAGGAAGTGCCTATGCCTCTGGGCTTCTCGTGCCGCAAAGTGCAGTCACTATCACCGCAGATGTGAAATATTATGATGTGATTGGTGATAGTGGAAGCACTGTTAGTCGTGGTTTTTGCCCAAACTGTGGTTCGCTATTATTTAGCAAGCCCCCGAATCCTGAGCTTATGGGCATTTTAGCAGGAAGTCTCGATGATCCAAGCTGGTTCAAACCTGCGATGGATATTTACACAGCCAGTGCCCAACCTTGGGATTACATGAACCCGGATCTACCCAAATTTGCCAAAATGCCATTGATGCCAACTGATGCACATACATAGATTGACTGTATGCATTGATGCTTTCCGGTGTTTTAGCTGGCAGCAACTTTACTCCAATTCAAGTACGGTAATTTTGCTGCTGTTGCCCGAATTTGATCTGCGTGTGCTACCAATTGCCCGCAAGCATCCCAAGTACCGGAAACAAACATATTTTTCGCACCTTCTCCCATTGAAATGGGGGCAGAAAAATCACCATATTGCACCAGCATGGTTTCTAAATTAACTGTCACAGACCCTAGGGGATTAGCAGCAATGAGTTCTTGCAATTGTTTTACAGTGGTAGAGTCAGCGGTAACGCAGGGAATGCCCATCGCTACACAGTTGCCAAAAAAGATTTCGGCAAAGCTTTCACCTACTAATGCTTGAATACCCCATTTAGCGATCGCTTGGGGTGCGTGTTCCCGTGAGGAACCACAACCAAAGTTACGGTTAACTACTAAAATCTTCGCACCTTGATACTGTGGTTGGTCAAAAGCATGTTCTCCTTTGAGTGCGGCGCGATCATCAGCAAATACATGTTCACCCAAACCGTCAAAAGTAACACAGCGCAAAAAACGGGCAGGAATGATGCGGTCAGTATCAATATCATCACCTACCAAAGGAATACCACGACCGGAAACAGCTTTAACTTCACTTACCATAAAATTCTCAATTGGGAAAATAGGGACAAGGGGGACACGGGAGACAAGCAAGACAAGGGAGATTGGGAGAGATCCCCGATCCCCAGTCCTCTTACAACAACTCGCGCACATCAAAGACTTCACCCTTCACTGCCGCCGCCGCCACCATTGCCGGACTCATCAACAAGGTACGACCAGAGGCGGAACCCTGCCGACCTTTGAAGTTACGGTTAGAAGAACAAGCGCTGAGTTGTCGTCCTTGGAGTTTGTCAGGATTCAT
Source organism: Fischerella muscicola PCC 7414 (assembly GCF_000317205.1). Taxonomy (GTDB): domain Bacteria; phylum Cyanobacteriota; class Cyanobacteriia; order Cyanobacteriales; family Nostocaceae; genus Fischerella; species Fischerella muscicola. Next base: position 13,521 of record NZ_AJLK01000105.1, on the reverse strand, counting down.
GGCTAAACACATCGAACATCCGGGTTCGCGCCATTCAAAACCTGCTGCTTGGAAGATTTTATCTAGTCCTTCTGCTTCTGCTTGTTGCTTTACCCTTTCGGAACCAGGGACAACAAAAGCTTTGACTCCCTCAGCGACTTGACGCCCTTTGGCAATTTTGGCAGCTTCTCGCAAATCGCTAATTCTGCCGTTGGTACAGCTGCCAATAAAGCAGACATCGACTTTTGTGCCGAGTATGGGTTGACCTGGTGCTAGATCCATATAAACATAGGCTTCTTCGGCAATTTGGCGGTCTTCTTCTGGTAGTTGTTCGGCGGAAGGTACAAACTGGTTAACGCCGATACCTTGACCGGGTGTAATGCCCCAAGTGACGGTAGGGGAGATGTCGGCAGCGTCAAACACTACGACATCATCATACTCGGCATCGGCATCGCTCTTGATCGACTCCCACCAGGCAACTGCTTTGTCCCAGTCTGCACCTTTGGGAGCAAAGTCTCTGCCCTTGAGGTATTCGTAAGTGACTTGGTCGGGATTAATGTAACCGCAACGCGCCCCGCCTTCAATGGACATATTACAGACGGTCATCCGTTCTTCCATGTTCATTTGCTCAAAGGTAGTGCCTGCGTATTCATAGGCATATCCTACGCCACCTTTTACACCAAGGGTACGAATGATATGGAGGATGACATCTTTGGCGTATACACCTGGTTTGAGAGTGCCGTTAACTTCGATTTTGCGGACTTTGAGTTTAGATAAAGCTAAGGTTTGGGAGGCGAGAACATCGCGGACTTGGCTAGTACCGATTCCAAAAGCGATCGCACCAAATGCACCATGAGTGGAAGTATGACTATCTCCACAAGCGATCGTCATCCCTGGCTGGGTGAGTCCTTGTTCTGGTGCAATCACATGTACGATACCCTGATTACCAGAACCAATATTATGGAAAGTAATGCCATTTTCTTTACAGTTGTGCTCTAGCGCTTGCATCATTTCCTCTGCTAGGGCATCAACAAAAGGACGTGCCTGATTAGTTGTCGGTACAATATGGTCTACCGTCGCAACTGTCCGCTCTGGAAATAATACCTTTAAACCCCGCTCCCGCAACATAGCAAAGGCTTGGGGACTAGTAACTTCATGAATCAGGTGTAGTCCTATCAATAGTTGTGTTTGCCCTGAAGGAAGTGTGCCAACAGTGTGCAAGTCCCAAACTTTATCAAACAGTGTGCCTTTGCTCATACTTGAATCTGTTTTAAGCCGTCGCATTTTTTAGATGGTATCAAAAATAGTAAATCACCCACCGATAAGTTAAATGCTTATGGCGAGAGCTTTTTATTACCCTTCCTAAATTGAAGGGTTGTGTTTGATTACACCTCTTACCTTAATCACCACAATAAAAAAGCTGGTTAATAATGTCCAATATATTTTAATTGTCTAACTAATACTTAAAAAATATGAATTGTCCCCTATATCTGAAGAGTTAGTTTTATATACCATAAAATGACATTTTCTGTAGTCTACTTAACGACAATTTTATAAAAAATAGCATACACTAGGAGATGTAAGCCTTCCCCAAGGCATGAAACGCAGAAGGATATCGAGAAGATCGATATACCAGGAGGAAAATTTTATGCAAAGAGTCCTGGGATCAACAGAATTGGAATATGCCTTTTTATTTACTCTGAGAAAGGTAAACTCCATAAGCACAGAAGGTTTTCAACCATTTTTTAATAACTTACCTGTTGACCCTTACATTAAAGGTAACTATCGTACCAGGAGGCTATCTCGTTTCATAGTTTCTCAAGATAAGTTAATGAAGTTGCCTCATGGTTATTTGTTTCAAAGCAAAGAATACAATCCCTTAGTAGGGGATATCAAAAGAGAGTTTGCAGAATTAGATGATGCACTCATAGAACTAGATATATTTAAAAACCTAGTTTTAGCATTTAGTGACTCTTGTAAACTGCACCCAGAAGCAGAAATAGGAGTGCATCAAATTAGAACCAGTTGTTCACCAGATAATTTTGGTAATCCTGCACCTGAAGGTATCCATCGAGATGGGACTGATTTTATCGGTATTTTTTCTGTTGATAGACAAAATATTCTTGGTGGAGAAACTCATCTATACACAGCCAAAAAAGAAAAGCCTGTGTTCAATAAAATTCTCTATCCTGGAGAATTACTACTAATTAACGACCATCAATTCTATCACTTTACTACTCCTATTAAACCTATGACTGACGGGGTAGGAACAAGAGACGTTTTTGTATTAACTTCACCAAGTTTGCTTTCTGATTAGTTAGTTGTTGGTAGTTGTTTGTTGTTTGTATTACCAACCAATAATCAACCAAGAACAAACAACAAATTTTTAATTAGTTAGTTGTTGGTAGTTGTTTGTTGTTTGTATTACCAACCAACAATCAACCAAGAACAAACAACAAATTTAATCAACAGCAAATATTTTACAATCTACAAGATATGGGGAATTGAACGCAGTCATTTCCCCAGCTTTTTTACCTGGAATTGGAAATAATCTTGCAGATAAAGGTTTATCTAGTTTGATGGCTAAAGTTGCCATATCCATTAATATTGCTGCAATCTTTTCGATAGAAATATCACCAGGTATGGGAACTGTATCAAGTCCACAACCACAAACGGCTGAATATAGTAGTAAATTAGTAATATCGTAAGTTTGTTCATTTGCTCTGACTGCTAAGCCCACATCTTCGCAAACAGGAAGCATCAAACCAGAATAACCACAGATTTTCACTGGCACACTTTTTAAAACACGAGTTAACATCCCGGAAATTGTTAGTGTGCCTTGATAGCCGAATTTGCTACCCATCAGTTGTTCGTAAGCAAAGGCAATACTTGCTTGTTTATCCAATGGAGGCGCTAGTGATGTATCAATACCGTTGTAAGTGATGCCCAATTTTGCCGATATTTTTTCAGCATGATCTGCTAATTTTGTTAATTCTTCTGCTAAAAGCGATCGCAAACTTTTTTCTGCTATTTGAATACTATTGTTAGCGAGAACAAAACTTTGCATTACCAAGTCGCTACACTCTATTCCAAGAGCAAAAGATGTATCACCTTCATGATATGCAGTAGGAAAAAATGGTATACCTGATTTGCAATTTGCCCAAGCACAAAACCGAAAGTTACCATAACCATTTTCAGTTTCTTGGGAAATAAGTTTAATCGTTTTTGCTGATTCTAAAGTACTCTCAAAGTTAATACCAGTTTCTTTGTCGCCAATTTTTGAGGAAGAATAAATAATAGATGTGCTTTTATTAATTTCTGGAATGATAGCTATATTTTCAGGTTTGCTGGCATATCCAATGTTGAAAAATTTTATATTAAGGTCTTCACACAATTGTTCTATTTTTTGAAAAATATTAACTATCTCGTTTCTAGAAAAGTTTTTTAGATATTCTTCCCATGAATTTGTAGCAATTCTTGTTGTTTGTACTTCGTGACCAAATTGCTCAAATAAATTTTTCGCTTGTCGATTAAATTCTGCTGCTTGCTTGATTTTATCCTGATCATGAGGAGAATCTAAGGAAATACCTGTAGTAATCGCTCTAATTATCATATTTAACTTAAGTAGGACGGTATAAATAAAGGTAAATATTTATTATTTGTCATTTATCATTGGTAAAAGTTTAATACCGAATTGGAATAGGTATTATTGTTTGAATTGACAGGAATAGCCTTGCAATAAAGACTTTTAATCCAAAATCTCAAATCCAAAATTGGTATAAGGCATGTTTATTTCCACTTACCTACTTAGCTTATAAAGTTACGTCTAATGTTAAGAGACTAAGTTGGTAATGGGTAATGGAAAAAACCAACAATTTATTATCGAGTTTCTAATTACTACTTTAGCGACTAACAGGCAATTTATCTGTATCATCGGTGTTTATACTCCCTCTGTCGGAGGGAGGAATAAGACATAAAAGCATTTAAGTTTACCAAAACATATGATTGAGAAAGTGGTGTAATAACTTTGGTTCTTTTGGTTCTTGATAGTTTTTCGGTAATAAATCCGTTAGCGCCGCTTGCAACTCATCTAATAATGCTTGTACCTGCTGTGCTTTAGGACGGCCAGATTGGGAGAAGATAATAGGATTACCAAAACGAACGGTTAATTCTTTACGGAGATACAAGTCTTGTGTACCGATTAAGGCTACAGGTAAAATTGGTACTCCAGCACGCAAGGCATAAATAGCAACACCACGTTTGAGAGGAACAGATAACTGAGCTTCAGCATTGCCTAGTCTTCCTTCTGGAAATAGAATAACGCTTTCTCCACGGGCAAAAATGCCTTGAACAATCCGATCTAGTCGCCGCATAATTTCTATAGAGTTCCCTGTGGGAACATATTTTTCTATAGCATCTGCTAATTCAGCTAGCTCTTTATGTCCAGTCTTGGCAGCTTGGATTACTGCTAATTCTTCTTTCCAAATCCGTTCTACAGGTATGACTCCCTTCGCCAGATGTAGAAATTGCCGTTTCCACCACTGGTTGTAAAGGGTACGAGCATCGCCCAAAATATGGCAGAAGGGACGGGGTGGTAATTCTGATAGTAATAAAAATGGATCAATATGATTCAGATGGTTAGCTGCAACTAACACTGGTTGAGCAGGAATCCGTTCTGAAAACTCAACTTTCACCCGAAATAAAGTATGAATAAGAGTCCGCAGTACTCTTTGCCGTAACTCACCGCTAACTCTGTGTTCTGAACCACCTTCCGCAACTGCTTCCGCCGACAGTAGCGCTTGGCGGATCATTTCATTTGCATGGCGATCGCGTGCATAAGCAACACCTTCTTTTGCACGTTGAATTGTGGCTTCTGTTAGTGGTGGCAAGACAGGTTCTTGTGCATCATTAGAATCTGGGTGAGGAATAAGCGGACTGTTGGACATGAATTTTATTAGCAATTCTTTATATTTAACCCAATAACTAGGGTTTGAAGAGTAGGGACACACAGCTATGCACCCCTACAAACCACAAATACCTAATGTGGTGAGTCTTTAACAAAAAATGTGAAATGGCATGTTGTTATTACTCTATGCTAAAGCTTGCCTTAGTGGTAATTTGATTTGGGCAGTTAGTTCTATGTCCTAAGGTACTTATTGGCAACAGGCAAGAATCACAGCCTTAGGTATGAATTTTTCGTAGACAGTTAGTCTATTGTCACAATTACAGGCATCATAACCAAAAAAAAGCTCTCTTGCCTTTAGCACACAAGAGAGCAGCGGTGTGGTGTGAGGAGCAAATCTAATGTTTGCTACCAGCAATTCTACCAGATTTTGTAAGAATAATTAATGACAAGGGTATGAAAATTATGTGTAGATACGTAGCAGCTTGTTACGAGAGATTACCTGCAATAATGTGCATAGTATGTCTCTGGGCGCTCGAAGTACGTTTCTAAATTCTGCTACTATATTTTTATTTGTAAACAAAATTAATATGTAATTCTTTTTGCATTTTTGACTTGTTAATTAAGGTGAGCTTTGCGTAAAATCGTAGCGTTTTGAAACGCAAAGGGACGCCAAGTAAGCGCGGTGAGACCAGCCCCCAAAAAGGCGGTCTCCGTCACGTAGACACGAAGTGGTGAGACAGCGCGCAGAAGGGGGGTTCATGGATAAACTTGAGGACAGGCAATAAATCTAGCAATACTTCCCGAATTTCGGCTTCACCATAGGTTCCCCGTGTCTCTAACTCTTTGAGTAAATTTTGACCATCAATGAACTCTTTTACTAAGTACATGTAATGGTCTTGCTCAAAATAAGCTAAAAGAGTGGGAATCTGTGGATTTTTGCCCAGTTCTTGCAGCCGCTTTGCTTCTTCCTGAAATAATTCAACTGCTTTTTTTAATCCGTAAGTTCCCTGGATTTTTGGGGCTAGTTGCTTGACAACACACAGTTCATTCAGCTTGTCTACATCTTCAGCCATGTAAGTTCTGCCAAATCCGCCCTCTTCTGAAAGTACCTTGGTGACGCGATAGTGGCCTCTCAGTAGTGAGATCAATGGGACGCCGCAACTCTGGCAATACTTTACTCCATCATGATTTTGAGGATTGGGGCAATCGGGATTTAGGCAGCAGAGCATTGTTTGGCGAGGGAGTGTGTTGGAATCTATGATAGATTAACCTTCTTGATATCTCCTTAAATTTTTTAATTTTCTAATTAATCTCTTTCCAGTTCATGAATACCTATTAAATTTTGTGCCCTTTGTGTCTTTTGTGGTTCGTTAAACATATACCATGTTCCTATAAAATTAATTATTTTGAAGACTAAAGTCCTCACTACAAACTCGAGCGATCGCAATCTTTAAAACTATAAATTTGTGGGACGATCTAGACAATTCATCCCACAAAAAAGCCGCTATATCCTTGCTTCTGGCAAAACCAACATCGCATCACCAAATGAATAAAAGCGATATCGAGATGCTATAGCTTCCTGATAGATATTCAGCAACCGTTGCCTACCAATTAAAGCACTCACCAACATCAACAAACTGGAACGCGGTAAATGAAAGTTAGTAATCATACCTTCCACTACCCGCCATTGATAACCAGGATAAATAAACAAATTAGTCTTACCACAAAATGGTTGTAACTCACCTGTTGTTGCAGCGCCTTCTAAAGCACGGACTACCGTTGTACCCACAGCAATAATGCGACCGCCAGCTGCCTTGGTAGCACGAATTTGTTCTACAGTACTGGGTGGTACTTCTATCCATTCTTCATGCATTGTATGGGTAGTGACATTCTCCACTTCTACCGGACGAAATGTCCCTACACCTACGTGCAATGTCACAAAAGCTTGATTAATATTTTGCTGGCGTAACTTTTCTAGTAATTGTGGAGTAAAGTGCAGCCCTGCTGTGGGAGCTGCAACCGCTCCCGGATTTTGAGCATACACTGTCTGATACTGTTCGCTTTGGGCTTCAGTGGTTGTGATATACGGCGGTAGAGGTACTTCACCAAATACATCTAGCAATTGCAGCAAAGAAACTTCTTCTGGCAGATCAAATTGCAGCAAGCGTCCTCCAGTTGCTGCATCAGTTTCTAGGACAGTTGCACTCAGTAGGCGATCGGGTAGTGGAGTGGTGGGGTGAAATCTTTCTCCCCATCTCCCAATCTCCTTATCTGTGTCAACCTTCGCTGTGAAAACAATTTTCGAGCCGTGCTTGAAACGTTTCCCTGGCTTGACTAAGGCTAGCCAACAGTTATGCTGTCTTTCCTCTAACAGCAAAACTTCTACCTCTGCTCCTGTTGATTTTTCACCGTATAACCGTGCTGGGATAACTCGTGTATTATTCATCACTAGTAAATCCCCCGGTCGTAGGATTTCCGGTAATTCTCGGAAGATACGGTGTTGAAGTGTATTTTCTTTACCTACATTCGGAGAATTTACGACTAAGAGTCTAGAACTATCTCTGGGTACTGCTGGGTTTTGAGCTATTAGTTCGGTTGGTAATTCGTAATCGTACCCAGCTAATGAGAGGTCTAGTTCTGAATTTTCTGTTTTCTGTTTAGATGTTAAATGAGAATTTGTTTTTGCGAGTTGTTCCTGCATTGAGATTTTAGACTTTCTTAAACAAGCTGGTTGAGAATTGTGTGTTCTAAAAGAACTCTAAAGTATTGCCTACCAAATTGATAATTCGACTTTAAGATAGATAGCATTAAGTACCACTGAAGCAACTATATAAAAATTGGGTAAACCTCCCTATCCAAAAACGGGGGCTTTTACCCTAGCAGGTTGTGACTCATTCTACCAATAATGGAAATGTAGGATTGGCTTTGATCCCAAGCACCAAGATGGAATACTTGTATTATCTGGCAAATGCCAGTCTCACTCTGAGGGTTGTTCAATTCTTGCACGCCAAACCCGAAATACCTGTTTCCTTCGTCACCGTAATTCATCAAATTGATGGTTGGGTGGTTAGAGTCAAACTTAAAAAACAGGTATCGCCCCAAGAAGATGGCGACATTCGGGCTTTTTTGAATGAATTAGGAATAAGCTACGAGCCGCCAATGCGGGTACAAATGGCACTTTGGAGTTTAGAGGCAGGTCAGTGTCCTGTTGATGTTATGCGTCGCTATCAAGTAGCGATTGTCTCTCATGGTAGCCCAGAAAAAGAAGAAATTGAGGCATTTAGACAACAATTTGTCAGGGGATTAGGTTACTGCCCAGAAACTTTGGCCTGACAAAACTCAGTGAACGGTTATCAGTTATCAGTTATCAACTTTTGATAGTTCAGCCCTTAAGTATAATTAGAGCGAAAAACAAAGATGTAATGGGGTAATTGGTAATTGGTAATTGGTAATTGGCAACTAATTGTTGCTTGTTGCTTGTTTATCAAAACATACAACAAACAATAAGCAACAACTTTTACCCGATATCATTGAACTATATCAAAAGCCGCATTAATGTATTCTTGTAAAGTCAGTTTGTACCCTGCAATAGGCGAGCTAATTAAGTTTTTTTCTTTAAATTTATCTCCACTAGATTGTGTTGATATTTGCTGATAACTAACAATAGCAACATCAAATCGGCAAAGATAATCTGCTTTGTCAGGGTGTGCCACTAAAAACATTTGTGCTGTACGCCAAAGTTTGACTTGTTTTGATGATGCGATCGCATTTCTTCCCCCTGCATCCCAATTATTGGGACTGCGGGTTTTTACTTCGACAAACGCCAAAGTCGGAGATGGGGTGATAGGAAGATGGGGTGATGGGGTGATGGGGTGATGGGGAGAATCTAGAATCAAGCTCTCCCCATCAGAAAACACCTCCCTATCTTTTATTTGTTCAGCATACAGGGCAACAATATCAATTTCTCCCCAACGGCAACGCCAGCGACGATCAAGGATGATCCAACCTTGGGATTGTAACCAATGTGCTACCAGGTCTTCTCCTGCGTTGCCGATATCGAGATAATGGTAAGGAGAATGGTTCGTCATTGGCTAAAAGTTACAATGAGTTCTAAGTTAAGCGATCGCATTAGAATAAGCATACTAAGTGTGTTGTTTTTGACTGTGATGGCTATCACAGTTGCTCTAGCTTTCCCAGAAAGCGCTGTAGCAATTAACTATAACAACCGAACCCTAGAAGCGGCAGATTTTTCAAAGCAGGACTTAACAGATTCCAGCTTTGACCATGCCAATCTCCGCAACAGCAACTTCAGTTATTCTAATTTACGTGGTGTTAGATTCTTTTCATCAAATTTAGCCTCAGTAGATTTTACTGGAGCTGATCTCAGTTATGCCGATTTAGAATCAGCGCGGATGACCAAAGCCAATTTGACGAATGCAGTCCTAGAAGGTGCATTCACCACTGGAACTATGTTTGATGGGGCAATCATTGATGGCGCAGATTTTACAGATGTTTATATCCGTGAAGATACGCTCGATAAATTATGCAAGGTAGCTAAAGGCACTAACCCAGTCACAGGTCGGGATACCCGCGATACTTTGGCTTGTCCTTAACTATTTTTTTGATGTAACTTGGAGTCTTAGTGTCTTTGTGTTTTAACCACAAAGACACCAAGATACAAAGACGATGCTTTTGGCATATCTAGCTTAAGGTATCAACATCAAACTTTTAGCAGCATTACTTGCTACCTTTTCTGGTTGCCAAAGCATAGGATGATATTTAAACTGCCGCCAAGGTTGAATCATGTCATCGTAGTGACGATGAAAAGCATGGCCAGATTGTCCAGTGGTTTGGATGGCGACTGAATTATCCCAATTTGCTAAATCTACAATCATCCGCATTGATGGCAAAGAAACAACAGTATAGTCCTTAGCTGCATTCCAGCCAGTCGCGTTAACGATAGAACTACCACCAGCACTAGGAAAAGGGCCACGGTTGAAAAGTGCTTCTATTGGGGCGATACCCGATTTTCCTAAGGTTTGATTACGGAAGGTGACAGTGTGGAGATTTCCCCAATGCCAGCGACTAGTATCCTTACTCAAACTACCTTCCAGTTCATCCACTGCTTCAGCAAAAGCTTGTTGAAAAATTTGGTCGCGATTTTCAACAACAGGAGTTTTGTAATTATCCCACCAATTGCTATTAGGTTGTTTGACCAATTCTCGGATGACTGCAAACCAACGACTACTACCAGTTGGTAAATAACCCTGAGGTAGCTGATCTGCAAATGTATCGGCTAACAGATGTTTCCAAAATGCTGCAAAAATTGCCCCAGCAGTACTATCTGAGTTTTGCTGAAAATCCCAGCCTACTAGTAAATGCTGTACTTTTTCCAAGCGACTATTTGAAAAGGGAATTTGCAGGAGAATTGGTACTATATTTTCGGCAATCAAATTTTTATTGTCTACCTGCATTTTTTCCACGTCAGCAACGGTGATGCTATTCTTTTTCGCTGCGATCATTTCTGCAATACGCTGGGCGCGAAAACCATAGTCCCACTCACTAGAAATGAGATAAGGATAATCTTTACCGATGACTGCGTTATTAGCAGTCACAATATAGCCAGACTCTGGATTAAATACTGTAGGAAGTTTCTCAAATTGAATATATTCTTGCCATTCAAACTCATCTGTCCAACCGGGGACGGGGTATCGCCCATCTCCACTTTTGCGAACAGGGATTTTACCAGGCATCTGATAACCGATATTGCCATCAATGTCTGCATATACAAAATTTTGGGCAGGTACGTCAAAATCTCGTACGCCTGCACGAAACTCCTGCCAATTTTGACTAAGATTTATTTTGACAATTGCAGATGCCAAGGTTGAAGGTTCTAAAGCAGTCCATCGTAGTGCCAAAGCATAATTTGCTGGCAAGTTAATACCTGCTGTTTGATGGAAGTTTTTTACAGGGGCAAATGTGTCAGAAATAATTGGGCCGTGACGAGTGTAGCGGACTGTTTGGGCTACAGACTGACTACCAGCAACTTGAATATTCTCTGTTAGCAGTTCCATATCAACCCATTTGCCATTAACTTCGTATTGATTGGGATTATTCGGGTTGATTTTCTCGATGAACAAGTCCATCACATCTGCTTCTAAATTAGTAACTCCCCAACTAATGCGGTCATTATGACCGATAATTACCCCTGCCATACCAGGAAAAGAAAATCCTGCTACATCATAGGGACAGGCAGCTGTTTTTGGTAAGCAATGCAAACCAACCTCATGCCATATAGATGGCATTTGCACACCCAAGTGAGGATCGTTAGCGAGGATGGGTTTACCAGTTGCAGTCCGCTGTCCTGAGATTACCCAGTTGTTGGAACCGATGCCATCACCTCTACCGAAGGCAAGGGAGAGAGTGTGAGGAGTGGGGGGAGACAAGGAGGAAAGATCACCTCTTTGTCTCCTTTGTCCCCCGTGTCCTCCTTGTCCCCCGTGTCCAACTACGACGGGATGATCAGCAGGATAGGGGGGAATGAGTTGATCTACTTGTTGTGATGTGAGGGTTTTAAGTAGGATACTGCGTTCAATTTCTGTGTCTAGGTTATCGCCGAGATCGTAGGACATGACTTTGCCCCACGTGAGTGTATGTAAAAGTTGCCAAGGTTCAGGTTTATAGTTAGGGTTGAGCAGTTTTAAAACAGCGTATTCCAAACTTAAGGCGCTATTTTGGTGGTCGGCAAGATAAGTATTTATTCCATCAGCGTAGGCTTGCAAAATATTTCTGGTTTCTGTATCCATCTGCTGTATTTCTGTTTGGGCTACTCGCGCCCATCCCAAGGTACGCAGAAATTTATCAGTATTCAGCTGCGATTGACCAAACATTTCTGCTAAGCGACCAGAACCTATGTGTCGCCAAAAATCCATTTGCCAAAAACGATCTTGGGCATGAATATAGCCTTGGGCCATAAATAGATCGTGGGTATTCTGGGCATAGATGTGAGGAATACCCAACTGGTCGCGTTGGACTTCTACCTGTGCTTGCAATCCTGGTAATGTAATTTTGCCGCTTTCTTGGGGCCAGGAATGGCGAATAGTGTAAGCGATCGCACTACTTATTACCAAAGTTACAACTAGGATGCTGATGCTAATCAATTTAAGGATTTTGCTTTTGAATAGCTTCTGCATGATTTATTCCGCAGATGAGAAATTTTTAGAATGGTAACATTGTCTATTTTTAGATAATTTTGATACATCTATTTGTTTATAGGTTTTTTAAATCAGCCAATCACGGGACAATCCCACGAACCTTGCTACGAAAATTTCAATTTTCCTACACCCCTACACCCATTTTCAAGCTAAACCCTCACGGGCGATCGCCCACAACGAGGGCATGAAAAGTGAAACGTAGACGCGCTCATAGGCTTCCGTAAGGTACACTGATGAACACCGATGTTACTCTACCACACAAGTTTTGACAGCTTGCGAGACGTCAGATCCCCGACTTTTTTAAAAAGTCGGGGATCTAGCCAAACTGTCAAAATCAATTTGGTGAACTAGTAGACGCGCCCAAGCGCGGCTACCTACGGAAGCCACTCCGTGTCTACGGTGTAGGGTACACAGATGATCATGAGTTTGTTGTTAAGTTAATCCCTGCTCGCTATTTTCAAGACAGTGAACAGATATATGCTGGGAGATTTAAACCGAAGTGAAGATGCACTCCTTACTGATAACTGATAACTGTTAAAATATCTTTCTCTAGCAGGGTTAAGCTTGCTTAACTAAATCTGTATATTAAATAAAGAAAAAATAAAAGAAAATTTTTAAGTAATTATACTTAATAGCATTAATTATGTACACTAAACACACAGCAAATTAGCAGCACAAAAACCAATAATTTATAGTTACTAAGAACTATATAAAAAAGTGACTTTGAGTCTTAGTAATCAATTGAATTAACCTTTACACATCTGCTTTAGAAGTAGATACTCACTTAATTGTTGCAAATTATTTAGTTACCAATTTCTAAGTAAAGTTTATTTTCATTTGATGGAGGAAGAATTAAAGTACTGTTAGTCTGTTTATGTAAGAAAAGGCAAGCTTGAAATTTATTTTGAGGTAGATTTTGCTCTTAACAAATTTTAACAATTTACTTAGCTAATTAAGTTATAAAGAGATTCACTAATTATTAAGATTAACCTAAATATTTATTTTTTGATTTTCTAATTATCTATGTTGAACTTCTTGAAGCGAATTGGTAGTGGAAATATGAAACATTACTCTGATGCATGGATTGAGGAATGGTGCCAAGAAAATGGCTGGACAGATTTATTTATTGAGCGCTGTAATAGTTACTGGGCTTTTCCTCCTGGTGCAGTAATGCCTGAACCAATTCCGATGCAAGTTCTCAGAGTTATTAAAGCTGAAAAAGGATTAACCTGTGAGGAACGTTTTTGGTCGGTCACAGCAGTGATTGCAACCATGATTGCAGCTTTTGTTACCTATTGGCTGAGATGTCCGATACCATTAGTTGCTGCTTTTGCTTTTAATGCAGTAACGGTGGCTCAGCTTGAGGTTGAGGATGCGTATTAAAGTAGGAGAAAGGTTAAAGGGTAAAGGGGAAAGGAAAAA
>NZ_AJLK01000104.1 GCF_000317205.1 Fischerella muscicola PCC 7414 | reverse complement strand
CTTGCTGAAAAAGTCATAAAAACTTGGTACAATGCCAACTGTGATCAAACACATGGTTCAAGTGCCACAAAAAAATGAACAATTTCCAGGGAAAAGTAGCCCTGATCACAGGAGCATCGCGAGGAATTGGCGCAAGCGTTGCCCAAATGTTAGCGGCACAAGGTGCTGATATAGTTATCAACTATCGCAGCAAAAGTTCACGGGCAGAGGAAGTTGCTAATGCAGTACGTGGGTATGGTCGTAATGCTCTGGTTGTTCAAGCTGATATGACCAATGAAAGCCAGATGCAGGAGATGATCAAACGGATTGAGGAGCAGTTTGGTCGCCTTGACTTCCTGATTTTGAATGCTAGTGGGGGTTTAGAGAAGGATAAGACAGCAGATTATGCCATGCGTCTGAATCTAACTGCTCAACTTCTTGCTATGAATTTATCCTTACCTCTGATAGGAGTTGGTGGGCGAATAATTTTCATCACTAGCCACCTGGCTCACTTCTATGGACAACAACCAGTTTATACAGCCTATGAGCCAGTTGCCCAAAGCAAAAAAGCAGGAGAAGAGGCTTTACGTGCCCAGATTCCACAGTTGGCAACTAAGGGCATTAAGTTGGTGGTAGTCAGTGGGGACTTAATTGAGGGGACGATTACACCCAAACTAATGCAGCGCAACAGTCCTGGTCTAATTGACTCTCGCCGACAACAAGCGGGTTCTCTTCCGACTGTTGAGGAGTTTGCTCGTGCGATTGTTAATGCTACTGCTGACCCTCAACTAGAAAGTGGAGCAACTATTTTTGTTGGTAGCACAGATTGGTAGTAAGTTTGGGGTACAGCCGGGATAACTGGCAGTTGATCATCCGCTGCGAAAGAACAATAGCCGTCGTCAGCCACTGATTTAATCAATATGTGCGGTAGTAACTATAACTAGGCCTCCGTGCTTTTGTCCTTTGATGCGACATTATGAGGAAACAAACATGGAACTGGGCGAAAATAGAAGGTTCAGGTCACCAGGTGCAGCCTTTTTGTGATCGCGCTTAAATCTCGTATCAATCTCTGTAATTGTTGTTGTATAAGGTTTATAGCCGTAGGCTGCACTTGGTTGCACGAACCTTCGATCTACGCCTTGTCGCAGCCCGCCCCATCCCTACGCCTAATCGCGTCCAGTTCTTAGAATTAGCGCAGTACACGTATGAGCCATTACGTTGAATAGGCGGCTCAAACCATTAATTTATCGTGATTGTGACCTTTGTGTTCACCAAAAGCTGCTGCCACTTAGAATCATATAGATATCCCAGTGGGAATAACAGATGGTTCAAATCACAACTACTAACGAAATATAAACATTGTTTTGTCTTAAGATACAGTTTATATAGTTTTAACAGTATATAAAATTTATACTTTTTATACCTTTCCTGCTGGTCTGCCTGTTTTC
>NZ_AJLK01000103.1 GCF_000317205.1 Fischerella muscicola PCC 7414 | reverse complement strand
TTCCTTGTCCAGTTATGCTTATTAGCTTCTCCAGTCAAAATCTATACGGATGCTCCTTTAGAGGTTAAAGCCTAAAGGAGCTTATTTTAGCAGGTTTATCCAGGGGCAAGTTTTGAGGTGGATGCTCGGCGAAAATAAAGCAGAAACTTAAAAGCTCTCGATTTACGCTCTTGGCTTTAGTGTCTCATGTTGAGCAATCATTGCTATCAGTATTGATATCAGCAGCTAATTACTTACTTGCAACAAAAAACTTCATAGAATACCTTCACTGTTAGAACAAACTCAACGCTCAATTTAGGTGATGCTATTGGAGAAAAATAGCAAAGCCATTCGTCCATGAAGAAACTGCTTAAACGTATACTGGCGCTAATTCGACAAATTTTTCAGCAGTTCTCATCCACTGAGAAACCAAGTACTCGTCCTTCTTATCACCCGCCCATTCCTCCTATTGCTCCCATTCTCACTTTCGTTCCCCAGTGGGAGAACGGGTTGGTGCTAGTTTGTTCACAGTGTACAGTAGAGCAATTTTCTCTTCGTTCTCATCGCATTAATAGAGGTACAACAGCTTCAGAAGAATTACAGAACTGGCTGAAATCTCGTCTAAAATTTGATGGATTGTGGGGTAAATATCGGGTTGTCAGCACCAGTTGTTTGGGAGTTTGTCCACAGTCGCGCGTTGTTGTTGTTCTGCGTCATAATGCAGTTGGACAACAGTGCTTCATTGTCTCTCCTCAAGGCGAACGCGAAATTCTCTACTCCTATATCAAACAGCTCAATCAGTGATACCCAAACCGAATTTTATTCGCAAGCTAAAAGCTTTTATTATCAACGCTTTTGGCGATTAGTCTAATTTCTTAGCGCACATTTTACCCGTTTTGGCACAGTCCCGCGCTATTTAATCTTCAATTTGAATTTTCAGAAAAAGTTGCTCCCAAATCTCTAAAATATCTGTATTTTTATTCAATGGATCTTTGTTTTTAATAAGGGCTGTTTTAGCTTGTTTGGCAAGCTCTACTTTCCATCCTTGTTCAAGATTTACGTTGTTTTTAGCTGCAAAATCTTGGATTTGACGAACAATAGGTATATTTTCTTCAACAACCTCATCGAATCTACAAAAAAGAAAAGGGCAAAAACGGTAGAAAGAAAGCTCGAAACCGATACGCACGCAGACACCTGCATATAAGTAGACAACGTACCGAACACGCCAAATCGAGAGCGCGTCACCTCATGCGGTCTAAAGGGAAGAAGCGATACCAGCAGGCACACTCCTGTCAATTGAAATGCAAGGAGTAAATCCAAATGGTTGGGCGATCGCACAAGTGACTGCAATTGTCAAAGATGGTACTGAATATCCAGTGTCCCCTGGAACAATTGCAGTATTGGGAGAAGGCGGAAACCCTTTAATCGCCAGTCAGTATCACAATAAAGGGGGAGAAATATTTAGTTTGGATGTAGGATTAGGGTTGGTATCGGGATTGGCTAAAGCTGGGGAAATTATTAACCAACCTGATGTACAAACTAGCATTTCCCAGTCTGATGGCGGATTTAGTAGTGTGCAGACAAGTAGCAATGGCAAACGATCTATTTAGAGGTATACCCACTGCTACCAACGGCGCTCACTTGACGGTGGTGACAGAGATGCAAGGAGGGGAGAGGAATATCTATAACTTTAGGGTGGTGATGGGCAAAGGTTCGCCAACTTACGCAAGTGTGCAAATTACTCCTGACGTAACCAAAGCTGAAGCAACACCTCCAGATTCAATTGCGATCGCCACCATCAATACCTCAAACTTCAACTGTAAAATTTACAAATTTTCGTCATTCAACACTGCCTAAAAATGTTAATCAAAACTACCAAGAATCAACCAGGACTTACAGGCGCTCAATGGATGAGTGGTAAGTTTCAAAATGTTCGTGTCTCTAAAGAAATGTAAAAAAGAATTCGGGGAGCGATCGCAAGTAGGGGAAGATTGCTCAAGGAAAGATGCTGAATGGTTTCAAAAATCTAACGAAAAATCTAGCAAGAAGGTCAAAAGTCAAACCTTACCCACGGCAAGCAATATTGAACACTCACAAGCAGCTTTTCAGCGAGTTGATGGAGTGTCGTGTACTCGACGGGGTAGCAGGTGTGAAGCCATTTCCCAAACCTACCGCATAACCAAAAAGTTCCCAACCTCTAGGAGAGAAACTGGTGAAAGGAAGTACTGCAATCGGTGCTGAAAGACCAAGAACCAGGAAGAATTGAAATGTCCGTCCAGAGAACCAGCGCACAAGCTTGGGCCAAAAACGCTGGTAAGCAACCACCAAAATCAACGCGATCGCCACGCCGCCGAGTAAGTCTGCCAGATAGTGTACACCAAGATACAGGCGAGCTAGCATTACTAGAAAGACAATGCATACCGAAATAACTGCCGGGATGCGACCAAACGCAGTCAATGTCCCCCACAAAGAAAGTGGCTATACAACGACGTAAACGTGCAGTTGGTACATTCCCCAACCGCCAAACCGCAGAAGAAGCGCTCTCCAGACTTAGAGATTCAGGTTTCCTTATGGATCGAGTCTCTGTATTGGCAAAGGATATAGATCGCAATGAGCAAATCGCTGGAGCTACTGTCAAAGATAAATCTGACATGAGCGATCGCGGTGATAATGAAGCTCAAGAAGGTGCTGGAATTGGTGCAGTCACAGGCACAGCTTTGGGTGGTATTGGTGGTTTACTCGTAGGCTTGGAAGCTTTAATTATTCCGGGAGTCGGGCCTTTTCTGGCAGCCGGAACTATAGCAACTACTTTGGCTGGTGCAGGTATTGGTGCAGCAGCAGGTGGTCTTGTAGGAGCGCTGACTGGTTTGGGTATTCCAGAAGAAGAAGCCAGAGCTTATGGTCAACGGGTATCCCAAGGTGAATTTTTAGTGATTGTAGATGGTAGTGAGGATGAAATTAACCGTGCTGGCTCTATTTTGAGGAATCAAGATATTCGAGATTGGGCCATATACGATGTATCTGGTGATGTAGCTTCTGCTGACATGAATGATATTGATCGGACTACACAGAGATATACAGGAACTACTACTGACGAGGGTGTAGTGGAAATTGTTGATAAGCGGAATGACCAACCTCGCTAGGCATCATTGGTGCGATCGCGTTCCAAATAAATTATGCTGCTGATTTTTGGGGCGATCGCACTGGTAACGCCGCCAATGATGGGCAAATTTTCGGCAGTCTCCCCAGAGTAGAATCAGGACTCACCGCCTACAACGTTGTCGCTGGGGTGAGAGACCGCTATCTCACCACCACCGAACCAAGCACTGAGCGATCGCGAGCGTCAAATGATTTCTTTACGTTGTTGCGATCGCTAACTTGGTTGGTTAGGAGTGTTTTCCACAGGCTGGCGGAATCTATGCAATGTAGTGCAAAAATACGGAAGCGATAAATTTTTGTATCCACACTATTGTTAACTTCTGCATCTTGAAATCAGAAAGAAAATCAGCATTCACTGCGATTTTAGGGTGTTGGTTTAGTTCTATGAGCTCTTGACTTCCCAGTAAAATATGAGAAGCTAATAATTAGAGAATCTAAATATTGCTGCAAAGGAAGTGCATTCTACTCGTGACTAAACTGACGGGAAGAACTGATTGGTCAACATCCGTAAACACCCTAAAATCGGTCATATTGTCAACTCGGGGACTCACGCGCCGCTTTGACAAGTTCACAGCAGTTGATACCTTAAATATTTCCGTAGCACCTGGAGAAGTATTTGGCTTGCTTGGACCCAATGGAGCAGGCAAAAGTACAGTAATTAAGATGTTGACAACCCTGTTACCACCCAGCGCTGGTCAAGCAACTTTAGCTGGCTATGATGTGACTCATCAATCCAATACGGTTAGAAGAGTTATCGGTTATGTACCTCAAGCTCTTTCTGCTGATGGCAGCCTTACAGGCTATGAGAATCTTTTAATTTTTGCCAAGTTGTATGATATCCCATCGAAGCGACGCCAACAGCGCATCCATGATGTGTTGGAGTTCATGGGTTTGCACTCAGCAGCCCATCGCTTGGTGAGAACTTACTCTGGCGGTATGATTCGCAAGCTAGAAATAGCCCAATCTATTCTGCATCGACCGCAGCTTTTGTTTTTAGATGAGCCAACAGTAGGACTTGATCCAGTTGCCCGCACTCAGGTATGGCATCTGGTACAAGAACTCCGTGCTAATTACGGCACAACTATATTTTTAACTACCCACTTTTTAGAAGAAGCTGATAGTTTGTGTAACCGTGTGACAATTATGAACCGGGGTAAGGAAATTGTGACTGGCGCACCCAGTGAATTAAAAGCTGCGATCGCTAAACCAAACGCAACCTTGGATGATGTGTTTATTTACTACACAGGGGATGAATTAGCATCGGGAGTGAGTTACTATGACACGGCAAAAACCAGACGTAATGCTCAACGGTTGGGTTGAACAAACACCTGCTTATCGAAACAATATTATTTTTGCGATCGCCCAAATAATCAGTAAAACTCTTGTTGTCGCTGAACTAGAAGTACGTAAACTCCGCCATGACCCCTATGATTTACTAATACGAGGTGTACAGCCTGCATTATGGCTGTTGGTCTTTGGGCAAGTTTTTACCCGCACTCGCGCTATTCCAACAGGGAATTTATCTTATTTGGAGTTTATGGCTCCTGGTATCCTCGCTCAAAGTGTGCTGTTTGTAGCAATTTTCACTGGTGGTATGACGCTGATTTGGGAGCGAGATTTGGGAATTGTGCATAAATTCCTCGCTAGTCCTATACCTCGTGCAGCGATGGTATTGGGTAAAGCTCTAGGTTGTGGGGTACGATGCTTATCACAGATAATAATCATTTATGGATTGGCACTGCTGTTAGGTGTCAAGTTAAATCTCAATCCCTTAGCTTTACTTCAAGTATTGGTAATTGTGCTTTTAGGAGCAGGTTGTTTTTGCATTTTCTCGCTCATCATTGGCTGTCTAGTGAAAACCCGAGAACGGTTTACAGGGATTGGGCAATTGTTGACTATGCCATTATTTTTCGCTAGTAATGCCATCTATCCCATATCACTCATGCCAAAGTGGTTGCAGTTTATTTCCCATATCAACCCCTTGACGTATCAAGTTGATGCCCTACGCGGTACGATGCTAGTAAATGGCTCCAGTCTGTACGGGTTTAATCTAAATTGTATAATTCTCTTGCTAACATTGATAGGCTTGACAATCATCTGTGGAAAACTTTACCCACGGGTGGCGATGTAATCAGGAGAATGACAGACCCATGAAGCTCGGTAAACCTTCTCAAGAATGTGCCGCTAGGGTAATGGAAACAATTCCATTATTAATGCGGTTTATCCGAGCCGATATGCGGACTCACAGTGCTGACTGTTTGTCTATACCTCAGCTGCGATCGCTAGCATTTCTCAAGCGCAATCCAGGTGCTTCACTATCTGAGGTGGCAGAACATCTGGGTGTCACTTGTGCTACTGCATCAACCACAATAGAACGACTAGTACAAAGGAATTTGGTACAACGCACCGATCATCCCCAAGAACGGCGACGAGTTGTTCTCAATTTAACTGAAGAAGGTAAGCAACTTCTAGAGGAATCTCAACAAAAAACTCGCGCTCATATAGCCGATATTCTGGACGGTTTGACACCAGAACAAGTATCACAAATTGAAGAAGGTTTGACTCTACTCAAAAATGTCTTCGAGCAAACAGAAGTTCCAAAAGCTCCTTAAAACTGAGGTTGCATCACACGATCCCTTTGCAGCCCTGAGATATCGAGATTATCGACTATTTACAATTGGGCGTGTACTCCTGTTTACAGGTTCACAAATGCAGACTGTAGCGATTGGCTGGGAGCTTTATGAGCGTACCAACTCAGCTATGGTGTTAGGTGGGGTGGGACTGGCGCAAGTCCTGCCGATGATTGCCCTGACTTTGATTGCTGGACATGTCGCTGACAGGAGCGATCGCAAACACACCATGTTACTTTCTATCATGCTGTTAGTGCTTTGCTCACTGGCTTTGGCTGTTATTTCCTACAGTCGAGGTACAGTTGTTCTAGTTTATACCTGCTTGCTGTTAACAGGCGTTGCTAGAGCGTTCTTAAAGCCTGCTAGCGATGCTCTTATGTGGCAATTAATACCAGTGAGTGCTTTTACAAATGCTGCCACTTGGAATAGTACAAGTTTTCAGTTGGCAACAGTGATTGGGCCAGCCTTGGGAGGATTTGCGATCGCAGCTTTCGGAAGTGCCACAGGGGTATATGTGTTGGCAGCGATCGCATCATTTTTGTGTTTTGCTTTAACAGTAGTAATTAAAGAACAAAAAACAACTTTTACCAAAGAACCAATATCCCTAAAAGCTTTATCTGCTGGTGCTAAGTTTGTCTGGCAGAACCAGGTAATTTTAGCTGCAATCACCTTGGATATGTTTGCTGTCTTACTGGGTGGTGCAGTTGCACTATTACCCATCTTTGCTAAGGATATTTTACGGGTAGGCCCAGTGGAGTTGGGATATCTACAGGCAGCGCCATCTATAGGTGCATTAATTATGGCAGTGGCTTTAGCACATCTACCACCGTTACGCAAAGCTGGCCCAGCTTTACTGTGGTCAGTGGTTGGTTTTGGCGTCGTCACGATTATCTTTGGGCTATCTCGTTGGTTTTGGTTGTCACTGCTGATGCTGGCATTAAGTGGGGCGTTGGATAGTATCAGCGTTGTGATTCGCCATACTTTAGTGCAGATTCGCACACCTGATCATTTACGTGGCCGAGTTGCTGCCATCAACAGCGTCTTTATCAGTGCCTCGAATGAGTTGGGAGGTTTTGAGTCTGGTTTGGCTGCTGCCTTATTCGGCCCAGTCATTTCTGTAGTTGGTGGGGGGATTGGGACAATTTTGGTGGTAATTGCAACAGCTATGATTTGGCCAGAAATTCGGAAGTTAGGGGCGTTGCAGGAGTATGAATAAAAAATGAGTTTGAAGACCTGGACAAAATTATTACCACTGCCCCCAAGTATGGTATCGAGATCATCCCTGCACCACTTGGGCAGTGATCATGCGATCGCAAAGAACAATATAGTACTACTTATTGGTAAAATATACGGTAAACTTATCGATTTAAAGTAATTTCTATATTTATAGAGGAATAAACGTGACTCCAACAGGAAAGCAGAAAATTTCAGATAAAGCAAACCAGTTCACAGAGTCAGTCATTCGCGAAATGACTAGAATGGCATTGCAATACGGTGCTGTGAATCTGGCGCAGGGATTTCCTGATTTTCCTTGTCCACCTCAGTTAAAACAGGCAGCTTGCGAAGCAATTCAGGAAGACATTAATCAGTACGCAATTACCTGGGGCGATAAAGCCTTTCGTCATGCTATTGCAGAAAAAGTCCATTGGTATTTAGGCTTAGATATTGATCCGGAAAGACAAATAACCGTCACCTGTGGTTCAACAGAAGCAATGGCAGCTGTGATGCTAGCAACTCTAAATCCAGGTGATGAAGTGATTGTGTTTGAGCCGTATTATGAAAACTACGGCCCCGATGCGATTTTAGCCAGTGCAACTCCTCGCTACGTATCGCTGCATCCACCAGAGTGGACATTTGATGAAGCAGAACTGCGTCGAGCATTTAATGAACGCACCAAAGCCATTATCATCAATACACCCCATAACCCGACCGGAAAAGTATTTTCTCGTGCAGAACTAACTTTAATCGCTGAGCTTTGTCAAAAATGGGATGTATTGGTATTTACAGACGAAATCTACGAACACATTCTCTATGATGGAACGCAGCATATTGCAATGGCAACTCTGCCAGGAATGTCTGAGCGAACAGTTACTATTAATGGTCTTTCCAAAACCTACAGTGTGACTGGTTGGCGAGTTGGTTATATTCTAGCAAACCCAGAATTAACAGGAGCAATTCGCAAGGTTCATGATTTCCTCACCGTTGGCGCACCTGCACCCTTGCAAAGAGCAGGAGTAGCAGCCATGCAACTTCCTGTGAGTTACTACGAAGAACTAGCAAAGCTTTATCAGCAAAAGCGAGACAATATTTTGCAAATTTTGGATGCAGTGGGAATTCCCTATTTTGTTCCCAAAGGAGCCTACTATGTGTTTGCAGATATCTCGCGTTTTGGTTACAACCATAGTGTGGAATTTACGGAATACTTAATTAAAGAGATTGGTGTGGCAGTGGTTCCCGGTTCTAGCTTTTTCTCACAATCAGAGGCAGGTAAAAATTTTATCAGGTTCTGTTTTAGTAAGAAGCCAGAAACTTTGGCCAAGGCAAAAGAGCGGTTGTTGAATTTGCAGTCTGTTCTGCAAGGTATAAATTGAGTATAAGGTAGGTTTCGACACAAGAAAAAACTCCCAAAGCTTTAGAAACATTCAAGAAAGCAACTAAAATAATAGACCAAGCATTGACAAAAGTAACCTATGCTCAGTTTGAGGCAACTCGTCGTAAAGCTTTCACAAACGATCTCATTTCTATATTGGCTGATGAACTTGCTGTTTCACAGCAACCCAAAGCCTTTGAGCGACCTAAACTAAAAGCAACTGCTGCTCAAGTTGAACGTGAGCAAGGGACAGTAAGTAAATTCAGCGATATAAGAGGTTTTGGTTTCATTCGAGGCGACCATCATGAAGATATTTTTGTTCATTTTCGAGAAATTCGTGAGGCTGAACAAAAGTTGTTTCCTGGCGATATTGTTGAGTTCGTACTTGTGAAAAATGAGAAAGGCTTAAATGCCAAAGCAGTCAATGTGGTCAAAGGTGCTATGCACTAGGAGTTTACAGCGACAACTTTGCTCGGGTCTCCACAACACCAAGATATTTGAATTCAGTACAGATATACTGCACAAAAAGACAATAATTATTGAGAAATATTCCACAAAGTTAAAATTTAGTGTGTGACCCAAAGCAAGGCTATAATAGTACAAGTAAACTATCTTAAGTAAGATAATTATCAGTAGCTTTAGGCAAAATAATTCTATAATCTGCTGAATAGCACATTGAAGGGGGTGATTGTAGTGCTGTCATGCTTTGAGATCGCAGATTATTTTATTTGGTTAGCAAATGAAACAGGCTCTTTCATAAGTAACCTGAAGCTTCAAAAACTTGTGTATTACGCTCAGGCTTGGCATCTGGCAATTCATAATATTCCCCTGTTTCTGGAGGATTTTCAAGCATGGGTACATGGCCCCGTAATCCCTGAACTATACCAAAAGTACAAAAATTTTGGATGGCAACCAATTTTAAAGGATGTCAACCCTCAATTGTCTGAAAATATAAAAGAATTTTTGGATGAGGTAGCACAAGAATATTTTGCTTGCGATGCTTATGAATTAGAGCAAATGACTCATGTAGAAGCACCTTGGAATTTAGCCAGGGGAAATTTACCACCAGATGCACCTTCCAACGCAATTATTAAAAAAGAGTGGATGAAGGAGTACTACGGGTCTCGTGTCGAAGAAGAGGATTAAAAAGACTGACGTTGCTAAGGAAAGTAAATCAGGTATTAAGCCAACTAAGCTGATGCCTTGAGGTGGCTTCAGCTTTTCCTTTAAATACTATCAGGATGATAACAGCAAATTTTCTTGTAACGGAAAAGCAGCAATTTATTGGCTAACGCTACTAGAACGATTGAAAGCTTTATCCGCCTTGACAGCACAAGAAATGTTAATTAACCGTAGCAGTTCTCTCAGATGTCATCCGATTAAGTGGGAAGATACTAGCGAAAATGGATTTGGTTTACCAAATGAGGAACAATTAGTTGATACTCCTTATCAATTTTCCCTATCCTCAAATGAATATGGCAGAGTTCACGGATTCTTTATTGATGAGGTTTTCTACATTGTTTGGTTAGATCCAGATCATTTACTCTATCCTGCAAAATAATACATTAAATTTGTAAGTTTCATAAATTATGATCAGACTAGGGAATTAACCCGCCTGCAATTAAAATGCAGGCGGAATTGTGAAAAAACTAAATACTCCGTTTAACTCACGTTCTATCAAGCAGTAACAGCAGGAGATTTGTAATACACAGGTTCATTTCCTGGCTTCCATTTGATGTTGCAACCGATACTCGGCTTTTGCTCCCAAGTAATTGCGCGATCGCTCAACACATCTTCAATCGCTGCCCGTAAATCACCTCCAGTTACAGATATACCATTATTAGGACGACTGTCGTCTAACTGTCCGCGATAGACTAGCTTGCGGCTAGCGTCAAATAAGAAAAAGTCTGGAGTGCAAGCAGCAAAAAAGTTCTTTGCTGTTTCCTGCGTTTCGTCAAAAAGCAGAGGATAGGATAAATCCAACTCTTGTGCAAAGACTTTGAGAGATTCGGGTGCGTCATCGGGATGGGTGTTCGGATCATTAGCACTGATTGCAACTATGCCAAGATTGCGATCGCGATAATCTTTACCCAGTTTTGCTAATTCCGATTTGATGTGCTGCACAAAAGGACAATGGCGGCTCAAAAATATCACTAGCAAGGCTTTTTTACTAGCAAAGCTGGAAAGTGAAACCTTTTCACCAGAAACCACATCTGGTAGCTGAAAATCTGGTGCTAAAGTACCCAACGGTAGCATTGTTGATGGAGTCAGTGCCATAAAATAAAACTCCGGGAATTTTTCTGTGAAAGTATTTCTTTCAAACTAATCTATTATGGATAATTTATGCAGAGAAGCACTTACCAGTTCAGGAGAATCTGCAACTTTGGTAAATCTATTTACCGGACGAGGTAAACCAAGATTCTCGCGCAGAGTTCGACCTTCGTACTCAGTCCGGAACAGTCCCCGGCGTTGTAGTTCGGGAATTACCAACTCTACAAACTCATCCAAACCACCTGGTAAATAAGGCGGCATAATATTGAAACCATCTGCGCCACCGTTAACAAACCAATCTTCTAGCTGATCAGCAATTGTTACGGGTGTTCCTAATATTGTTCTATGTCCGCGTGCGCCTGCGATCGCTAAATACAATTGTCGAATTGTTAAATTCTCTCTCCGTGCCAAGTCAGTTAACAGTTGCTGACGGCTTTTACCACCGTTAGTCTCTGGTAATTCTGGTAACGGCCCGTCTACAGGATACTGAGATAAATCAAATCCGCCAATCATCCCCGAAAGTAGACCCAAGCCGACATGAGGATGAATTAAATCCTGTAACTGCTCGTATTTTTCCTTGGCTTCCTCCTCAGTTCTACCGATGACTGGAAATACGCCTGGCATAATTTTGACATCATCGGGGTTGCGTCCGTATTTAGCCACTCTCGCCTTGACACCAGAATAGAACGCCTGTGCCTCTACGAGTGTTTGTTGAGCAGTAAAAATTACCTCTGCTGTTTGGGCAGCAAGTTCTTGACCATCTTCAGAAGAACCAGCTTGAATAATCACCGGGTATCCCTGCGGTGGACGAGCAACATTGAGCGGGCCGCGTACCGAGAAATGCTTGCCTTTGTGGTTGGGTATGTGCAATTTGTCAGGTTCAAAGAACACCCCTGACTCTTTGTCCCTCACAAAAGCATCATCTTCCCAACTATCCCAAAGCTTGGTGACAACATCTACAAATTCTCTAGCACGTTCATAGCGCAGCCCATGTTCCATATGCTGATCGCGGTTAAAGTTGTGTGCTTCTGTTTCTGTAGCAGAAGTAACAAGATTCCAACCAGCACGACCACCACTGAGATAATCTAGGGACGCAAACTTACGGGCGAGATGATAGGGTTCGTTATAGGTGGTTGAAACTGTCGCTGCTAATCCAATGTGTTCTGTTACCACTGATAAAGCCGATAGCAAAGTGAGTGGTTCAAAATGAACGACTACCGAACGACTCAAAGCATCAGTTCCTTGACCCCGTTGGCGGACAGCTACACCATCAGCGAAGAAAATCATGTCAAATTTTCCTCGTTCAGCCATCTGGGCAATTTGCTGAAAATGCTGGAAGTTCAAACCACCATCTGCTCTTGCTTGTGGGTGTCGCCACGCCGCCACATGATGACCAGAACTCATCAAAAAAGCACCCAGTTTTAGCTGTCTTTTCTTACTCATTTTCTTCTCTTCTTTCCCTTTAGAAGCATACCTCTTTCCTTCTGCCTTCTGCCTTCTGCCTTCTGCCTTCTGCCCTCTGCCCTCTGCCCTCTGCCTTCTCAAGCAGCTGCCAAAGTGGGGATATATCTAGAGGAATCTCCCTTGATAGCCTCGCTATGTTTGCCATCAATACCAACAGGAAGATCACCGACGAGTGTTACCCGTTGAACTCGGCGAGGTTGATTACCGTAATCAGCGATCGCATAATGTTGAGTAGCGCGGTTATCCCAAAAGGCTAAATCACCAACTTGCCAACGCCAACGGACTGTGTTCTCTGGACGTGTGACATAAGATTGCAACAAACGGATAATGTCATCTGATTCTGTAGTTGATAGTCCGCGAATCTGACGCACAAAACCACCGATAAACAAACCATGCTCACCAGACTCAGGATGAACACGGACGACTGGATGCAAAGTTTCGTACACAGTAGATGTAAAGACAGCTCGGTAAGCTTTGAGTTCTTCCGAAATATTGACTGCGGCTTCTGCATAATCGTAGGCGTTGCTGTGTACAGCCCACAGCTGATCTGCTAAAGTTTGCAGATGAGATGGTAAATCTTGATAGGCAGTCACAGAGTTTGCCCAAATTGTATCGCCTCCTGCTGGTGGAATTTCAATCGCCCGCAAGATAGAACCGAGTGGAGGACGGTCTACAAAAGTCACATCGGTATGCCAAGTGTTAGCACGGGCAGCAGTACGGCCGTAATCTAAGTCAAGGATTTCTGGATGTCCCTCAAGTGATGGTACAGTGGGGTGAGCTGTGGTCACTTCACCAAATCTACGAGCGAAGTTGACTTGTCCTTCGGCATCAAGTTGCTGATGACGGAAGAAGATGACTTTATATTGAATGAGGGCTTGGCGAATCTCACTAATAATGTTTTTGCTGAGGTCAGCACTCAAGTCAAAACCCAGGATTTCAGCACCGATGCGTCCTGCAACTGGTTGGATATCAAAGTGTTGAAAACTCATTTCTTTTTACTCCAGAAGAATTTTTATACTTGGCTATAAAGTGATCAGGGATTGGGGATTGGGAAGAGATTTTCATGTTTGGTTGTGCCAAAACAGCAGCGTGATTGACTGTCTTGAAAATGGGGAACTCTTAATAGGGATGAACTTAACAGCAAACCCAAAATCCATCGGTGTCCATCTGTGTACCCTACGGGAAGCCGCTTGCGCGTCTACGTTTAATTCATCCCCTCATTGTGGGCAATTGCCCATGAGGGGCTGTCTTGAAAATAGGTGTAGGAAGAGTCAACCCCCAACCCCTTCCACACTATTTCTGGCTGATAGTTGGTGGTGTGATTGCAGCATACTGTTCTGGTGTCAGCATCGCTTCTTGAACATTCAAAGGTTTGGGAAGCAAGCCATTTTTATAAAAGTAATCTGCAATTCGTTGTTGTTCCTTGATTAAATCTGGGGAAATAGCCCTCAATCCATAAGTACGACGACTAATTACCAAATCCATGACATCTGGAGGTAGTTTTTGATGGGGTAAGATTAGCTTGCCAGTTTCTTTGGGATTTGCCTCAGCCCAGCGCTCAATTTTATCAATCTCCTCAATAACAATCCGTAGTAATTCTGGATTATCAATAGCAAACTGCTTTGTCCCGACATAATATCCACCAGGAGAATCAAGCCCTTGGGCTGTCCTGATAATCTTTGCTTTACCCAATTTTTCAACTCGAGCCAGATGAGGATCACCAGTTACCCAAACAGGAATTTTCCCTTCTAAAAAAGCACTAGTAGCTTCTACGTTAGGTATACTCAAGACTTGAATATCACTGTATTTCAAACCGACATCTTCTAAAGCTCTGAGAATGAAATAGTGGGAGGCAGAGGCTTTTTGGAAGACGACTTTTTGCCCTTTGATATCCTTGACACTCTTGATCGGAGAATCGGGTGGAACAGCGATCGCACTACTTTTGCCACTATTTTGAGTGCGTCGTCTACCCACAACATAAGCAATCTGAGCGCCAGCTGCTTGAGCAAAGATAGGAGGAGTTTCCCCAACATTACCCAAATCTATTTTGCCGACATTCATAGCTTCCATCAGCTGTGGTCCTTGGGCAAACTGCGCCCATTCCACCTTGATACCCAAGGGTTCTAGTCGTTTTTCTAGTACTTGTGTTACCTTGACTAAATCACCTGCTTGTTGATACCCCATGCGGAGTAATTTGGTTTTAATTCCAGATGTCTGAGTATCTGATGCATTGCTAGCAGGAGATTGGGTTTGTGCTTTTTGGCTCTCTTGCGTGCAACTAACTAATGTCAGAGAAGTTGCCAGTGTGAACAATCCTGGCACTAACAGTAGTGTAAAGCGACGAAAAATATTGAGATACTGATGCTTGACTGTAGTAACCATAGATTTACACAGAAGGGGAACACGGGGAACAGGGAAAGGTAATTAGGATATTGATATTTTTTCCAATACCCAATCCCCGTACTCTGCGAGAAGCCGAGTCAAGCGCGTCTACGCGTAGCGTCTCCTTTAGGAGAATCACCAATCCCCTATCCCTAACTTCACTAACGACCAACACTTACTAGATATTCTTCAGCTTCTTTCTCAATTGCCGTACCCTTGAAGAAGTCACGATTCAGACTGGTGTACAACTCTAAGGGATGTATAGAAAGGAAGTAGCGCAAGTCTTCTTCGCTGAAAATGCCTTGTTCTACCATGCTGTAAGCGTTGGCAGTGACAGCTGTAATATCAGGTACATCCCAGTGACCTGAATCGGAACCAAGGAAGGCTTTGACTCTGTCACCAAAAGGATTGGCCTTTTGATAGAAGGCATAGGCAACGCGGAGATCATCTGATTCAGTGCCGAAGTAGAAGTGATTCAAGAAGCGATCGCGTACATCTTCGGCTTTTGTAATTCCAGCCGCAGCAAATTCATTTAGTTCACCAGGATCTTCTGGCGCAAAGTATTTGCCGTGGAAACCTAACCCGCTACCTAGCTGTTCAAAGCGACCTTTGATTTCTGGCCCGCCATAACGTGCGAACAGTTCCTGCAATTCTTCCCGGTTAACATTATTGGGATGGTTATTCTGTAATATATCTGGGTTACGGGTTTCCCAATGCCAGATGATATCGGTATAAAGGCTAGCACCCCAAGCCGAACCACCTTCTAAGAAAGCAAACTTGAGGGTGGGGAAACGACGGGTAACACCACCAAAGAACAGGGCTTTGCAGAATGCTTCTCCTGCGGAGGCAAAGTGTCCGATGTGGTTGTATTGGTAATTAGAAATCGAGCGTCGTGCAGTCCAACCCATACCAGAAGCGTGGGTGGTAGGAACAACTTTCAATTCCACACACTTCGCCCAGAAGGGATCGTAATCGTAGGCGCTATCCAATGCTAAGGTATCTATCCAGGTTGCTTCTCGTTGCACTTCTTCTGGATATTTTTCAAAGGCGGGAATGGTACGGGTAACGTAAGCGGGAATTTGAATAGCTTTGAGTCCTAATTCTTTGACTGCATATTCTAATTCCTCAATTCCTTCCTCTGGTGTGTTCAGGGGAATGGTTGCAACTGGGGTGAGGCGATCGCTATAAGAACGGAAGATATCTGCATGATAAAGGTTAGCTGCTCGGCAAACTGCCCGTCGCATTTCTTCATTCTTGATTTGCGGTGCTAGGGTTGCCAAGTTGGGATAGAGGATGGCGAAGTCTGTTCCTGCTTCTTGCAAGCGTTCGTGTAGTAGCTTCGGTAAGCTGACAGTGGCTAGATTTAAGGTGTCCTTGGTAGGACGACCCCAGAAGGGAGGACGAGCAGTACGGTAATGATGACGTTCTTCCCAAGTTTGCTGGAACCAACGATAGCGACCAGCACCTGGTAGATGCTCACGGAAGGCATCGGCAATCTTTGTACCACCTACCTGAGCTAAGTAGTCGAGAAAAGCAGGCTCAAATTCCTGGGTATGTACATCAGTATCAATGATGGGATAACCCAGCTGTTGGCGAATCTCGGCGGAGCGAGTTTTCTTCTTGGGACGTTCTAATGCAATTGTCATGATGATTTCTCCGGTTATTTCACTCGTTGACTTTTACAAGTCGCAAACCCTGACAAAATCGAGCTTGACGACGGAGGAAAAATCGAAATTTGTCCTGCTAATAGGTGTGCAACTATAGCAATGCCAGATTTTAGTTAACTATGGGCGAAATAGTCCATTTGGTAACACCAGAGGTTGCAACGGATTGTTTGACACCAATTAATTCGTGCTAACAATCTTTACCTCATTAAGCTAAACTCCAGTTTCTTTGCAGATATTACTCACACTCGTAATCTGTACTCGACCTCAAAGTGTCTGAATGATATTGTTTGTGCAGTGTTTGCACCAAAAACGTAAATACTGTTCACCTACCGATTTATCGGTAATTAATACATTATGATTGCATAACCTCAGATGTAATACAAGTCTTTTGCAAATAAAATATACGTTTATCTAATATTTTTGTTTATAAATAGTTAGTCAATCTAAATAAAAGTATGAACAGACCAAAACAGTTATCAGTCACCAATTGCAACTGATAACTGATAACTGATAACTGTTCACTAATCAGTGTCCACTGATTTCGCTAGCTCAAAGCATTGATGACATAATCAATGTAGGAATTTGCTTCCACAGCAGGATCACCAGTTAAACCATGATTGGCCTTGATGTACTTGAGAGCTTCGATATACCAACTAGGAGATAGCTCAAAGGATCTGTTGATCTCAGCCAATCCAGCAACTAAATACTCATCAATAGGGCCTGTTCCACCTGCAACTAGTGCATAAGTAATGATCCGCAGGTAGTAGCCGATATCACGCACGCATTTCGATTTCCCACGCTGATCATATGCATAGTTAGGGCCTTGCAACTGAGTTGTGTAAGGAAACTTTTGATACACAGCGTTGGCTGCTGCTTCAGCTAGGCTTTGCGCTCTACTAGACAACGCTTTCACTGCTTCTAGCGTCACAGCTGCTTGTCGGAAGCGACCGAAAGCAACTTGAAATTCTGCGCTACTCAAAAAGCGACCTTGAGAATCTGCGGCTGCAACTGCTTCGGTTAATGGAGTTTTTGACATAAATTTCTGATCTCCCTTGTGGTTTTACAAATTTGTTATTTGTTGTTTGTTGGTTGTTGTTTGTTGGTTGTTGGTTGGAACAAACAACCATCAACTACTAACTAATAACTAAGGCAATTGACTAGCTGACAGCCGAGGAAGCCCGATCAAAGTAACTGGCAACTTCTGCCAGCAGGCTACTGCAATCACCGGGAGTAATGCCGTTGGGGTCACTAGCGATCGCAAGCGAAGCTTCCTTCAGTTTTTGAATTCCAACAGCGACTGAAGCCCCTGGAGTCCCCAGTGCTACATAGGTTTCTCGCAAACCATTGAGGGCGCGGTCATCCAGTACACTAGCGTCGCCCGTAAAAATTGCATAGGTTACATAACGTAGAATGATTTCCAAATCTCGCAAGCAAGCAGCTGCACGACGATTGGTATACGCATTACCTCCAGGAGCAATCAGCTGAGGCTGTTCCTCAAACAAAGAACGCGCTGCATTAGCAACAATCACAGAAGCATTGCTGGAAATGCGATTGACAACATCTACACGCTTATTTCCGTCTTTGACAAGAGCTAATAGAGCATCCAACTGATCATTGCTCAGATATTCTCCTCGAGTATCAGCCTGAGCAACAACCTTGGTAAAAGCATCTTGTACCATTGTTCGATCTCCTGAATGTTAATTAGCGAAGAACAGTGATGGGGTTTGTAGCCAAAAGTTCAAGGGGTTTTGCAACCATACCTGTGGCTTTTTGGTCATTTACTTCACCCAATTTTAATACTGTATCTTGATAGGAATACCGTATTTTATGGATTTTAGTATGCCACAAGCAGGGTGCAAAAACAACAGGACAGTTAGAATACAGTCTGCAAGAGTGGGGTAAATGTCCTCTATTTGCTCTAAAGTTCAAACCGACCAAAAAGCATCAGAGCCATACTGCACCAAGATGAGAACCTCCATAAGTCTGTAAAGTTAAATTTTGTTTCTTAATACCTACTTGCGTTTTTGAAGAACTCATGGCAAAGTACATGTAAGTAAATACTAAAAACCTATCGATAAACCGTATTTAAGTTTGATTGGAACATTGTGATTGTTTGAGGGCAAGCCACGACGATGTAACACTTGAGCAGGTGTGAATAGTCGCAAATTCACAAAGGAGAAAACCAATGGTTAGCCAACACAGAACCATAGAATTATCATTAGCGGAGCAGCCTGTATGGCTGAATCATGGAACACCTGGATATAGTACGGCAAATTCCTGCTCAGAAATTGCGGGAATTGGGTTTCTTTCCTGTTTTGATACCTAGTCTGCCGCAACTGAAGTATGAATTACAGCAGTCTCCTACCGTTCTTTATTCACAAAGCAAGACGTATTTAGCTGGCGATACATAATCGGTAGCTACCTGCTGGTATACGCTACATAAACGAAATTTAGCTTTCTCCTAATTCCTCGGTTGGTTCCACCGAGGTTTTTCTTAGGAGTATGATGACCTAATTGATTGAATGATTAAAGCTTTGAATTATTGAAGGGAGTAGGGATAAATCATCAATTATTGCATCAGCTTCTATAGGTTCTGTCCAATAAGGATCACGCTTCCACACTGCTTTCATGCCAAAACTTTTGGCTCCCAAAACATCAATAGTTGGATGATCTCCAACAAATACACTCTGCTGTGCTTTTACTCTTAATTTTTGCAATGCTCTATCAAAAATCTCTGCCTCTGGTTTTCTTACTCCCTCGCTCTCGGAAATTATTATGACATCAAAATAATTTTCAATACCTAATCCTTGAATTGTGCGGTGCTGAAAAATTTCAAGACCATTAGTAATAATTCCTAATAAATATCCTGACGTCTTCAGAGTTTCTAGAGTTGTTTTCAGGTGAGGAAAGGGAACACAGGAATGAATAAATTGATTTTCGTAATCGTTTAATAAGTCTTGCCAACTCAGCTTTTTAATGGAAAACTCAGATATCAAACTTTGATAGACTTTATCTTTCCAAACATAGCCTCGACAATCCAATTCAATAAATCTGGAAATATAATCTTCTTTGGGAATTTCGTGCAGTCCCCAAATTAAGCGATCATATTGAGTCCCAATAAATTGCTTAAGTGAAGTTTCTCGATCAAGTAGAGTGCCATCTAAATCAAAAAGAATTGCCTTGAGCATTTTATTTTCAGATTCTACTTATTCTATTTAGCGTTTGAGTTATACAAAAATCATCTATGTGATTTAATCAATTTTATGACCATAAGCATAAATAAAATAATTATCTGTCACCTTGACTTCTACATCAAAACCAAATTTTGTTAATTTATTTTTTAATTCTTCTTGCTGATAAAATATTTTTACTATACTAAATTCTCTGCCATCATTTAATTTTCTCTGTTTATAAACATTACCATCATTTTCTAAAATATGGTCTTTTGCTGTTGACAATGGTGCAAAACGAGAATCAATAATAAATAATTTGCCACCAAAGCGTACTGATTGATTGACTTTTTTCAAAAAAGAATCTACTAACTCAGGTGGTACATGAGATAACCAAAAAGAGAAAAATACTAAGTCGTATTCTGCATCTGGCTGCCATGCAAATAAATCTACTTGTCGATATACAATGTTGTTACTAACTAATTTGCTGCGATTTATTTCTAAAACTTCAACAGAAGCATCGAGAGCAGTGATTTGATTACCAATATTTAAAAGTTTCTGCGTCCAAATCCCCGTTCCACAAGCTAACTCTAAAACATTTTCCACTCTACCAATTTGAAATAGAGCATTTTCAACAATAGATACTTCGTCAAACCAAAGCTGGTTGATTTCCCTACCCCGGTCATATCGTCCTTGGCGATAGAACCATTCGTCATATTCTTCGGCTCTGGCACTATAGTAAGCTATTTGCTCTTGAATAATTTCAGCTTTCATTATCACTTTCTATGAGTAATAAAACGTCAGTATTTTTTAAAGATTAAATTTCATAGCTATCTTGCTATTTTATTAGACTTCCCAATAATTATCCAGTAAAATCCATCTGGTGCAACTAATCCAAATGAAGGTTCACCAAATTCATTAGCAACAATAGATGTAACATTAGTAGCGCTACTACGGGAAACACGTTGATGGAAGTCAATAATATCTTCAACTTGATATGTAAATAGGCTCAAACCTAAAGAACCTGGTTGCGAGAATTTCCGTTGATCTGGAGTAGGGTAGAGAGGAGTTAACTCTGCTTGTTCTGCATTCAACTGTCCCTGTTGAATTGGTTGATATAGTAGTAGTGTCTGCACAGCTGCCATAATTGATTCATCAAGCTGCTGTTTTTCTGAAAAATTTTCTGCAAGAATACTACTCAACTGTTGTTTGGTTGAAATCATTAGTCTGTCTGAGTGTAAACATTTGGATACCATTTCTCTAGAAAGCGATCGCTATTTTTGAGTTCAGTAAATCCAAATAGTCGGTAGAAGTCTTGAGCATCTTTAGTTATAAGTAACCAGCGACGCAATCCCTGTAATTCTGGGTGGGACATAATTGTTTCTATCAACCATGTGCCTAACCCCTGACCACGAAAAGGTTCTAAAACAAATACATCAGCGATATAGGCAAAGGTAGAATAGTCGGTTGTGACACGAGCAAAACCAACCTGTTGCTTGCTTTTGTACATACCAAAGACAAGTGAGTGCTGAATGGAACGCTTCAGAATTTCGAGTGGCAACCCTTCTGCCCAATAAGAACTTGCTAGAAACTGATGTATGACGTTGATATTTAGCCGATTTCTGTCTGTACTGATGGAATACTCACCTCGTTGCCACTCTGTAATCATAGGTTGACTGCATCTGTTAATCCTAACGATGTCCTAGTATAGGATGAGGTTTGTAGGGTTCTTCTAAGAATTTGCGTTCTTCTTCAGAAAGCACCAAATTAACAGCTTCAACTGCATCTTTGAGATGTTCAATTTTACTAGCACCAATGATAGGTGCAGTTACGCCTGGTTGATGCAACAACCAAGCTAGGGCAATTTGCGCTGGTTTTACCCCGCGTTTTTGCGCTAACTCGACAACGCGATCGACTATCTGAAAATCTGAATCATCATAGTAGAGTTCGTGGGCAAATTCATCGGTTTTGGCTCGTAAAGTATCACCATAGTCTTGCTTTTGCCGATTTCCTACCAACAATCCCCGTGCTAAAGGACTCCAAGGAATGATCCCAACTCCTTCAGCTATTGATAACGGAATTACCTCACGTTCTTCTTCTCGATAGACAAGGTTGTAGTGGTTTTGCATAGATACGAAGCGAGTCCAACCGTGTTTATCGGCTGTGTATAAGGCTTTGGCAAACTGCCATGCGTACATACTCGATGCACCGATGTAACGCACCTTACCAGACTTAACTAAATCATGTAGGGCTTCTAGGGTTTCCTCAATAGGTGTCTCGTAGTCCCAACGGTGAATTTGGTACAAATCAACGTAATCTGTTTGTAGCCGTCGCAAGGAAGCATCAATGCTATCAAAAATATGTTTGCGAGATAATCCCCGATCATTAGGGCCATCACCGACTTTATTGAAGACTTTCGTAGCAATAATTACTTGATCTCTTTGGGCAAAATCTTTGAGCGATCGCCCTAATATTTCTTCACTGACACCCAAGGAGTAAACATCGGCTGTATCAAAGAAATTAATCCCCAACTCTAAAGCAAGTTTGATAAAAGGGCGACTTTCTTCTTCTTCTAGTACCCATTCTCGCCACCGACGAGAACCATAAGTCATAGTACCAAGGGATAGGCGTGATACTTTCAGTCCGGTTTTACCAAGATTGACGTATTTCATAGAAGGTTATTTGATGTGAGTTAACGTCCTAATTCTTTATAGAGATAAGCCAATTCCCGTTGAATTATTGGTATGTTGCTGTGCTTTGCATGACTTTTTCTAAAATACTCAAGGTTTTGTGATACTCGCTGGTACGAATCAATGCATCAAGATAAACTTGCTCAAATAAATCTCTTTGGGCATGGCTACCACCTGTTTGGTGTAACCTTGGTAGTATCAATTCTAGTTGAGCGATCGCAAGGAGCAATTCACCCTGAGCATGAGCTATCATCTGCACAGCTACAACTACTTTTGATACAAATCTTAAATACTAAATATCTATCGAAATACAGTAGTTATTAGCTATTAAATAAAACTTTCGCACAGACAGCAGTGAAAAGCAAGCGATCGCCCATATCAGATTTGCGATCGCTTGTTCATGTAGAGACGTGCCATGGCACGTCTCTACATAATTTATGTGTATCCCGATTTGAAATGGTATCAAACAAAATTAATTACACAAATTGTATTTCTGTTCCCTTTTACACAGTGATTTGTGTACCGTCAAACTTGGTAAACGTGAAGCCGTCGAATTTTTCGTTGTACCCTAGCCTTTCGTCTCTAAGAATACTAATGGCGACTTCTTCTCCTATAGCTAAAGCCGCTGAACCATCCGAACGCCAATGGATACCGCCATTGCTACGACCAATGTAATAGTTAGTTGCCAGCTTATTCAACTCACCACCTACTGTTAGAGGTGGCCCACTGTAGGGAATTACTTTGGTTGGGTCATTGGGATCAGGCTCTACAGGACTGGGAATGATAAAGTTTTCGTCAAAAAAGGCTTTCAAAAGTGTCGCTTGCACACCAGCAATAACCCCAGCACCGCCAGGGTAGGAGGAATGGAAGGGCGCACCTTCAGGATATGCGTGAGGTAATAGATAAGTACCAAAGCTGCTAAAAGTCTGAGCTAAAGCTGTGGAATTCAAGACCTCGGAATTAATTGGATAGTCAGTTTTATTGACAAGATTGTTATAAATTAATCCACCATATGCTTCTGGTCGCAGACGTCGATGTACATAAAACTTTTGCCAGTAGGAAGCTCTGATAGCTCGTGAGGGAGCCAAGTTGAGTAAAGCTTGAAAATGCGCTGGTGCAAACGTCGCAGCTGAACCTACTTGAGTCTTCGATTTGACGTAGGGATTACCCGGGTTTAAGGGTGCGCTAATTCCAGCATTGAGAATTAATAAGGCTCCAAAGAACAAAGCTCCACCGATATGTGCTAACTCACTTAGATCGCGAACAGTGAATACGAAACGGCGTGTCGGATCGTACTTAATAGACTTGCCAGAATTACCGCCATTCTGAACAGTTAGCCATTCGTCGTAATTAGTCAGGAAGTCATTGTCCTTACCAGCAACAGCAGTACGAATCAGGGGCGAAATAACCTGAGTGTTGTAAGGAATCTCACGTAACAGAAACTGGGAAATGTAAGGGCCGTCAAGTACTCCGGGTGGAATAACATATTTTGCTGTTCTACCCGAGGGATCACTTTCATCAACATAAATGACACTGCCACGAAATAGAGTTTGAGGAGTGACAACACCATTCTGTTTTGGCCCCTGGAATGCTGACAGATTATTCAGTTCTGCGATCGCTGCTGCAACGTTGGGATCGTCTTCAAACTTGTGAAAAGGTACATCTCGCAGTAGAGCCTGCCAGTAGAGTTCAACAGCCTCTGCGGCTTGTTCTGGACTATCTAGAGTCGGTGGTGGTGGAACTGCTATCTGAGATGCATTGATTCCTTCAAGACTGATTGCCAATGCTCCTTGAGGATTGACTAGCTTCCTTGTCCCACCCAAGATAATATTTTCATAGTCATCAGGGTTAAGTGTTGTCAGTGCTTTAATCAAAGAATCATAAGCTTTGAGATCAACTTCCCCTCGTTGGTTATGCGGTAATCCCCTAGTGTCAGTAGCGATTTTGTTAGGATAGCGTTCCTCATCGCCATTAGTTGGATGCGGTGGGATCTCAATCTGTTGATTCGCTTGTGCTGCTTGCACACGCACTCGAAAAGCTTTCTCGCGAAACTGGATGTAGTTGAACCGCCTAACAGGTTTTTTGCCTTGGGTTATTTCCTGTGCTTGGACAATATCTCCTCTGTTCTTTGACGACAAAGGCGAACTGATCACGCCTGCAACAACGCTAGCAGCCGTAAAGATACCAGCATGGCCAAGAAATGAGCGTCTACTGACGCTACCAGCAAATAAACGTCTGCGTCGTCTTCTGCCAGTAGCACGAGATTTGGTATTTGTCGTTTCGCTTGGCAGTTGTATATTTTCTTGAGGAACTTGATCGGAATTAGGATCGAGTTGCATAAGATTATCTCTGTTGTTAGGAAGTAAAGTATGAGAATGCACTACAGGCAGATAAGTTACCTGTAGAGATTGAGTACCGTTATTGAAACTGGAATGAATAACTGTTGTGCTGATTTGGGAT
The DNA here is from genome assembly GCF_000317205.1 of Fischerella muscicola PCC 7414. Taxonomy (GTDB): domain Bacteria; phylum Cyanobacteriota; class Cyanobacteriia; order Cyanobacteriales; family Nostocaceae; genus Fischerella; species Fischerella muscicola. The sequence continues at coordinate 854 of NZ_AJLK01000103.1, read as the reverse complement.
TATCAACAGTAAACAGTCATCCTGTAGGAGAGTTACCGACTCAGAAAACTCCCTCAATGCCTGCGTTCAAATATTGCTAGTGAAAACAGCTAAAAAAACAGATGCATAAGCTAAGGCTTACGACTTACGCAAGCCACCACCCTCCAAAAAGTTAACCATGCATATACTGGTTAGAAGATGTTTTAAAAGGTTTGGCGAATATAATTTGCAACTACACAGGCTAAGTCCACCTGCGTGGACTGACTAAAAATAAAGAATTTCATTACCTGCGGAGGCAGGTTTCGTAAGTGTAGCAGCGATTTCTAATCGCCAGAATACAAATCTTTATACGTACATACTGATGTACGCGATTAGTGATTGACTTGTTATTTGCTTATGCTTCAGCAGTAAGTACTAAATATCGATAAATTTACCGTATTTTGTTGTCAAAATAGAATTTCTCACAAAAATGTATTAAAAGCAAGAGGATGTTACTAAATTACACTGAATGTTGAGCAAGATATCTTTGGGAAGTTTTGTACGGGTGGGCAAAATCCGCAAGGTAAGGGATGGAAGGAATACCCCTTACCCTTTCACCTTTTACTTTTTCCCAGATATCAATGAACTCAGTGGAGTTGCTGTTGAAACAGTTCCTTAACTTTGTTCCAAGCATCAGCAGCAGCTTCTGGGTTGTAGCTACCACGATGGTTACAGAAAAAGCCGTGATCGGCAGGATAGCGAAAGACTTTGTGAGGAATTTGGTGTTTGTTTAACTCTGCCTCTATTTGTTCTGTTTGCTCTTGGGGTATTCCTGCATCTTGAGTACCGAAGAAGGCGTAAAGAGTACCTTTGATATCTGGGGTACGGGTAATGGT
>NZ_AJLK01000102.1 GCF_000317205.1 Fischerella muscicola PCC 7414 | reverse complement strand
CTACTACGCTAACACTCGCTTAGTACCAGCATTTAACAAACTTCTACGGTGTCAGGATACTCAAGAACAAGAACAGGGACGACGAGAATTTACAGAATCCCTCTTGTATATTGAGCAAGAAGGATTAGGTAAGCTGTCTCATGGTCAGTATTTCTTAGGGGATAAATTTAGTCTAGTTGATATCAGCTTCTATCCCTGGTTTGAACGTTTGCCTGTGCTAGAACACTTCCGCAAGTTCACATTACCACCAGAAACACCACGTTTGCAGCAATGGTGGAATACTGTGCGCGATCGCGAATCAATTCAGGCAGTTGCCAATCCTACCAGCTACTATATAGAACGATTCACCAAGATTCTTGGTGAACCTACTCCGGTTGGTGCTGGTCAAAAGTAAGGTGTGGGGAGTGTGGGGACAAGGGAGACAAGGGGGATGCTTAACAACCAACAACTAACTACTAACCACCAACAATTAACAAACAACCAACAACTAACCAACATGGTATGACCTATGAGTGCAGATAGCCAAGTTCTAGATAGACCGATTTACGAAGATTTGCCTTATGTGGAGGCTAATCTCAATTACCTAATCCCAATGGCAGAAAAACCTGTCAACTACACCTATGAACCACCACCAGGAATACCGAGATATAGCGGGAATTATCAGACATACAAACTCCCAATCCGTAATGCTCGTTCTATCTCACAAAATATCTCTCTAGATCGGGAAGGTTTCGCGTTCACTGAGCATCATACCAATGTGCGCGACTTTTATGATGAAGATGAAATACGTAATGTTTATTACCCGGAAGCTGAGCAATTATTAAAAGAGGTGACGGGTGCAACCAAGGTAGTGATATTTGACCATACTCTGCGTAATTTGCAACGATTCAAGCAGGGTGAGAATGGGATTAGGGAACCAGTTAAGCGTGTACACAATGACTTTACTGCCAAATCTGGCTATACGCGGGCGCGTTTGGAATTAGCGGCGCGAGGAATAAATGACATTGACAGGCTATTGCAACAACGGTTTGCAATCATCAACGTTTGGCGGGCGATCGCACAACCAATTCAAGAGTCACCATTAACGGTGTGTGATGCCCAAAGCATAGCACCAACAGACTTGGTAGCTAGTGACTTAGTGTATCGCGATCGCGTCGGCGAAACCTATGCAATCACATACAACCCAGGACATCGCTGGTTCTACTTTCCGCAAATGCACAGAGAAGAAGCGTTATTCATCAAGTGTTTCGACTCCGCAGAAGATGGACGGGCAAGATTTGCAGCCCACACTGCTTTTGAAGATCCGACCAGCCCACCGAATGCACCTCCACGGGAAAGTATAGAGTTGCGGACGCTTGTGTTTTATCCTGGATAGAAAAATTGCTCAGATTAATTAGGAAAAGTCACTGCGTTTGAATAGAGAAAGGAGTGTGATACCTTCTGTTAGGAGTTTATCAGCAGCGCCTTCTTGTCGATCAATAACGCAGAGTGCGTAATCAACTTGAGCGCCAAGTTGGCGAAGTTGGCTTACTGAGATTGTGATTTGACCGCCAGAGGTAACTACATCTTCAATAATCAGCACTTTTCGATTATTAATCTGAGTACCCTCGACTAAACGAGCGGTTCCATAATTTTTTGCCTCTTTTCGGACAAAAGCAGCAGGTAAACCAGAGTAATGTGATAAAAGCGTAACAATTGAAATAGCACCCAGTTCAAGACCTGCGAGTACGTCAATGCTACTTGGAATGAGAGCAACCATCTGCCTGACAATAGAATCAAGTAGGACAGGATCAGCCTCGAATTGATACTTATCAAAGTATTCGTCTGCTATTTGTCCAGAACGTAGCTTAAATGACCCAGTAAGATGTGAAACCTCGTAAATTTGCTTTGCTAGTTCGATATTATTCTTCACACCACTTGACTATGAGTATAAAAAGTAATTAGTAAGCAAGTGGCGTGATAAATCTAAAATAGTGCAAATAGATGAAGTTTGTATTAGACGCTGTTAGCGCCAAAAAACTAAAATCTAATGTACAAGTTTAGCTATGTCACGCCAGCAGGGTGTGTTACGCTATCGCTAACACAGATAATGAATGTAAGTTTTTGGATTAAGCTCCTGAGTGATCGCTTGCAGAATTTACTGGTGGCTTATCTTTGCTCCTTCTACAACTTACCAAGCTTTCTTGCTCCATATTGTTAGCCGCAAGTACATTTACTGCTCCAAAGGTTGCAATTGCTGCGGCGATTACTAGAATTGCATATCTCATGATATTTCTCCCTCTGTTCAAAATTCTGTCAGCAATTTAGGTCACTTTCTCATCTCCGGTAGCCACTGGTAGATCCTTGTGAGCGCTGTACTCAGTCCAAGAACCTTCATAAATCCTGACTTTGGGATAATTAAGAAGATGTTTTAAGACAACATACTGTAATGTTGCTTCTCGTCCTGTGCTGCAAGAGATGATGATGTCATTCGATGGACTAATCTTCTTATCTGCAAGAATTTTCTTAATATCCTCTAAAGGTTTGAGTTGATGAGGATTTTGAGCATCCATAAATGTCACCCAAGGAATATTCCGCGCCCCTGGAATATGACCGTTGCGTACCCAGATATTCTCCTCACCCCGGAATAATTTCTCTGGTCTGGGATCAATAAAAGTGACTCCTGATTTGCCAATCAGCTTTTTGACTTCATCTAGAGTCACACGAATTGAAGCATTATCTCGAACTGTGAATTTACCTACTGTATATTTGGGAAATTCTTTAGTTACTGGTTGAGAAGCTTGATAACCTGTGTAGCCACCATCTAGTACAGCGATATCCTGCAATCCAGAACGTTCTAGCAAATAAGCAACCATAGTTGCACCTAAGACATCTTTGTCATCTGAATAGACAAGGACACGGCTATTATTGGTTACTCCTGAATTGGCAAAGATTTGTCCTATTTTTTCATTATTCCAGTACTGTACAGGTAGACCTTCTTTCGGCCCCCGGAAAGCAGTATCAGCAATATTCACAGCATTAGGAAGATGTCCTTCAATGTAGTCAAGAGGAAAGTTACGCACATCCAATATCCGCAGATTAGGGTCTTTGGAATGTTCAGCAACCCAGGCTGGTGTAACGAACTGAATTTTAGTACCAGAATTGGCAGAAAATGCTGAAAAAGGTAATAAGGGAATAATTACCAGAAAAGCAAAAAAAACTGCTCCCAAGACAAAGAACTTGGTTTTTTTAAGCCTTGCCAAGAGATATTTCAATTTCATAGTTATGCTCCTTGCTGTTCAATATACTCTTGATTGAACCAGCCAAAATTGGCTATCTAAAATCTCGCACCAGTCCACCAAGAAATAAATTCTTGGCTTAAAGCTCGACTAAGCTAAAGCTTAGTGAATATACATTTGAGTCCGTTTTAACTGACTTGGGCTATAAGCCTGATAGAAACCCTCTAAGTGGCTACTCTAAGAAAAGGTCTACGCCCTTTCAGTTCAAGGCGTACTCAGGGAAAGATGCAAGAGCTAATCTGTGCAACTTTTAGAAAAAGATGCATGAGAATAAATCTACTGTAATTTGGTCGGAGATAAGTATTTTGTACAATGTATAATAACATTTCATGTATATCAAAGAAATACACAAGCTCTGAAATTGCAAAAATTTTATCTATTAATATCTTGTATTTTTTGGATAGACTTTTTCGATATTTTGTCTAAGTTCTCTTTCAAATAGGGACTTTTGTATCAGATTGATGGTATAATTCAAGCTGATTATTCTCAGCTTGAAAATATTTGGAAATATTTTTGTTTCTTTCTAAAGGCATTATAAAAGGAGAAACGCTTTCGTAAGCTTTAGCTGCTTGCAATACTAGTAAATCTCTGTATTTTGCAGCGACAATTTGCATACCTACAGGCAAACCATTTTTGGTGAAGCCACAAGGAACAGATGCAGCAGGTTGTTGAGTAAGGTTGAAAGGATAAGTAAATGGCGTCCAATCTTGATTTTCAATAGGTCTATTTTGCCCGATAGGAAAAGCGACTACAGGCAAGGTGGGAGTAATCAGCAAATCATAGTTTTCGTGAAAGCGTTGCATGTGCCTTCCCAAAGCCTCACGAGCATCTTGGGCGCTGAGATATTCTGATAAAGTGATGCGATCGCCTTCTTTGGCAATATCCCGCAAGCCTTGTTCAATTAAAGCTTGTTGGTCTGGATTAAAGCCACGCAGTAACTTAGCTGCACCAGCTTGCCATAGGGTTTGAAAAATACTGCGGGGATTAGTAAAACCTGGCTCGACTTCTTCAACAACCGCACCGAGTTTGGCAAAAACATCAACTGCGGCTTTGACTAAGGCGGCTACTTCTGAATCGACATCAGCGTAGCCAAAGTTAGGACTGTAAGCAATTCGCAGTCCGGCTACACCTTTACTTAATTCAAAAGTATAGTCTTGTTTGTTATCTGGTAGTGCATACCAATCACGGATATCAGGACGAGCAATGACATTCATCATTACTGCCGCATCGGTGACGGTACGAACCAGAACACCAACATGAAACAGAGTTCCAGTATGAGCTGATGGATAACCAGCAACACGTCCAAAAGTCGGTTTGAAACCAAATACACCTGTTAACGCCGCAGGTGTTCTGGATGAACCACCACCATCTGTACTGAGATGGAGTGTTCCCATTCCCAACGCAGCAGCAACAGCAGCTCCACCGCTACTACCTCCGGGAGTCAAGTTAGTATTCCAAGGATTGCGGGTGATACCAGTCAGGGGACTATCGGTTACAGCCTTCCAACCAAATTCAGAGGTTGTAGTTTTTCCTAGTAGTATTGCTCCCTGTTCACGTAGACGAGCTACCGCAGGCGCGTCTTCTTCCCAAGCTTGATTAGGGGCGATCGCTTTGCTACCTCGAAGCGTTGGCAAACCTCTAGTTAAAAGTAAATCCTTGACGGTAAAGGGTATACCGTCTAGCAAACCATGTGGATTTCCATTCAGCCACCGAATTTCGGAAGCACGGGCTTCAGCAAGAGCAGTCTTTTCATCAACGATCGCAAATGCGTTGACTAGGCTATTGTAAGTATTGATCCGTGCTAGGGCTGCTTTGGTTGCTTGTGTTGGTGACAACTGGCGATCGCGATATAGCGACAAGAGTTCAGAAACAGAGAGATCAGCAATTTTGCTCATATTTCAAAAATTCCGCTTTGCGAGTCATTAAATATAGCTTGCTTCCTTGGAATAATTTGTGATAAGTTTTTACCAATAAAATACTGTAATGCTATCAATTTACCGTAGTTTAGCTTCTAATTCAATCACTAAAATCGGCGTCTTGGCTAAAAGCTAAACACAAGTACAATCAAGCTTTTCATGCAAATCCAAACTGTTGGTATTTTAAGTCCAGGTGACATGGGGTAGGCGATATTAGATGAGGAACTATGGAACGAAGTATCTACTAGTCAGCCAGCGCTTGCTAGTATACTCACCCGCTCCATTGCATCCATGACACCAAAAGCACATCGTTGGATAGGGGAAATGGAAGAAATTGCAGAAACCTTTAAAGAATTAGGTCTGAGTGAACACATCTTTCACGGAGCAGCCGATGTTTACCGCCTAGTAGAACAAACTTCCTTGGGTAAAGAAACATCACAAGAGTGTAACCGCGATCGCCCATTGAAAGATATTATTGCTACTCTTTTCCAAGAAGATATATCAAACAACCTGTAACCTGATTCAGATATTTTCAAGATGAGTAAAATACGTGCTGTTGTAGTTGACCCCAACCTATCGGGGCGTTTAGCAATAAGTGATGTTGATGCACCTACCCCGGCTGCGAATGAAGTTGTTGTTAGGGTAGCAGCAATTTCCCTCAACCGGGGTGAAGTCAGACGTTCTACCACCGCCGAACCAGGTTGGCGACCAGGTTGGGACTTAGCGGGTGTTGTAGAAACCCCGGCTGCTGATGGTTCAGGACCTGCTGCTGGGACACGAGTCGTCGGTTTACTCCGTTCTGGCGCTTGGGGAGAATTGGTATCAGTACCAACCCACTCATTAGCAGAATTACCCGCGTCAGTCTCCTTTGCTCAAGCTGCTACCTTACCCGTAGCGGGTTTAACAGCCTATCATGTCCTGCTCAAAGGTGGTTCACTTTTAGGTCGTCCGGTCTTAATTACAGGTGCATCTGGTGGTGTTGGTAACTTTGCTATTCAATTAGCACGCCTCAGCGGCGCACAAGTAGTAGCACATATCCGCAGTCCGGGACACGAATCTTTTGTTAAAGATGCTGGTGCTAATTATGTAGTCATTGGTGAAGATTTATTACCTGCAAGCCAGTACGCTCCCTACCACTTGATTGTCGAGTCAGTCGGTGGAAACACCCTGGGAACAGCCCTTGGTTTATTGGCAGAAGATGGGACGGTTGTTTTGTTTGGTACTTCAGGTGGAAACGAGGTGACATTTAATGCTCAACGCTTTTACGGGACTGGTGGTGCAAGTTTGTATGGTTTGATTTTGTTCCACGAACTGAGACGAGAATCAGCAGGTGTGGGACTGCAACGGCTTTTAGGTTTAGTAGAAACAGGTAAATTGCGTCCTGCCATTGAAATTGAAGCTGACTGGACACAAATAGCTGATGTGGCACAGAAATTGTTGGATAGAAACTACCTTGGTAAGGCGGTATTACATCTTGCAAATCTCTAAGTCAGCTAATTTTTTGTTGATTCATGAACAAATTTAATTTAGTTATTTTTGATTGTGATGGTGTTCTTGTAGATAGTGAACGAATCGCAAATGCTATTTTTTTGGAAATGCTCAAGGAAATAGGGCTATTTCTGACTTTAGAGGATATGTTCAATATTTTTGTTGGCAAATCCACAGCTATGTGTGTAGAAATAGTCAAAAATATGCTTGGTAAAGCTCCACCAGATAACTTTGCTAATGAATTTGAGCAACGAACAATGCAAGCTTTCATGACAGACTTGCAGCCAGTGCAGGGAATACATGATGTTTTAAGTAAGTTCAAACTTGCTTATTGCGTTGCCTCAAATAGTGATCATAAATGGTTACAGAAAGCTTTAGGCCAGACCAATTTACTTCCTTACTTTTCAGGAAAAATATTTAGCGCTACAGAAGTTGCACGTAGTAAACCACATCCAGATGTATTTTTATACGCAGCTGCAAAGATGGGGTTTTCTCCAAAGGAATGTGTGGTTATTGAAGATACACCAACGGGTGTGACGGCTGGGGTTGATGCAGGGATGACAGTATTTGGTTATGCAGAATTGATGAACCCGGAAAAACTACAAGCAGTTGGTGCATCTGTTGTGTTTGATGACATGAAATTATTACCCCAACTGCTTGAAACGCTTTAACTATTAGTATTTGAAATTTTTGAGGAGAATTTTTCATGAGCTTAGAATTACAATTATCAGGAAAAACGGCGATTGTCACAGGCGGTAGTGCAGGGATTGGATTAGCGATCGCTAAAGCTCTCTACACTGAAGGAGTAAATGTAGTCATTGTTGCCCGTAATCCCGAACGACTAGAAAAAGCAGTAGCTGATATTCAGTCTCTACCAACATTAGGGGCGAAAGTAATTTCTGTTAGCGCTGATCTTACTCAAGGCGAAAGTATTGAGCGGGTAGTCTCCACAACTCTGGGACAATTTGGTCAGATTGATATCCTAATTAATAACGCAGGTTCAGCGCGTGCAGGTTCTTTCTTAGACTTAGGTGATGATGCTTTTTTGGATGCTTGGAATCTAAAATTACTAGGCTACATTCGTTTAGTGAGAGCCGTTGTCCCCCATTTCAAAAGTCGGAATGATGGACGAATTGTCAACATAATTGGTGGTGCTGGACGCACACCTCGTCCTAGCTTCCTTCCTGGTGGTACTACTAATGCTGCTCTGTTAAACTTTACACGTGGTATTTCTAAAGAACTAGCTCAGAACAATATTCGCATCAACGCCATCTCACCTGGTTTGACTGCAACTGAACGTGCTGAAAGTTTGGCAAAGCAAAATGCTCAAGCTCGTGGTGTGAGTGTAGAAGAAATTAAAACGGAATCTTTACAAGCAATTTCTTTGGGTAAAATCGTCAAGCCAGAAGAGATTGCGGCGTTGGCTTTATTTTTAGTTTCTGATCTTGCTGCTTCGATTACTGGTGCAGAGATTCTTGTTGATGGTGGACAAACGCCTGGTGTTTAAAGAGCGATCGCTTATTGAGATAACTTAAACAATGCCAGAACCTATCAAAAATTGCAAGCTATCATGGCTGGCTATGGTTATCCTTTACCCCGTTACGGTGCAACAGAACCAGAAGTTTTGGATATTTTACGCGAACAAGGCGCAACTTTAGAAACAGTTATTGCAGCTAGATGGCAATATGAATTGACTGTAGGCAAATTGATCGAACACCATCAAAACAAGGTTTCTCGTCATACTTGGCATCTTCCGGATGATGTTTTTGCTCGTGTTATTCAAGATTTACGGGATTGGTCGATGCAACGTTACGGCTCTCTAGATTATGATTTGTCTGGTGAAAGAAAGTTCAAAATTATTGTAGTAACAAACTGGGCTTGATAATAGCTCTTGGTCTTATTTGTGGATAGCGATCGCCAATAGTTTATGTTCATTGAAGATGCTAAAAATCCATTACAACATCTTTTTTTTACCTACTTATTTGTTACCAATAATGATTTTTTAATAAAAAGTTGGTATTGTTTACTCATATTTTATGATTGCTAATTGATTAAATAATTACTAAAATAAGTCTTAAATACTTATAAAAAACAAAATAAATTTGTGGAGATTTTGCAGGTACTGATTCTTGCTGGCATTTTTTTTGTAGCTAGCATTATTAGCGTGATTGCTGGTAGTACATCTCTCATTACTGTGCCTGTCATGCTGGAATTTGGAATGGAACCGCGTATTGCGATCGCTACCAATATGTTTGCATTAACTTTAATGAGTATTGGTGGAACATTACCTTTTATTGGCAAAGGAGTAATTAACAATAGACGTTTGCCATTACTAATTTTATTAACTATAGCAGGTTCTATTTTGGGAGCATTACTTGTACTGATTTTGCCCTCAAAATCCATGCCACTGATTATTTCTGTTTCAATGCTAGTAGTGGCTATATTATCAGTTATTAATCGTCATGCTGGCGTAGCTCCAGTCCAAGTTATTCCTCTACGTCTTGCAGAAATTGCAGGCTATGTAGCTACTTTTTTACTTGGAATTTATGGTGGTTTTTTTAGTGGTGGTTATGTGACTCTACTGACAGCAGCTTATGTCATGCTATTTCGGATGTCATTTGTAGAAGCGATCGCAACTACTAAAGTTATTAATGTATTTTCATCCTTTGTAGCCACTTTGATTTTTATTCAACAAGGAATAGTAGATTACCATTTAGGAATAATTCTTGGTATTTCTATAATCAACTAATGCAACAACCATTAGGACAAATTAGATTAGACCAACTAAGACAACAACAAAGACAACAAATGGATATATTGAAACAACAACAACAACTTCAAAAACACTAAGAAATTTATAACGGTTAACTATATTGGTTTGGTTTACTCGAATGACACAAGAGGTACAAGCAATATTTCAAATTTCTCTTTAATAAACAAAATGATTGGGTGCGCTTCATAACCGCACCCTACGACAATTACAGAAAATATTATTGCGGTTGGCGTCTTTTATACTAAATGACAATAAAGACAGGGTTTTGAGACTTCTCGTCAAAAGTCAGAGTCAGGGGGCGATCGCTAAGTTGGAGTTTTTGCAATCTTTCAATGGCTTGGCTGATGTTTTGGGTAGGATTGAATTCTGCAAAAGTTTGATGATATTTTTCCGAGAGAGTTTGCAGATTAGCTGCAATTAGCAACTGACTCGCCGCAGGTTCTGCAAATGGTAAGTCGTCATTCTGCCAAACTTCCTGCGCTGGTGCTTTAATTTCTGGTATGAGGGTACTGGCTAGTTGAATATCTAAACCGCCTTCTTACTGCAATTCATTCATTATCCATCGAAATAGAAATTTTTTTGCTACTGCTAGTTTTGGTCTTTTTAGAGGCTGCTTTATCTGCTGTCAACGTGATCGCTTTGGCTGCGATACTCCCAAAGACTAAAAGACAAACAGCAAAAAGTAAGGACTGTTGAAATTTAACTCGTCAGATTGAGCTAACACAGGCATAGGTTTTGGCAAGCGATCGCATTAATTTATGAATAATGAGGTAGGTGGTCTTGGTGCGGAAATATACTTGGGTAAGTTTTGCAAACTTCCATTACTTCTGATTATTGTTTCAAAAAAAAATTACGTTTGATTATCTCTGCGAGAAGACTTAAGGTAAAACTAAGGTTTTCAATGGACTCAGACATAAACAACAGCAGACAATTCTCCCGTTAACACAAACTCATCTAAACCTCAATTATTAAGTCTGCGTGAAAGTTTGCCGAAAAATCTCTAGTTTAAGAGGAGAAACATTATGAGACTTCTGAAAGTTGCGTTTGCGATCGCAGTTTTATTTGTTAATTTACTTATTGCTCAACCTTCCTGGGCAGATAAACCCAAGTTTAGCAAAAACCCAGATTACATTGAAGTCACAAAAACCATCAAGGAACTGAAGAAAAGTGCTGAGGGTACGATCCCCGCAAATGTGCAACGCCAAATTGATGAATTAGAGTTTCAAAAAGCAGCAATAGAATCAGGTATCGCTTGGGGACAATGTCGCAATGAAACTGGTGGTAATCTAGCAATCTACGGTAATGCTGGTGAAGAATCGGAAGAATCTGAGAACAGCAATCAACTTTACTTTTTGGCAAACGGACAAACCACACCAGATCAATGGGATTGTCAAGGTGTTTATCTGCCTAGTGATGTGAAAGTTGCAGGATTGGATAAAACTGGTGCTGTTGCAATCAGGATTATGGATGGTACACAACTTTTAGTCAAGAAAAACCCAGATACTTCGGAATTAGAATTGAATATCCCTAACGCCAAAGTTGTCAAGCCCAGTGATCAGGATTGGTTTATCCCAAATGTATCGCAAGCTTTTGTTGATTCTCGCATTCCCAATACATTGACTAGTGGAGATAATGGCTAAATTTGAGTTTTTTACAAAGATAGTGAGTTAATTTTCTCGGGGAATTACATAGGACTGGAACTGATATAAATTTCGATTTTAGATATTGAAATCCTCAATTCTAGTCCTGTTTTCACACTAGATGATATTGTGGTTCTGCTACTGTTTTTCTCGCAGGTGAGTGCAACTTTCCGACATCAGCACATTGTTATCGGACAGTATCTCGGTTTTACCGCACTCGTGCTTGCTAGTTTGCCTAGTTTCTTTCTAGTGCTTTCATAATTAAAAATTATTCTCCCGTTTGTACGGTTATCTTTGTGGTGAATCGCTGTTTCTACACCATGTCAAAAGTCAGATAGCGAGTCTCTGACTAATTTTTACATCTGTGATTTAGAGTTGTTTTGGTGATTGTCTGCTTTGATTGACCATTATTAGTAGTTATTTAATAAAAACTATTTATTATTTTCAAAAAAAAGAATATTTGCTTTTATTTGGCTGAAATCATAATATTGAGAACAAGCTAAGTTGTTAAGAAAAAACTCAAATTTCGATTAATAGCGATCGCACCGAAATAAAAACAATTCAACTATCTCCTGAACTGCCCTCACTTCTTAGGAGCAGATAAGGATTAAAGAAGTAATTTTGAACCTTTGTGAGCAAAAAACATGAGTTGGCTAATTGGTACTTTAATTATTGGCATCTCTGCCGCTTTTGCAACCACCTTTGACGACAATATCTACTTGACCGCTTTTTTTGGAAAAGTCAATCATGTCTTTCGTCCTAAGCACGTTATTCTTGGCGAATTTGTTGGATTTACAGCATTAGTACTTGCTAGTCTTCCTGGTTTCTTCGGTGGTTTAGTTCTTCCAGAAGCTTGGGTTGGATTGCTAGGCATTCTGCCAATTATGATTGGTATCAGTAATCTCATGAATCGAGATGACGATGGTGACACGATACAAAATGTGTCAGTTAAGTTTAGTAATTCAGTCAAACCTAGACGACGTAAACAATCATTATTAGCTACTCTACGTTGAAGCACAACTAGAAAGAGTAAACCTGCTGGGAGCGAATTTAGAAGGTGCAAACTTACAAAAAGCAGAATTAGAAAAGGCAAATTTACAGGGAACCAACCTACAAACAGCTAATTTGCAAGGAGTAGATTTAAGCAAAGCAAACCTCTCTGGAGTAAATCTCTCTGGAGCAAACCTATATGATGCAGATTTAGAGGGAGCTAATTTGCAAGGAGCAAATCTCTCTGGAGCAAATCTACAGAAGGCGGATTTACAAAAAACAAATCTCACAACAGCGAACATAGAAGGAGCGAACTTGCTAGGGGCTGATTTAGAAGATGCATTCTTACCCCCAGGAATCGCGGCTCAATATCAGTACCAATATCACTAAATTAAAAGTGTGTAGCTACGTTGTGAAATAAATAAATGTTTAAGCCAGGGAGCAATCCCTGACTTATTTTGTATTAACGTGAGTTCGATATATTTCAGAGATAATTTATAAAGTAAACCTTAAATTGTAGGGTGCGTTATAGCAACGCTTAACGCACCATCTTTCTCGGTGCGTTACGGCTAATCCTCACTTTCTCAAACTCCGAAATCCTTGCATAGCCGTAACACACCCTACTTAATATTGACTTTATAAATAAGCTCTCATTAGTCCGATATTCCGCCCTCAAATAAATTTGGGGCTAATAACCAAAACCCACTTCAAGTGGGTTGAAAAGCTTATTCAATTAGTCTACTTTTGGTAGACTTCGTCTATTAGCCCGTACTTTACTTGCGCTCAAGTGATTGTTTAGTCTGACAATATTTACCGAACTCACGTTAAATTACTGATAGGAAAAACTCACTAAAGTTGAAATATGACTAAGCTGATTGAATACGAACACAGCAGCGAAGAGGTACGTGCAATATATGATGACATCCGTGCCACTCGTAAAACTGATGAGATTAATAACTTCTGGAAAGCCATAGCTAACCATCCCCCTACCTTACAACGAACTTGGCAGGCGGTCAAGGAAGTAATGACTAGTCCTGGAGAAATTGATCCCCTGATGCGCGAGTTAATTTACATCGCTGTGAGTGTGAGTAATGGCTGCGAATATTGCATCGCTTCACACACAGCAGCAGCCTATAGTAAAGGTATGAGTGATCAGATGTTTGGTGAATTAATGGCGATCGCTGCTACTGCAAATATGACTAATCGCCTCGCCAACGGCTATCGGATTCCGGTAGATGAACGCTTCAAAACCTAGTTAAAGACAACAAACAAGATCCCCAACCCGAATCACACCGGGTTGAACAACCTTAGCATTGATGCCACGCAGACGAAGTTGTTTTCCCACAGGTGAATTAACAAATTTCATCGCATCTAACCCAAAACGTGCCACGAATTTTTTACAACCGTTATGAGGTTGATTAGTAACTTCAATCACAGCCGAACCGACAGCCAATTGGATTCCTGGTGGTAAATTTTCAGCGCTCAGATCCATATCGATAAAAAGCTGATCCCCTGCCAGTTGCCATCGATTTTTATCCTGCGCTACAAGGGCAATCACACGGGAATTCATGATATTTAGTTGCATATCAGGATGAGACGAGCCATCAGATGTACGAGAACTGCCACGGGTTCTCCAATTATCACCTACGAGACCTTCTAGGAGATCAAGTTCACCTTCTTCCAAGACCTCTCGCTCACCATTTTGCGGTCGTCGTACAATCAACTCTAACACGCCCTTATCTTTGGGTGACTGGCGGATCTCGTCTAAGCTTGCTTGCAACTCTTCCATTGTCAAATGTTTTACATCTACCATTATTCACCCCATTATTGACACAAATAATTTTGCCCTCAGTAAGCTGCGATTGGAGGAAAACCGAGTATTTCTAAAATTGATTTACGTAAGATTGTAAATTGAATAAGCAATATAAAGTTTTTTGGCAATTGTCTAGATTTTGATTTGGTTAACGTAGACGCCCCCAAGGGCGGCTTCCCGTAGGGTACACCGATGTAGACGCGCTCATAGGCTTAAGACAGGGTACACAGATACACACCGATAAATTATCTGTGTTCATCGGTGTGCATCTGTGTTCGCTTTTAAAAACATGATTGTTGCCATAGTTTTAACTCACATTAGGCGTGACTTCAAATTTGATAATCCAACGTCACTAAAACTTTGCCACCACGCTGATTTGCAGGTACAGCCTCCGACATATTTTTCGGGTAAGGCAAGTTCAAGTTATTCATCAGTTCAATAAACTGGTTACGACTGCGTCCAGCAAACCGGGGATTCCAACGCTTTTCCTCACCAATGGTAGATACTGTACGTCCTTGATAGTCATGACCAGGATATACCAATGTCTCATCTGGTAAAGTGAATAGCTTTTGAGTGACAACATCATACAATAATCCAGGATCACCATTCTGAAAGTCTGTACGACCACAACCCCGGATAAATAATGCATCCCCAGTTAACAGATGAGTACCATTGACTAGGTAAGCCATGTGACTGTCGGTGTGTCCAGGAGTAGCGATCGCTTCAATTTTGACACTTCCCAAGTGTAATATCTCTCCATCAGCAATGTAGCGGTCTACACGAGCAGTACCAGCATTTTCAGGTACAACACTTAGACAACCCGTGAATTGTTCGAGTTGAGCACCTCCAGTAATATGATCAGCATGAATATGGGTTTCTAGGCAATACTGTAGAGTTAAACCCAGTTCCCGTAATATCTCAAGGTCACGTTCTACCTGTTCCAATACAGGATCTACTAGGATTGCTGCTTTTGTCTTTGGGTCAGCAATTAGGTATGTATAGGTACTCGATTCCTGATCAAACAGTTGACGGAATAGCATAGGCAACTCCCTTGAGGAATTTCCACTCAACCAATCTCTAGACATAGCGTAGGATACAGAATTGACAGGTTTCAGTAACTCCCGTGCCAAATCCCTAGCCTGAACCCGAATTTCCCCAACAGCAGTTGTTTCCCAAAGGTTGCCTTTGCGGGGTGTTCCGAGTGTATACAGTAGTTCGGAAATATTTCCTTTTGCATCAATTACAGCACCGTTAACAGCAGTGTCAATACCAATTCCCAAAGGATGAGAACGCATTAGCCGTTGTTCTTGCAAGCTAGCAATCAGTGGGTGTTGCAAAGACCGATAGTTACAGTTGGAACCTGTACAGTTGATAATTCGGTTTACCTGCAAAGTGATATCTTTGTGGGTTTCTCGCTCACGGATAGTTACATTTACTCCCTGATTAGATTCCTGACAACTGTGAATCCTACCTCCATAATAGTTCAGTTGACCAGAGTGCATGAGAGTATCTAGCACCTCGGCAATTTCTACAGCAATTCGATGGCGGTGAACTTCCCAATAAGCCTTGACATGGCGCAGGAATCGCTTTTGTTCTAAGATTGGCAGTGCTTGCCAAAGTTGTTGTGTGACTGGACGCAAAGCATCAATTACTGTTCGCCAATCTTGTTCTTGCGTAGCTGCTTTGTTTACTTCTTGACGTACTAGATGAACTAAACCCCGTGCTGTTTTCGGTGCAGTCTCTAAGTTAATAAATGCTGGATAGGGGGTTGTGGGTTGATGACACTGGGGTGTCAATCCATGACGAGAAACAGCATGGATTTTGCCTCGGAATCCTTGCTGATGTAAAGCCACAACCGCATCAACCATTGTCAGTCCAGTTCCCACCAATAGAATGGCATCTTCAGGGTTGAGGTTAGAGATTGCATCACTAGACCAAGCATCTTTAACGTAGGGGTTATTGTTACCTAAAGCAGTGATTGCTTGGGGTAGAGATGCTGGGAAGTTACCCAAGGCTAATACAGCTTTTTGTACTTGCAAACACTGACTTTCACGCAGGTATACTTTGACATTATCAGTTGTGGTTTCGATCGCGATCGCTTCATCGCAAATCCTCTCCAACCGTACATCAGCCGCAGCATTTACCTCAGCTTCGTGCAAAACTGCCTGGATATAATCACCGTAAATCTTACGTGGTACAAAGGTAGATGCTGTTACTTCATGGTATCCATTTGTATGTAACCAATTTAAGAAGTGATTCGGTTCATCAGCAAATGCACTCATCTTACCTGCTGGCACGTTCAGCAAATGACTATCGACAGTTGTACTGTATGCAACTCCCTTACCTATTTCTGGCTTACGTTCAATCAACTTTATAGTGAGTGGTGTGGTTGCATTTCGCATCAAATTTGCTGCAACAAGAGTTCCACTCAAGCCGCCTCCAATAATTGCGATCGCGCGGGGGGAAAAGTTTCGATGCAAAATATAGTTATACATAAGTTAGACAAAATAAATTAGTTGCTATATAACTACAAATTTATGTCAAAAAATTTCTTATCTTATATCTATCTGAGGTGCTTAAATATAAATTTAATCTAAAGTCTACTTAGACACTTGAAAAAGTGGGAATTAAACTTGAGTCTTCAATTCTCTAAATTTACAGAGTCAGTATTTGAAGGCTCTATTGACTCAAAGCTATATTACACAAGTATTTGAAATTTTTTAATTTAATTTTTGTCAACTAAATCGATGTAAATAGCGTTGTTTGCAAATAACCTGTGATTAACTAATTGGAAGGTAAAATATACTCATCCAAGTGTCAATTTTTCCTAACAAATTCAACTGAAGTCCGAGAATTTCATAGGATATGAGGACAAATGATTCAAGGAATAAGCCATATCACATTCATTGTCAGGGATTTGGAGAAAATGACGAAGTTTCTCACATCCATATTTGACGCCAAGGAAATTTATGCTAGCGGTGAGCAAACTTTCTCAATGTCTCAAGAAAAGTTTTTTCTGATTAATGAATTATGGATTGCGATTATGGAAGGTGAGAGTTTAATAGATAAAAGTTATAATCACGTGGCTTTTAAAATAGCTGAAGAAGATTATGAAACTTATGCCACCAAAGTTAGAAATTTGGGAGTAGATGTCAAGGAAGATAGAAACCGTGTGGAAGGTGAAGAACGTTCTTTATATTTTTATGACTATGACAATCATTTGTTTGAGTTGCATACAGGAACTTTGGATCAGCGCTTGCAAAGGTATCTAAGCGCAAAATAAATGCGATCGGACAAATTATGCCTATCTTCCTCAAAGAATTTCTGCGAAAAATGGAATTATTTATGTTTAATCATAAAAATATCTTATAGGTATTTTGTAGTATTGCTAAATAATCTCATTAAGGTTGTTTGCATCAGGTAAAAGTTGCCCCTATCGCGCTTGCAATTTGCAGGAAAACTTTACCAGCAACAGATGTAGAGTCGGAAACTGTAATCGGACTTCCTGTGTCACCGCCACTAGATATACGGGGATCAATAGGAATTTGTCCCAGCAGAGGCGCTTGTAATTCTCCTGCAAGTTGTTCACCGCCACCACTTCCAAAAATCGGTGTGCGTGAACCACATTCGCCACAGATTAAATAACTCATATTTTCTATAATTCCCAAGACAGGAACACCCACTTGGCGAAACATATATATGTTACGTCGTACATCTGCGATCGCCACTTGTTGCGGAGTCGTCACCAAAATAACCCCACATATAGGACTTTCTTGGATGATTGTAATTTGAGCATCACCTGTTCCTGGCGGTAAATCAATCAATAAATAATCCAATTCGCCCCATTCCACATCTTGCAGAAATTGAGTGATAATTTTGTGCAACACTGGCCCTCGCCATGCCAAAGGACGGTTTGTTTCTGCCAGTAAACCCACTGACATGAGTTTAATTCCTTGAACTTCTAGCGGCAAAAACTTCTCACCTGTAGGAGTTTGAATAACTTGAATATCAGCTTGTCCCAAACCCAACATTTGCGGTACATTCGGTCCGTAAACATCAGCATCAAGTAACCCAACTTTTGCACCTTGTAATCTCAAAGCTGCGGCTAGATTCACGGTTGTTGTGGATTTGCCGACACCACCTTTACCGCTAGAAACTGCTAAAGTTGTTTTGACACCAGCAATTGTGCAGAGTTGAATGTAAGTTTTTTTGCACCAAGATAGAGATGATAGTACAGATTGAATTTCTGCTTGTAATTGATGTTGATGACAACCGATGTATAAACGTAGATAAACATAGTCATTAACTATGCGTAAATTTCGTACCATTCCCAAACTCACGATGTCATTTTTGAGAGTGGGTTCAATGACTTGTTTGAGGAGTCGAACAACTTCTTGCTGACGGGAATCGGGATTTGGTTGCATCTTGTTTTTTGGGTAATGGAAGGGTTGCTATCAAATCTCGCACCTATTCAACTAATATGTGCGCCATAATTCTTGTTAGATGAGCGTAATACCGCGCACAACGAGGAGGATAATAACATGAAAATCTCGCCAGTTGTGAATGAAGGCTTTTCACGGGTTCCGATCATTGATATTAGCGCCTTGGTTTGTGGAACTGATGAACGTTATACAGTCGCCTCTCAAATTGGGGAAGCGTGTCGCGAGTGCGGGTTTTTCTATTTATGGTATTTTGACTATTCTGAAGCAGGATGATTCAGGCGGATTGCAGGTGAAATCAAAATCAGGCTGGATTGCTGCGCCTCCTGTTCCCGGTTCTTTTGTGTGTAATATTGGCGATATGCCAGATAAGATGACGGGAGGATTGTATCGTTCTACACCACATCGGGTTCAGAATTTGTCGGGATGCGATCGCCTTTCGTTCCCCTTCTTTTTCGATCCTAATTTCAACGTTGAAGTGAAGCCGATTAAATTAAGTGGAGTGGTAAATGATGATCACAAAGAACGCTGGGATGGTGCTAGCGTTCATGCTTTTCGCGGAACGTATGGCGATTATTTGTTGAGTAAGGTGTCGAAGGTTTTTCCAGAGTTGCGGCGGTCGGTTTTGTAGGGATTTTGCATCAACTCTTTGATTGATTAAAGCCATAAAATTACTCCATGATTTTGTCAATAAACTTACTAACAATGTGAGGTCTTTAGTAGCTCCTTCTCCATCTTGGGCGATCGCTAACACTAACTCATGGGCATGAGAAAATTCTTTGTGAAGTAGTTGAGCTTGATAAATATCTGTGCGAATCTGCTCAACAGTCTCACTTTTTTTGAGAAATTTCTCTGGTATCAATGAATAGTCAATTTTTTCTCCATACTTACGATGGCACTTACGGTGCTTGTCTGGATTTTCATAAGGAATATACAATGCACCAATCACAGCGCATCTTACAAAGAGCGCTGCAAACCGAGTTGCACAGCCATAACTACAGTGCTTTCATTCCCAAAATGACCATCTAATACCAAGTAGGTTAGTGGTAAAAATTTACCCAGTTTTTTGAGTAAATCCTGAATCAGACAACGAATACGTAGAAGCTCTGAGTTAAGAGATACTTCTTTTTTATCTTTATTTTTACTTCCCTTTGGTCGCCCACGTTTCTTTTTGGGAATTTCTGGCTCTGTTTCTACTTGCGGTTTTTCTGTCTCTTGTTTTAAGGTTTTCGCCGACTGTGCTTTTTGCTTTATTACCTGTTCAATACTAATAGGAAATGCTCTCCTTTGCTCAATGCTCACTAAGGACAATGCAAAAAATGATAATCCCAGTATCGACTTATCATACAAAGAAGAAAAAAATCGCTCGATGCCATAACTTTTCTTTCCTGCTTTGCTTACTACTACTTCATCTCCTGCTAATAGATATGTTTCTTTTGTGCAAAATATATGTTCTCGAAAAAATACCCAAAACAACATTGCCCAAGGTAGTGAAAAAGCAAAAAAACGTTGTATCGTTCGGTAGCTTCCTCCTTTCCCACTAATAAAGCGATATGCCCAACATCGTTATTCTTCCACTCCGAAGCCAGCATTGCTGATATGATTAGGCTCCAACGTCTCAAAGTTGTTCTTGTTGTATATCGTTGCAAACATTCCAACAGTGCTAACCAGAGTTAACAGGGTTACTTTTTCTGCTGACATACCGCCTCCCCCTTCAGAATTTAGAGAACTTAGGCAACTAATTCTTCCGATCGCAGGTTTGAAGCCAAGCCTCGTTTGCAGGCTTCTAAATCAGGGTTTAACGCACAAATAGCAGCATCCGTGGTTTCAAAGCAGTTTTCTCGCCCAATTTTGTCAAGCAAGCCACTGCGCTCTAAAAGCTTATGAACTTCAGGTTGCAAGCCACTGAGGAGTAAGCGACAATCATGCCGTTTCAGATCGTGGTAGATATCTTCCATTGCAACAAGTCCCGTCGTGTCCATATTGGGTACAAACCGTAGCCGCAGAATCAGGTACTTGACTTCAGGTTCATTCCGCAAGAAGGTGACAAAGCGTTCAGCCGCCCCAAAAAATACAGGACCATCAACCCGATAAACGGCAATTTGCTTGCTCAATTCCAGGGGCACACCGGGTGGAAATGCCTCGGTTTCGGGAACTTTACCCAAACTCAAATCACTCATGCGCTTGATGAACAACGCCCCGGCTGCAATCAGCCCCACTTCCACTGCCAGTACGAGGTCAAAGAAAATGGTGACTGCCCAGGTGAGGATCATCACTGCAAAGTCAGAATAGGTAGCTCTAACTAATAGTCCGATCGCCTCCCACTCAATCATCCGCACACTCGTCACCATCAAAATGCCTGCCAGCGCTGCCAGGGGCACTTGAGCCGCTAGAGGCGCTAAGGTGAGCACAATCATGGCGAGAGCAAGCCCATGAATCACACCCGATAGTCGGGTTTTGCCACCCGATCGCACATTCACGGCGGTGCGTGCGATCGCCCCGGTTGCTGGAATGCCGCCAAAGAAGGGCACTATCATATTGGCTAAACCTTGACCGATCAACTCGCGATCGCTGTCGTGCTTTTCGCTCACCGTCATGCCGTCGGCGACTACCGCCGACAGCAACGATTCGATACTGCCCAATGCTGCCAACGCTAAGGCTGGATTAATCAGTTCTCGAATCAGCCCAAAATCATTCCAATGGGGAATTGATTGCGGTAAGGGTAAAGATTGAGGAATCGCACCAATGGTGGGGACATCGAGATGCAAAAAAGACGCGATCGCCGTTGCTAAAACCAAACCCACTAGGGAACCCGGTATGGTCGTGGTAATCCGCGCCCAAAACAGCTTAATGACAATCACCACCGTTGCCAAGCCAACCGCCGCCCAATTCAACCCTTCTAGATGCATGACGGTCTGCCACAATCCGGGCAGAAAATGTTCGCTACGGGGGAGTTGCAGCCCAAAAAAGTTATTCAACTGTCCGCAAAAAATAATCACCGCAATGCCATTGGTAAAGCCTGCGGTCACGGGATAGGGAATAAATTTCACTAACCGTCCCAGTTTGGCAACCCCCAGAGCAATCTGGATGATGCCTGCCATCACCCCAGCGATCCACACCTTCTCGATGCCATACTTGGCGACAATGCCTACCAGGATAACCGCCATTGCTCCCGTTGGCCCCGTTATCTGGACGGGAGATCCACCAAAAACAGCAGCGATAATTCCAGCAACGATCGCAGTGTAAAGCCCTGCTTTCGGGTCTACCCCACTCGCAACTGCAAACGCCAGAGCAAGGGGTAAAGCAACCACAGCCTGATTGGGCACTCTTTCAGTAACTGCTTCACAATCGATCATTTGCTGGTCAATCCATCGATCGATCGCGACAGTTTACCTGAACTGGTTGTGCGGAATTTCCAGACAATCAATTCGCTTAAGTTCCTGAATGATGCCTGTCAGCGCTGTAGTTCTGTGGAACGCACTGTTCAGCTAGGGGATATAGAACTTTCCTTCTTCTGGAACACCTATCCAGAGTTTCTAGATTTCTCTAATCTCAGCCTAGTCACGTTTCTATCCTCTAGAGGAATCAATATGCTCTTTCCTGGAAATCTGAGAGCAGAAGGTTGGCGCACTCTATTACGGAACTCTAAGTTTCGGGAACAGCTCCGCCAAGTCAATGTGCTAGTTGCCTCTAATCATGGGCAAGTCAATGGCTACTGTTCAGAAATATTTGACTATTGCAATCCTCATTTAATCATTCTTTCCAATCACGATTGTCATCAGGCTTCTCCCAGCGCCGTCCGTCAGTATGAACAACAACTGCAACGGGTTCAGAAATCAAAACAACCCAGACTGCTGACAACTCGTAATGCTGGAATGATTACGATTCAACAGGCATCATCAAACAATCCTGC
Source organism: Fischerella muscicola PCC 7414 (assembly GCF_000317205.1). Taxonomy (GTDB): domain Bacteria; phylum Cyanobacteriota; class Cyanobacteriia; order Cyanobacteriales; family Nostocaceae; genus Fischerella; species Fischerella muscicola. Next base: position 2,950 of record NZ_AJLK01000102.1, on the reverse strand, counting down.
ACAAGTAATAACTGAGCGATCGAGGGTGTATCAGTTGCAACCGGCTGAAGTCTATCAGGTAGAAGCCAGAATTTCAGGTAATGCACAACGCAAGCTATTTCATTTGGAGTAATAAAATGTTAGACATCAAAATTTTTGACGTTGACGAAGGGTTCTGTGCTGCACTGAGTACGGGCGATCATCATACCATTCTGATTGACTTCGGTTACAGTACTCGCAGTGGATTCAATCCTTCCCAGCACCTCTTACAACAGCGCTGTACTTCACTAGACTGCATGATTGTCCCTGCTTATGGTGAAGAACATCTTGCAGGTCTTTCTAACTTCTTGAGACAAACGCTCATCGACGGGCTAGCCGTTCATTTCTTAGTGGCAAATCCCTCCCTTGCCGCCGAGCAATTTCACGAATTAGATCTAGCGAATCAACGGTTTAGCAATGTGTTAACCACAGACCAGAATTCGCGCTGTCCCAAAGTCAGTCAATCCATGAAAATTCATGGGATCGATTTCTCTTTTTTCTGGAACGATCAATCAGACTTTCAAGATGCTCACAATCTCAGCTTGGTCACATTTGTATCCTATCGAGATATCAAAATTGTTTTCCCCAGCGATCTAGAAGTGGAGGGGTGGAGGGCACTGCTCAAGGATGATGATTTTTGCAACCGTCTGCGGCATGTCAATATGTTTGTTGCGGCAAATCACGGGCGAGAGGAAAGCTACTGTCCTGAAGTGTTTGATTACTGTAGACCCGAAATCATTATTATCTCCAATGAATCAAACCAACGAGTTTCGCCAACTATGTTGAATCAATATCGGAAACATGCCAAGGGCTGTTCAGAAAGCGTTTGTAATCAAAAACTGTTGACGACTTACGATGATGGAACTATTACGATTTCAAAATGCTTGGATCGGTTACGGCAAGTGCAAACACAACGGAAAGCCTATCAGCACTAGTTTTTGTTTAATCAAGTGAGGTTTGACTGCAAGTAGCGTATGAAAACAATTCTAGTCGTTGAAGATGACGAATTGCTCCGTAAGCTTTTCTCAGCTATTTTACTGGGGGAAGAGTACAACGTGCTAGTAGCTAAAGATGGGTTGGAGGGTTTGCAGCTGGCGATCGCCCATAAACCTGATCTCATTCTTTCAGATATTGAAATGCTTCGACTCAATGGCTATGAGCTACTTGAGAAACTTCAGCAGGATCTTGATCTGGCAATGATTCCGCACTGAACCCGAAAGGCTGCAACTTCACCAGCAACCGGATGCTAGTCATTTGAAGCAGTGGCAAGAGTTCATCGAGCGTGTCAGTCAAGAACTCGATACTCTAAAGCCTCCTGTTTAGATCAGCTTATTCGTTGTATATGCAAATCGCATAATGTTAATCTAACTGAAAAGCTCTGAAGATAGTCAGATAATCAAATGCCCTTTAAAGCCAGCCATTTTAAAGCCGATCTGTTTAAGGTGTTGTCTAACCCGGTGCGGATTCAGATTCTGGATGCTCTGCGAGTAGGAGAACGCAGCGTGAATGATATCGCAGAGTGGCTGGAAGTCGAACCCTCATCCATATCTCAGCAGTTAGCCGTTTTGCGGAGTCGAAACCTGGTTACTAGCCGTAAGCAAGGGAACTTTGTGTTCTACTCGATTCGTGATCCTGCCATTTTTAAGATTTTGGATGCCGCCCTGGAGGTATTTAACAACCATCTAGTTGATGTGCGAGATGCCTTAGAAAAGTTGGAATAAGACCCATTGAATTAAATTGTATGACCTTGACAACCTCTCTCGATCGCAGTTCCCAGATCAATAATGGCGATCGCCTATTATGGGCGGCTCGAAATGAACCCATCAATCGTCCGCCAGTCTGGATCATGCGGCAAGCGGGACGTTACCTGAAAGCCTATCGCAATCTACGTCAGAAATATCCATCCTTTCAGAAACGCTCTGAAACGCCTGATTTGGCAGTGGAAATTTCCCTTCAACCCTTCCATGCCTTCAAGCCAGATGGGGTGATTATGTTTTCCGATATCCTCACCCCCTTACCTGGGATCGGCATTCCCTTCGAGATTATTGAAAGCCAGGGACCCATCCTCCGACAACCAATTCGGTCTCAAACTCAGGTCGACGCTCTAACACCGCTGGAGCCGGATGTCACATTGCCGTTTGTTCGCCAGACTTTGAACACCCTTCGCTAAGAGGTAAAGGGGCAGGCAACTGTTCTAGGTTTTGTGGGTGCTCCCTGGACGCTAGCAACCTATGCCATAGAAGGAAAAAATTCGCTCGATTATAGCTTGATCAAAAGCATGGCGTTTCGGGAGCCTGCACTATTGCATCAGCTATTGAAGACCCTGGCAGAGGCGATCGGCAGAATTGAACGTTCAATGTAACGAACGGAGAACTTTGAAAAATACAGCAACTTATCGATCACCATAAAGCAGGCTTGCTTCAAATTTGATCAGCAACAGCGATCGCCTGCTTATCTATCAACAAAAAGAAAACCAAATAGGAGAATGTTCATGTCAATTGCTGTTGGAATGCTGGAAACTCATGGTTTTCCTGCTGTAGTCGAAGCTGCCGACGCTATGGTTAAAGCGGTTCATGTCACCTTGGTTGGCTATGAAAAAATTGGTAGTGGTCGTGTCACAGTAATTATCCGGAGCGATGTTTCCGCAGTCCAGGCTTCCTTAACTGCTGGCATTGCCTCTGTTGAGCGAGTCAACTGCGGTCAAGTGTTGTCCACCCATATCATTGCTCGTCCCAGCGAGAACCTGGAATACGTCCTACCTATTCGCTATACCGAGGCAGTGAGTCGCTTTAGAGTGTAAAAGATTCAGAGAGTCCATTGCAAAACCAAACAACTGAATCTCTGACTCAACTCAAAGCCCAAATCGTGACGACCAAAGACAAATGCCCCAACTGAGGGGGTGACAAGGGGGATGTAACTTAGGCTTGGCTTG
>NZ_AJLK01000101.1 GCF_000317205.1 Fischerella muscicola PCC 7414 | reverse complement strand
TCAGATGCCCCAATCATGTAATTATGGGGAACACTGGCCATGTCTCCGGCTGCATACAATCTAGGGACAGTTGTTTCAGCTTTTTCATTCACCCAAACACCAGAAGCACTATGACCACTACATAACCCAATTTCTCAGATGTGCATCTCCACGCCGTGAGTACGGTAATTTTCATTTTTTTCTCGAGTCCGCTTGACGGTTGAGATATGGACTCGAGTAGTGGAGGCGATCGCTTGATCTATTTCTCCCTCAGAAGCCATCAACAGAATGTTCGCGCAGAATGTTCGCGCGAGTGAATGATGACTGTGAACATCCTACCATTGCATTAGTAGAGCAGTTTGAGAATTTGTCATTCTATTTTCTTGAAAGCGGGATCGCCTCAAGGCTTCGTCTGACAACGAGTTACGAGACTGGCTCGGTCATCCATATCGACATTCAGAGAAATTGCTGAAGCTGTAATTTTCACAAACTATTCCAGAAAAAATCAACGAATTGCCAAAGTAGTGATCGAAGTTGGTAAGTCTGGTAAATCATCCGTCATTACTCCCTCTGATTCGATAAGTTTGACTTGTTCGCCCTACCCAAATGAAAGCAAGGGCGAAAAGCAGATGGATAATCGCAAACCCCTTTGTGATCTGCCGCCCGCCACTGAACAAGCCCCACACATCTAAGGCAGCTATAGCAACAAATCCAACAATATTACCAAGAATGATGGCGTTCCGCGCCGTAGATGGTTCCGAGTTTCGTGCCGTCCAGTTAAGCACCGCAATTCCTAGAAAGGGACTACCGAAAAGCCGCAGGTAGGCGAGTAGCGCAGCAGAAGCATCAACAGGAACAGCACCAATACCGATGGTGCGCGGGGCAAAGATAAAGCCGAGACCCACGATGGTCATATAAATTGCCGCCACACTGAGCAAGATCCTGAGTTTCATCACAGTTTCCTTTCGGGAAATAATTGAGAGGGAGGAAAAAGTCATAGGAGCCGTCTTCACGGGCAATAAATTTATCCACAGTGCAAGCGATGTAATATTTCAATTCACGCATAATTAGGGTAAAGCATTGCCATTCCTTGTGGTTCATGGCTGTACTTACCGCTATGCTTGGGACGATAAGTCTCGTTATACAAACAAAGGCTAATGGGATGTTTCATCACAAACTGCATCATCTGCCGATGGGGTTCTCCCTGGAAGAACTGTTTTAAGTCCTGTTCTGAACGCCAGTAGCTGACCATCATCACTTCGTTGGGGCCACAAATTCCAGCTTTCACTTGCACACAGCCTGTTGCTTCGGTAGTGACATTTTTGATCCACAGCAGATTCTTCCACATCCAGAAAAAGCCTGCGCGATCGCGTGCTAAGAAACCGTTGACAAAGACGACCGCCTCTGGATGTTCCGGCAAATCAATTTGATAAATGGAATAGTGTTTTGCACCTGCCATCTTTAGACTCCCGCTAATTCTGCACTCATGACAATATTCAACAGTAAGATTATTCATTTAATTGAATATACAATCTAAAATATAATCAACTAAGTGAATATGTCAACCCGCCGTCTATGTCTCTCGCTTATGCCATTCTGTCTGCCCTGATTAGTGCCCCTAGCAGCGGCTATGACCTTGCCAAGCGGTTTAATGCCTCTGTTGAAGGCTCAGTTGGGTTTTTCTGGAATGCCAGCTTCCAACAGATTTACCGAGAACTGAATCGTCTAGAAGAAAAGGAGTGGCTGCAAGCCGAGTCTGTGCAGCAGGAAAATCGACCTGACAAACGTATCTATACTGTGACAGCACTGGGTAAACAGCAGTTATCTCAATGGATTGCTGAGCCGGAAGAGATGGCAACAATCAAGGATGAGTTGCTTGTGAAACTTTATGCTGGTCATCTGGTACCTCGTCAAAAAATTTTGTCAAAGCTACAAGACCATCGTCAGCAGCACCAGCAGAAGCTGGCGATCTATGAAGAAATTAAGCGTCAGTACTTCAAGAATCCACAAACATTAACAAAAACCCTGAAGTTTCAGTACATGACGTTGCTGCGTGGAATTCATTATGAAACTGGTTGGCTCGCTTGGTGCGATGAAATTATGCTGTTGTTGAAACAGGCGGATTAAGAGTGGCTAAAGCATTAAAGTAAAAGCTTGCTCTTCCTAATTACGGTAGATGAAACTTGAAGAACTGCGATCGCAGCCTGACGATCGCTGAAACCTTGAAAGCGTCTGAGATAGCCTGAAGTCAACATGATCAGTGTTTCGGGAGAGCGAGTTGTAATTAATTGTCTGGTTCTAAAAGCTTGCCGAGAGCTTCAACGGACTGCCACCAGCCTCTTTCCATGCCGCTTGCGACCATGCCGTCACGGTCTTCACTGGCTCATTGCTGTGCTATGCATACGAATCTCAATGGGTTATTTATCAAAATACATATCTTGCACCTAGAACTAAAGTTCTAAGCTAATAACAAAAGTCATCTCAAGATGATTGATTAACTTGGATGAGTCTACTAAAGTAAATGCGATCGCACTCGTTTACTAACAGAAGTGGTTCAGGGAGTCCGAGAAATCTTACCATCCGGTTATCCTCTGTGGGTACGAATTGCCGCAACCGATTGGGTAGAAAACGGTTGGGATATCGAGCAGAGTATTGCCCCAGCAGATAAACTCAAGTCGTTGGGTGTAGATTTAATTGATACTTCCAGTGGCGGAACTGTACCCAATGCTAAAATTCCCTATGGCCCTGGTTATCAAACTGATTTTACCTCTAGGATTCGTAGAGAGGTAAATATTCTCACTGTGGCTGTGGGTTTAATTACAACTCCAGAACAAGCTGATCATATTATCCGCACGGGTCAAGCTGATATTGTTTTGCTCGGAAGAGAGTTTCTACGCAATCCCTACTGGGCTTTATCTGCTGCTAAAAAATTGCTGTACCACCTGTGTTGCTAATGCGTTGCGCTAGTGCATCTAAGTGATCGCTACGTCGAGCCGCAAGTACTACTTTTGCACCTTCTGCTGCGAGAGTGATCGCTGTGGCTTCACCAATCCCGGCGGAAGCTCCGGTGATAATTGCAACTTTGCCTGCTAATTTGCCTGTCATAAGTTTTGGTAATTAGTTAACTTTTTGTGGCTACGGACATCAGACTTAAGTTTATGCGATCGTCTTGATGTAACTTATTGTTAAATTCTCAAATACTGACACTAGCTGAATCTTGAATATCTGTTTCTACAACATGTCCTAACCAAAGCACGTTAGCTATAGCAATTAATTCATCTAGTTGAATCAACTGTAATACTAGCTCGTAGCAGCGATAGTATTTTTTCTTAGTTGTGTGATCCTAATAATATTATAATATACGGTAACCCAATGTGTTTATCGTAATATTATAGAAATTTTTAAACTAATTATGAAAAAGATAAAACTAATGAGTGGTGCTGGTAAATTCACTGCGATGTTATTTTTAATCACAATTCTTTTGACACCTTTTGTAATTATCAATGCAGGAGAACGCGGTGTATTAATGGAATTTGGCAAAGTACAAGAAATAGTATTAGGTGAAGGTATTCATGTCATTATACCAATCTTCAATACAGTCAAAAAAATCAGTGTCAGAGTCCAAAAACAGCAAATAACTGCGGAAGCTTATTCTAAAGATTTGCAGGATGTTTTTACAGAGGTAGCACTTAACTGGCACATTTTACCAGAAGAGGTAAATTTAATTTTTCAAAAAATTGGTGCTGAAAAAGAAGTTGTTGATAAAATTATTAATCCAGCCGTAGAAGAAGTTTTAAAAGCTGTTATAGCTAAGTACACAGCAGAAGAAGTCGTAACTAAGCGAGGAGAAGTCAAATTAGGGGTAGATGAAGCGCTGACAAAAAGATTGGATGATTATTATATTGCAGTTGATGACATTTCACTAGTTCATGTCAATTTTTCAGACAAATTTAGTGAAGCAGTAGAGGCAAAACAAATTGCAGAACAGGAAGCAAAACGAGCAGAATTTCTGGCACTCAAAGCAGTCAAACAAGCAGAGGCTCAAGTGAATTTAGCTAAAGGAGAAGCTGAAGTCAATAGATTATTACATACGAATTTGACTCCGGAAATTTTAGAAAGACAAGTAATAGAAAAATGGAATGGTAAATTACCTTTGATTGTAAGTAAGGATACTCCAAAATTTTTTAATATCAGCGAACTCTTGAAATTATCTGAAAAATAAAACAAGAACCCCGACTTAATTTAATATATGGGGTTCTGTATCTGAAATTTGCTAACTATTCGAGAAAAGATTGGGTGTATCAAGAATTTTAAATTGAATTAATAATAGGATTAGCAAGGTATATACAGTTGAAGAAACTAAACCTGTCAATAATTCTTTTTTCAGGTTACGTTCTTCGGGTTGTTTTTGGAAAACATCGATCGCACCTGCTTGCATCAAGATAATACCAATAATATTAGATAGCCAATAGCCGATAATGGCGCAAGGCATAAATAATTTAGGGACGAAAAGACTACAAATATATCCGAAAAAATAAGCAATTGGTAAGTTGAATACTAGATCGTTCCACCAACACAATGGTGAAAGTAAATATCCAACGACTAAAAAAAATCCACCTCTGATTTTTTGCAAAACAGTTTTAGGCAGGTTAATTGTGGCTACTTGTGGTAACTGTTCTTCGTCGGCTTTCTCAAGATTTAGCATAAAATACAGTAACTTTATCAGTTTACAGTATTTTATGCTGAAAAATAAAAAAAGTCTATAGTCAAACTAAACTTTGAGTCTAGCAAAGGCAAGAATTTTGCAATTTTCAGATGTTTTGTTTAGTGTTTGTGTATTAACATATACAATTTATTTAGCTAAGCGATCGCGCAAATATAAGCTAATAGTAAGCTCCGACAAGGCTGTAAATTAAAGCAGTCAATACTAACGTAGTAATTGTCACGTAAATCCAGTTGCGTTGTTTGACAAAAACTAACAGAGAAACCACCACCCGCAAAATCGGTGTCGCTATCAGCAGTAAAAGTCCCAGCTGAATTATGCCACGCCGACTACCAGACAAAACAGCAACCGCAACACCTGTAGGAGAACGAAATTCGGATGGTTCTCCATGAAAAAATTGATATTGTGCGGGTTCAGCCCCGTGATGTAACAAATAGAGTATGCCACCAAACAGCACCACGCTACTGGCAAGCAAAACACCATATTTCAGCAGATGACTCAGTAAAATCTCGAGTAGCTGAGGATTCTGTAATATCTGCGTTTGTTGATTTTCAGTGTTAACCTTTGTGTCTGTTGTTTCCAGACTTGGCTTGGCTAATGCATCTATATCAGAGTTGGCTTTTTGTGGCTGCAATGGTAAAGTAACAACTCGACTCTCTGAATGTGTGAAGGTTGACCACTGGTTAGAATTTAATTTAAACATACTTTAGTGTCCCCAATTGCAATTGAAAGCGTGCAGTCTGCCAAGTTGCTTGCCAACACTGCTTTTTTGGAATTTTGAAGTTTGAATTGTTTACATTCCTCCAGCGAGATTTTGATAAACCATCTTCACAGCCATTGACACCAACACCAAGCTGAAGACAATTCTTAATATCTGCGTTTTCGCACCTACTAGAACTCTTGCCCCTAAAAATGCACCAGGCAATATTCCCAACATCACTGGCATAGATAACCCTGGATCAATGTAACCACGGGCAAGATAAACTCCTGCTGATGCGGCGGCGGTAACACCAATCATAAAATTGCTTGTGGTAGTCGAAACTTTGAAGGGAATACGCATAATTTGATCCATTGCCAGGACTTTAAATGCTCCCGAACCAATTCCCAGTAATCCAGAAATCACACCAGCAAATAACATCACAATAAATCCAGCTGGCACAGCATGAACTTGATAAGACATCACACCTTCAGCTGTGGGATAAGTGCCGTTGAGTTGGAGATAATCAGCGAGGGGATCGCTTATGTCGTTTTCGGGATTTTCTAGCTTGGGTTGCCCTGAAAGATAGGCAGAGTAAAGTAGGACAATTGCCAGGACGATAGTTAGTGCTTTGACAGAAACGAACGTCGCAATTAAAGCACCAGCGATCGCGCCAATAGTTGTTGCCACTTCTAAAAACATTCCCAAGCGTAGATTGGCAAAGCCTTTTTTAATATAAGTTGAGGCTGCACCAGCACTTGTAGCGATGACAGAAACAAGTGAAGCACCTACAGCATAGCGAATATCAACACCGAATACAGAAGTTAACAAAGGGACAATGACGACTCCTCCCCCTAACCCTGTCAGTGCGCCGACAAAGCCAGCGCTGAAAGATCCCAGCCAAACTAACAAAGAAAATTCCAGGATGTTCAAATTTCATACCTCTTTAGTCATTGGTCATTTGTCATTGGTTAGTAGTTAGTTGTTGGTTGTTGGTTGTTAGTTGTTGGTTGTTAGTTGTTGGTTGTTAGTTGTTGGTTGTTAGTTGTTGGTTGTTAGTTGTTGGTTGTTGGTTGTTGGTTGTTGGTTGTTGGTTGTTGGTTGTTTTTTCTCCCCATCTCCCCACTGCCCCTAATCCCCACGACCGACAGGGAGTGGGGGCCGGTGAGTTCCCCATCTCCCCATCTCCCCATCTCCCCACCTCCGCACTCCTCACACTCCTCACACTCCTCACACTCCCCACACTCTCCCATCTCCCCATAGCACCACCTATCCACTGATCGCACTGTGCAGCAATGACACAGAGATAGCAAATTCACCATCAATATAGATTGAGTAGAGTGAGACTACCACTTTTGACGATAATAAAAGCTCCTAATCCTATTAAGACAAAAGGCATGAAGTTGTTGCCATAACGAGTTAGAAGTTCTGCCATCGCTTGTTGATGCGTTAGTTTATATGCTGTATAGCACAGTACACCCACGAGTGTGAAAAATACACCCAGAATTGCTAACAGACTCTCCCAGGTACTACTAGCAAACAAAGGCACATAAATACTGATGTTATCTGTACCATTAGCAACGGTGATCGCAGCCACACTGTAGGTTTGCAGATTAATAAACTTCGCAAACAGGGATGTTTGAGACTGTGGCTTTTGTGTTTCCGTAGCATCTAACTCCTTGTCTTCCCGATCAAAGAAGCACTTAATGCCTATGGCAATGGGCAATACACCAAACAGTCCAATCCAAGGCTGTGGTAGAAATAAGCCACCAAAAAAACCAGGCAAACTTGCAATCACCAAAATTGCAAAACCCAAATATTGACCCGCAATAATGTGCCAATGGCGAAACGTTGTGTTTACTTGCGAGAAAAACAGCGTCAGGATAACGATATCGTCTATATTTGTGGCACTAAAGGCCGCCATTCCTGTAGAAATTGCGGTGATGAATCCGGTCATAGGATGTTAGATTGTGGATTATAGAGCCAGTGTGCCCTCAGAGGTTCTTTCGGTTGTAGACGCCCTACCCTTACGGAAACGCAGGGTAGTAAATGGTGTGATTGTGGCAATGATGGTTGAAACTAGATATTTTCCATATCGCCAAGTTGAGTGTGAATTTATCAGATTTTTTTTCTAGAACAAATAAATCTATACAGATATCACTTCATCTATCTATTTCTAAACGTGCAAATAGCTTATTTTATTTTTCACTAAAAAGTAAATACTATTTCAAGTATTTTCCATAATCAATAAGTTGATTGCAAGTATTTTTTAGGTTTTATTAATAATCTCTAATGGCCACTAACTGTATCGTTTTGCTCAGATTTCTCACTATTAATTTAATACGAAATATCAAACTTTTTCCCTTCAATAATATAGTAACAAATGATACCCTATTTTCAAGTAGTGTTTGTGATGTTTAGGTTGCAATTTAACGTGAAAGCATATAAAAAATTACCAATTAGATGGGTAGCGATCGCCTCCAAAAAATTTAAACATTGGAAAATTGACTATGACTAGTGAATATGGACTCAAGTAGAGCGTACATGCTTCATTGCCGATACCCTCAAACGCTACGGTAACTATCTCGTTCTCTTCGTCTTTACTGATATGACTTATCAGTAATATCTGTTGGCTGATGTTAGGCAAAAGGTCAGAACTATTCTCGCCTTCTCAAGCAAAGAAGGACTAGGAAAAACAGCATTGATTCATTGTGAGCAACGAAAATGAGTTGGCTAATTAGTACATTAATTATTGGAATTTCTGTCGCTTTTGCAACTACCTTTGATGACAACATATACTTGACGGCTTTCTTTAGCAAAGTTAATCGCACCTTTCGTCCCAAGCATATTATTGTGGGTGAATTTGTTGGATTTTCTGTGCTAGTACTTGCTAGCCTTCCTGGTTTCTTGGGTGGTTTAGTCATTCCAGCCACCTGGATTGGATTACTAGGTTTCCTTCCAGTCATGATTGGTATCAGTCACCTACTGAATAGAGAAAACGAGGAAGAGACTGTGCAAGATGTGTCAATTGACTTCACCGCTTCTACTAAACATAGACACCATAAAAAATCACTCTTGGCAACTCTACGCGATCCTCAAACCTACCGCGTTTCTGCTGTCACCATTGCCAATGGAGGAAACAACATTGGTATCTACGTGCCGTTGTTTGCTAGTAGTAATCTTTCCAGCTTGGGCGTAATTTTGTGTGTTTGCTATTTGACTGTTGGGTTGTGGTGCTTCCTCTCTTACAACATGACTAGTAATCCTTTGATGGCTCCGGTTCTTGCTCGCTATGGTCGGAAAGTCTTTCCGTTTGTCTTAATCTGGTTGGGAATTTCTATTCTGATGAAGAGTGAATCTTACCGACTTTTACCTAGTGTGGCGATGCTTTTTCATTAGATGTTGGGCTTTGTGCTTTGATTGAAAACTTGCTACCTTTCTCAAAATCTATAAAACCTTTAACCACAATATAGTGATTTAAGGAGGAACTGATGAATAAACCAAATTCAAAAAAATTAACTTCCTGGATTTTATCTGCTGTATTTCTAGTATTTGTAGTGGGATTTTCTCTAATTGATCAACCCAACGCCCTAGCTCAATCACAAACACCATCCCTACCTAGCGAATCCACATCTACCCCAATCATATCTCCCACAGCATCACCTGTAGAGTCTGTCACAGCAAACGTTAGACGCTTATTAGAAACCAAAGAATGTGTCGGATGTAACCTGAGTGGGGCAGTTCTCAAGGACGCAAACCTGCAAGCGGCAAACTTGGAGGGTGCTAACTTACAAAATGCAGACTTACAAAGGGCAAACTTACAGGAAACAAACTTGCTAGGGGCAAACTTACAGGGAGCAGATTTAGCTAAGGCAAACATAGCGGGAGCAAATCTAGAGAAAGCAAACCTATTTAATGCAGACCTAGAGAAAGCAAACTTGTTAGGAACAAACTTAGTAGGGGCAAACCTACAAAAGGCAGACTTAGAGAAGACTAATCTCACATCTGCGAAGATAGAGGGAGCAAACTTGCGCTTCGCTGATTTGGAAGATGCAATCAGAACGTCAGGAATCACGACTCAGTAATTAAAAGTGCCTAGTAGTCTGTGGCTATGTAGGGGCGTAGTATGCTGCGCCCCTACTGTGTTGTTTATTCTTCACCCACCAACTACCGTTCTTCAGTCAGCAATTTCGTTTCACTCACTGGCTTTTCGCTGTCAATACTCGTCGAGTATGAATAAGGTCTAATAATCAAACTCACGCCAATTGCCCAGGCGATCGCAACCATCCAACCTGCAATAATATCACTGGGAAAATGAACTCCCAAATACAGCCGTGTCCAGCCAATCGCTACTACGTACAAGCTGCCTAAAGTTACTACTAACCAACACCAAATACTACCCCAGGTCAAAACTACCAAAATGGCAATCAATGTCATACTAGTCATAGCATGACCACTGGGGAATGAATAAGTAAACTCTGGTGTAACCGAGTCCCACAGATGCGGACGGACTCTGTGCCAAAATTCCTTGGCTGTGCGGTTGATAATGGCACTACCAGCAGCGGTGATGACTAAATAAGTGAGCGATCGCCATCGACGTTGCAGTATTAGAATGAGTGCGATCATACTTAGGATGGGTAATACAGTCCTAAACGAACCCAGTTTTGTAAACATCACCGCAAATGCATCCAACTTTGGCTGCGCTAGAGAGTGAATCGTTACCAGAATTGGCAAATCCCAAGGAAAACCACCGACATTTTGCTGCACCTCCAACGCCAGCAGTCCAAAAATTTGTAGTGGTAAATATACACCCACCAGTAGTACCAACAGAGAAGGCCAGTGGGTAATCAATAGTTTTTGCACAAACCCTACAGGCGACTTTGACTTTTGCGGCGATGTTGCTGTGAGTTGATTTTCATCGTTGACTTTTTCTAACTCTGCCATATCAAATACAGTATTCTGCTAGGACTAATGTAGATTTTGTTCTTAAAATACAACAACAAAGCTATATCGTATACTCTCGAAATGTAGATATATCCTCAAACCCAGGTTCTAGAAAGAATCGGTTTTTAATAGCAAGCGTAGATTTATACAAAAATTTTGTATCAGTCCATACGACCTCTAGACTTTAGGAGTTTTTTTAGCTTAAAATACGGTAAGCCAATCAAGTTTTAGTATTTTTAGATGTTATCAAAGCAGTCAGCCCAAAGTTTAAGTTGCACAAGACGGTCTGCACAACAGCGTTACGACCAATCCTTTAGTTTCAGCTAAGCTAAGCCGCATTCGCAAAACCCCGGTAAAGGACAGGAGTATGGATTTTGTATTATTGCCCTTTTTCAGCTTTTTAGTTGGTATTGTTGTTGGTTTGACAGGAATTGGTGGCGCTTCCCTCATCACCCCGATATTGATTTTTGTTTTTCAAGTTCCGCCTGCGGTAGCAGTCAGTTCTGATGTTGTTGCCGCTACTCTCATGAAAGTAGTTGGTAGCATTAAGCATTGGCAGCAACAAACCCTAGATGTAGAAGTAGTGAAATGGTTAGCTTTGGGGAGCGTTCCTGGTTCATTGTGTGGGGTAGGAATATTGCACCTAATTAGAAAGGCTGGAGAGCATAACCTGAACAATATCATGCTTCACTTGCTGGGTGTGGCGATTCTGTTGGTCACAGTTTTGGCGTTGCTGCAAATGCTTTTGTTGACCTTCTTCCCAAAATTACAATTACCGGAACTGCCCAAATTTGACTTAAAAACCAAACTAGGGCGCTTGCAGACGATAAGTATAGGAGCATTTTTAGGCTGTATAGTCGGTCTGACTAGCGTTGCTTCTGGTTCAATGTTTGCCTTAGTGCTGATTGCATTTTTCCGCCTAGATGCACGGAAATTAGTCGGTACAGATATTTCCCAAGCAGCAATTCTATTATTATTTACCGCGCTTGGACACTTCACCTTAGGAACTGTTGATTGGAGTTTGGTATTACCAATATGGCTAGGCTCAGTACCAGGGGTATTACTGGGTGCTAAAATCTGTCAAATCGCACCGCAAAAACCATTGCGATTTATTATTTACTCTATATTAATGATGGTCAGTTTGAAGTTAGTTTATTAAGTATTTATTTGTGCCGTAATAAAGTAAATGTACCTCTCTCATACATAATGTACAAACCCAAGGCAATCAACACAAAAGGTACAGCCTTTTTACCATAGCGACTTAAAATATAGGCAATTTTGGCTTGACGACTTAATAGGTAAGCAACAGCGCACCATACCCCTACCATAATAAAAAATACTATGAGAATTACTATTAAACTGGCAAAATTATTACCAGCAAATAAGGGAATATAGATGCCGATATTATCCCCTCCATTGGCAAAAGTGACTGCTGCAACTTTATAAGTTTGAGGACTAAGAATACTCAAAATCAAATTTAGGATAGGTTTACTGGTAGTAGATGTCTCTAATTTAGTATTAACAGTCTGAATTTCTGTATTTTCTGTTTCTTTATTCAGTAATTGCTTAATTCCAATTGCTATTGGCAATATTCCCAGTAATCCTATCCAGACTCTTGATACTACTAAACCACCAAAGAACCCTGGTAAGCTGGCAAGAATGATCGCGGTAAAACCAAGATACTGACCGATGAAAATATGTCGACGGCGAAAATGAGTATCAAGCTGGGAAAAAAATAGCAGTAGTATAATAATGTCATCAATATTGGTGGCGGCGAAGGCAATGATTGCCTCAGTGATTGTTGCGATAATTGGACTCATGTGGGGTTGTCAGGATTTATGATTATCCAGTCAGACATTTTTAGCAAACAAATCAGGATATACCGACATGAGTGAGTTAATGACTACACTCTTAATTGGGTTCTCAGCCTTCGTTGCTACTAATATTGATGATATCGTCATTTTATTATTGCTTTTTTCTCAGCTAGATTCTAGCTTTCGGTGTCGCCACATTGTCGCTGGTCAATATCTCGGTTTTACAGCGTTAGTGATTGCTAGCCTTCCTGGTTTGTTTGGTGGTTTAGTTATACCAACAAATTGGATTGGCTTATTAGGATTAATACCAATTGCTATGGGGATCAATAGTTTGATCAATCCCGAAGAAGATTTATCCGATGAAATTGCAGTCACAACAGCCGAAGATCAAGACTCAACTATTGCTAGTGTTATCAATGCCAAAACTTACAGTGTTGCCGCTATCACTATCGCTAATGGCAGTGATAATATTAGTGTTTATGTGCCGTTGTTTGCAAGTGGTAATTTCGGAAACTTTTTGATAATTATTGGAGTTTTTTTTGTCCTGATAGCAGTTTGGTGCTATTTAGCTTACAAATTAACTTCTCAAACTAGTATAGCGAATTTATTAAGTCAATATGGCAACTTTATCTTGCCTTTTGTATTAATAGGATTAGGTGGGTTTATTGTTCTCAAAACAGAGACTTTGAGTTTTATAAAGTTGGTGGGTAGTTGTATTTGCTTAGTGATTCTGCTGAAAAAGGATAGTTGAATCTCACTCATCTCATCAAGCAATTTGAGAAACCTGTGCAATTTGCTGCTTCACAAGCTTTTCAAAAGCCATCATTACCTGTGTTTGAAAACGTTGACGGTGTTTCAGTTTCCAAACAGGTTGAACAATTTCCAACTTTTTACTAGGTGATTTTTGTGGATCTATGATCTGCACAGCGTGTAATGTCCCCAGCAGCACTTCTTTTGTAACCATAGATTCGGGAATTGCAGCTGCGCCGACACCCCTTTCTACTACTACTTTCACCATTTCGCTGGTGTTTAGATAAAGAACAACATCTAGGTTACTAGGTTCAATTCCCCAACTTTGCAAAGCTCCCTCAAACATCCGCTGTGCGCCGGAACCAGATTCACGCATTACCCAACTAGTGGTGAGCAATTCTTCCAGATAAATTTCAGTTCGCTGGAACCAAGGGTGAGATTTACCGACGACAATTTGTAGGCGATCGCTCCCCACAACTTCTTTCTCCAACGAATTCTGCAACGTAGGTTTGATATCCCCTGTCACAAAACCTAGATCATACATTCCTACAGCAGTTCCCTCGCAAATTTCTTCTGCATTCCCCAGTGTGCAATTAATAAAAATACCAGGATACTACTGTTTAAAGTCGCTAATTTTTTCGGGTAGCCAGTAGTTACCAATAGTGAGACTCGCGCCTAACTTCAACTCTCCCCGTTGCAAATTGTTTAATTCCTTCAAACCGCGTTCAGTTAAATTTACTTGATCGAGAATTTTCTGTGCTTCACCCTGCAATAACTTACCAGCATCTGTGATTTCGATATGGCGTCCAATGCGATGAAATAACTTTACTCCGTATTTTGTTTCCAAACTTTGAATTGCAGCACTCACTGCTGGCTGGGTGATGTAAAGCGCTTCCGCAGCACGGGTAAAATGCAGCATTTCCGCCACAGCTAAAAAAATTCGCAACTGCTCCAGCGTCATTTTGGCTACTTACAAATTGGTGAGTGTTTTGACTAGGATAGGGTTATTATACGGTAAAAAAGGCGAAAAACTGTAGATTATTGAACTGTCTTTGAATTATGTGGATATATAGCGGTTTGCATTTGGGTGGAATACACCTCACCCCTTTCCCCTCTCCGTGGGTTCGGAGAGGGGTGTCCGATAGAACGGGGTGAGGTTTTGTACTTTGCTGAGTCAAAATTGCTATATCTGCATTTTAATAAATTCCATCTATGAATTTGACAAAAAAGACTGTTTGCTTTCAAAAGTGGGGAGCCATAAAGTAAAACTAATGATTGCTTCTTCCCTAGAAAATAAACACAACTAAAACATTCAAAATCAGAAATTTTCAGCCTCAGGCAGAGGAAGACATTTGCGTGGGTGGTTTTCCCGGGTTGATAAAAGTACACGTCACGCGGAGGCGCAAAACAGAGAAGAAATCACTATTACACCAGCATCACCATAATGGAGACATATAAATGAGCGGATTGCTAACTGCTATTCCCACTGGAATAACTGCTTTTGCTGCAACTAATTTTGATGATATTGTCATCCTATCACTGTTTTTCTCTCAAGTAAGTGTGTGCTTGCGGCGTCGCCACATAGTTATTGGTCAGTATCTTGGTTTTAGTGCGTTAGTGGTTGCAAGTTTACCCGGCTTTTTTGGCAAACTTATCCTACCCCAATCCTGGATTGGTTTACTTGGTGTAGTTCCAATCATCATTGGTATGAGTCGCCTACTGCATCAAGATACTGAAGATACAGAGACTGATAACCAAACTTCAGATTCTCCTCAATCTTGGTTATGCAGTTTGCTTTCTCCCCAAAGCTATGGAGTTGCAGCAGTAACAATTGCTAACGGTGGCGACAATATCGGAATTTATATGCCATTGTTTGCGACTACGACTTGGGATAGCTTGCTGATCATTTTAGGAGTGTTCTTCTCGATGGTAGGTGTGTGGTGTTATACCGCCTACCACTTAACCAAGGTAAGTGCGATCGCTTCTGTAATCACTCGCTACGGTAATTCTTTGGTTCCCTTTATCTTGATAGGATTGGGTGTTTCCATTTTGATGGAAAGCCATACGCTAGAAACGCCAATCTTAGCTATTATCAGCTGTGTAATTCTTGGTTCGCACCTGTTAATTACAAGTAGGAATACGTGGCGAGAAATGTACGGATTTTCTTTAGATTCACCCGAACCCAAAGTATTATCTAGAACTGAGCAAAAATAAATTGACCTTGGCTAGAAACTGCATCAATAGATAGAGGAAAAAATGTTTACATCTCACATTAGATTAATGTTAGGTAAGCAACCAGTCAAACAGACCTGTAAACTTTATAAGGAGAAACATATGAAGCTGTTTAAAATCAACTTTGTCAAACTCGCTCTTATTTGCTTATTAGTAGTAATGAATTTTGCCGTGATTGCTCAACCATCCTGGGCAAGCAAAAAGTATACATCCGATCCGGATTATATTGAAGTCACAAAAACATTAGAATCTGCATTACAGGATAAACAAAACCAAGGTGCTACACCAGAGCTTCAGCAAAATATTTCTAATTTGCAATACCAGAAATATATTATTGAAAATAGTGAAGAATCTTGTGGAATTTGTCGCAATGAAACAGGAAAGACACTGTTAGTCTATGGTCAAAAACCGAAGAAATCTCGTTCTACCTACGACAATGAATTGTATCTGTTACCCAGTGGTACAGAAACTGATGACGAATGGGATTGTCAAGGCGTTTATCTTCCTGGTCAACCCGCGACAGAAGATCAAGAAGGCATACCTGCTCAGGCATTTAAGATTGTGCATGGAACTCGGTTAGTGGCTACAACCAATCGCCAAACTGGCGAAATTGAATTCAATCTTCCGCCTGCAAAAATTTTCAAATCTGGCGAAGCTAACTGGTTTATTCCTGATAATTTACAAGCTGCGCTTGATGCCGGAATTACCACTGCCAAGATTAATGATTAAGTAATCAGTGCTGATAATAGATGGACACAGATGGATTTTGCGTTGGTTTGATAGTGGTATAGCGATTCTAGTTAAGGAAAAATCGGTGTTTATCTGTGTTCATCTGTGTTCGTAATTAACTAGATCCTAATTTTTGCAAGAAATCTCAATAAGTCTATTGAAAGCGCTAACTAAAAAATATAACAATCAATAAATTAATTTCTGAAAAGCTTTTTTACAAATCGAATATATATTATAATATCAAGAATTATTGATAAATTTAATTTCTATAAAAATGCATATTTAAGAATTATAGAAATAGATTTTGTATAATTTCTGAAAAGATATTAATTAAAGATTTTATAGATGCAAATCCTATGAAGTTTGAGACAGAAAAGATAGAAACACAAAAGTCAGAAAAACCACAAAAGTACAGATCAGACAGAGTGCGGGATCATTTGGCGAATGAACGTACGTATCTGGCATGGATGCGGAGTGGTATTGCACTCATGGGTTTTGGTGTTTTGATTGTGCGTCTACGTATACTTCGTCCACCATTAGCACCACAACCCCCTGGTAGTGGTTGGAAGTTGGGTTTAGCATTCGCTTTGGTAGGTGTATTAACTGTACTGCTGTCAACCCAGCACTATTTTGCAGTTCGTCGGGATATTGACGAGGATACCTATCAACCACCGGATCGTTGGATCATTCTTTCGAGTCTAGCAGTCATTCTTCTTGGTGCGGGAGTTATCTATTATGTCTTCACGGTTCCCCTAGATTATTTGCAAACTTTTGTGCTGGAGTAAGGGAGTGTAAAAATGATGAATTATGAATTATGAAATTTTCAGCATTCAGCATTTTCATAATTCCCACCTATTCCCTATTCCTATCTTCTTGATGACTAATTAAATGCAGGTACTTCCAATTCTTCTAAATCCTTAAACAGCACAGTACTCAGATAACGTTCACCAAAGCTGGGTTGCAGCATGACAATCAACTTACCTTTATTTTCTGGACGTTTTGCTAGCTGAATGGCAGCATATAAGGCAGCGCCTGTGGAGATACCCGATAATAATCCTTCTTCTTTTGCTAATCTACGACTATAAGCGATCGCATCTTCGTCACTGACTGCAATCACCTCATCCACAAGTTCTGATCGATAAATCGCTGGTACAAATCCCGCACCAATCCCCTGAATTTTGTGCGCTCCTGATTTGCCTCCTGAAAGCACTGGACTAGTGCTTGGTTCTACAGCAATCGCTTGGAAGCTTGGTTTGCGCGCTTTAATCACCTCCGCCACACCAGTCACACTTCCTCCAGTCCCTACTCCCGCCACAAGGATATCTACCTGTCCGTCGGTATCTTCCCAAATTTCAACAGCAGTTGTTTCCCTATGTACTTTTGGGTTTGCTGGGTTACGAAACTGCTGCAACATATAGGCATGGGGCATTTCTGCCACGATTTGCTCAGCACGAGCGATCGCTCCACGCATCCCTTCTATACCTGGAGTTAATTCCAACTGAGCGCCATAAGCTCTGAGCATTGCTTGTCTTTCTGTACTCATAGTGTCTGGCATGGTCAGAATCAAGTGGTAGCCTTTAGCAGCAGCAACCATTGCCAAGGCAATACCCGTATTTCCAGAAGTCGGCTCTACCAAAACAGTCTTTCCTGGATGAATCAAACCCGCATCTTCTGCTGCTTGAACCATACTCACGCCAATTCTGTCTTTGACAGAAGCAGATGGATTCATGCTTTCTAGTTTCACCAAAATCTGGGCAACAGCACCTTCTGTTTGAGGAATTCTGTTCAACTCTACTAATGGTGTACGTCCAACTAACTCTGTGATATTCTTCGCGACTCGCATAGAAATATTCTTGTCTAGCTAAATGTAATACATCTGATTTTGCTGTAAGCGTTGCTCTCTTTGTTCACACAGATCTTGAATAGTGTAACGCTTCAAAGCCTCTTGTGTTGCTTGGTCGGCTTGTTGCCAAATTTCCTGTATCAAGGTTTTTTCCAAAGTATTTTCTGGTGGGTTTTCTCTTTCTTTTTGCTCTCCTTCTAGCATGACCACAACCTCTAACAATGTAATCCGCCAAGGTTCACGCATCAAGAGAAATCCACCTCTAGAACCACGTTGACTCTGCACTATACCCGCACGCCGCAGACTGGTAAGAATTTGTTCTAGATAACGCTCCGGTATGGGTTGCTTCGCGGTGATTTCACCCATAGTTAGGGGAGTTTTCTGAGTATAGTGGTTTGCGAGTTCTAACAAAGCCAACAAGGCATATTCCACCTTGGCAGATAGATCCAAGAGCATACAATTTTGACTTTTCAAGTTTCTAGCCATTATACTACGGTTAACCGATAGGCTTATTGCAATTTATACGAGATATTTTTAGAAAAATTGTCTAATGAGATACAGTTTCCTGATTTATTAGTAAAATAACATAAATCTATCAATTTACCGTTGTTAAATTGTAAAGTCTGTGGCGCTAAGCTGGAGCGATTAGCACAAATGTCGTGTCTCCAGTGAGAGCCTATAGTTTATGAGTAGCAATTATTACTATTCTTATAAAAGGTTAAGTACTAAATACTAGGTTTTGAGCAAGCATCTAATACCATTTTGGATTTTGCGAAAACCAAAATCCAGAATCCAAAATCCGATGAAGATGGGTTAAGGCTTGCGCCTAACCCACCCTACAACTAACCTTTAAGCACAGCTAGCTGCTTATCTCAAAGCATAGGCAGCAGGAAATACTTTTGCTTGCTTCGGTTTTATATAGACGCGCTGACCTTCGTGTAATGGAAGTTGACGGAATTGTTCTCGGGTAAGGTAAGCATTGATTCTTTCGCCAGACTGTAGAACTAACTCCACTCGAATCTCCCAACCAAGATGAATAATGCGATCGACGATCGCAGGCGTTGAATTATCGCTTGCATCCATCTCTATGTTTATATCATGTGGTCGCAGAAATACTTGGTCACTGGGGGAAACCCTATCTCTGCTAGGTAAGATGCCAATATCACCTCTTAGCACGTTCACCGGGCCAATAAAACTCATGACAAAAGGTGTGGCTGGGTTGTCATAAATCTCCGCAGGACTACCGACTTGTTCTACCCGTCCCTGATTCATCACCACAATTTCATCTGCTACTTCCATAGCCTCTTCTTGGTCGTGGGTGACAAAAACAGTTGTGACGTGGACTTCTGAATGCAGATTGCGTAACCATGCACGCAAATCTTTGCGAACTTTCGCATCTAAGGCTCCGAAAGGTTCATCTAATAGTAAGATACGGGGCTGAACAGCGAGGGCACGTGCTAATGCTACCCGTTGTCGTTGACCACCAGAAAGCTGAGAAGGATAGCGATCGCCAAACCCCTTTAGCTGTACCAACTCCAAAAGTTCCTCGACTCGTTGTCGAACGCGGTTTTTGTTATGCTTGCGGAGTTCCATTGCAAAAGCGATGTTCTCTCGCACCGTCAGGTGTTTAAACAGCGCGTAATGTTGAAATACAAAGCCAATATTGCGATCCTGTACGCTGCGGTGAGTAGCATTATCACCCACCAACCAAATTTGACCAGTATCTGGTGTCTCCAACCCAGCAATAATCCGTAGTAAGGTGGATTTTCCTGAACCTGAAGGACCTAACAACGCCACTAAAGACCCAGTTTTAATTTCCAAACTTACATCATCAACAGCACGGAAATTTCCATAAAGTTTGGAAACATTTTCAACCTGAATTCCCATATTTCGTTAGTTCTTTAAGCTTCATATGTATAATATTTAATTAAATACTGTTTTTCAATCGAATTTTAGTATTTTAAATAATTCTCAT
>NZ_AJLK01000100.1 GCF_000317205.1 Fischerella muscicola PCC 7414 | reverse complement strand
CCTACTTACTTAGTTGCATCTGGGTAAGAGTGCGATCGCATAAAGCAATGTCTGTTTGCAGTTGAGTCCAGAGTTTACCGTAATCATGCAGAATGTGCAGGTCTTGGTTCGCACTTGTGCTAACGCCACCCGTTGGCGTTGTCCCCAAGAAAGAACAGCAGGACATTCATTAGCATGATCTTCTAATCCCACTGCTTGTGATACTTGTAAAGCGCGTATGGGATCTTCTCAACGATCTAAGATAAAAAAGTATTAACTAACTTATATTTAGAATTAGCTAGGGATCGCCTATCAGTATGGAATGGAAAGAAATCTCTGGTAACTGGGTATTGATTCCTGGAAAGCCTACAGGTATAATTCATTTCCTCGGTGGTGCGTTTGTTGCCACCGCACCCCATATCACATACCGTTTGTTGTTGGAAAATATAGCAGAAAAAGGTTTTGTGATCGTAGCTACACCTTTTATAAATACTCTAGATCATACAGCGATCGCCCAACAGACCCTCCTCAATTTTGAACGTACTTTACTACGCTTAGAAGACAGAGGGATGTTAGGCAAAAAATACCTTCCTATTTATGGAATCGGACACAGCATGGGATGCAAGTTGCATTTACTGATTGGTAGTCTTTTCCCGGTAGAACGTGCAGGTAATATCCTCATTTCTTTTAACAATTATGCTGCACGAGATGCAATTCCTTTGATAGAACAGTTCAACTCTACATTTCAGTATAATTCCAGCTTTGCTGTTGAGTTTACCCCTTCACCCTTAGAAACCAAACAACTCATCCAGGAACGCTATAGTGTCCGTCGTAACTTATTAATTAAATTTAACAATGATACGATTGACCAATCAGCACCTCTGGCTGAACTGTTGCAAAAGCGCTTTCCAGAAATGGTGACAACACAAATACTCCCAGGAAATCACCTCACGCCTTTGGGACAAGATGTGAAATGGCAAACAGGTAAAGATTTTAATCCCTTGGATGCGATCGGACAATGGTTCAAACAAGAAGTATATCGTGACCTACAGCAGCTGAAACGCACCATACTTTTTTGGCTTAACCCCCTGTCATCACCGCTATAATTAGCTATTTGAAGTTTGCTAATTACAAACCACCCCATACATGCTGGAGAGGGGAGTATGACGGGTGTGTAGATGCGTTTGACTCTGCTTCTCGTAGGGTGGGGCGTGAGAAGAAATAAGATAGTTCTCGTCGTGTTAAATGTCCCCTCGCCCCTAATCCCCAACGCGCTTGTGCTACAACTCTTGGAACCCCCTACTTAGCACTGGCTTCTCCCTGTCGGTCGTAGGGCCGATGAGTTTCCATCCCCTGCCTTCTGCCTTCTATTTGAGCCTATGTTTCAAATTCTAGTAATTGACGATGATCCAGCAGTACGGATATTGCTGAAAAGAATGCTGGAAAGACAGGGTTATGAAGTAGTTACTGTTAGCAACGGTGAGGAAGGAATTAAACAAGCATGTACTGGCCATCCAGCCCTGATTATTTGTGATTGGATTATGCCAGGAATGAGTGGACTAGAAGTTTGCCAACGCATCAAAGCAGATCCAAAATTATCCACTACATTTTTCATTCTTTTAACATCTCTCGATTCAGTTGCCGATCGCGTTAAAGGTTTGGATGCTGGCGCTGATGATTTTATCACCAAACCGATTGAGCATAATGAATTGCAAGCACGGGTAAGAGCAGGATTGCGTCTGCATCAGTTAAGTCGAGATTTG
Source organism: Fischerella muscicola PCC 7414 (assembly GCF_000317205.1). Lineage (GTDB taxonomy): Bacteria > Cyanobacteriota > Cyanobacteriia > Cyanobacteriales > Nostocaceae > Fischerella > Fischerella muscicola. The sequence continues at coordinate 33,329 of NZ_AJLK01000100.1, read as the reverse complement.
CAAAATCAAAAGCTGATTTTAGAGGCAGAATTGGCAGAAGCAGCCGAATATGTACGTTCGCTGTTACCCCCTCCTATGACCAAACCGTTTAGTATTGATTTTTGCTTTATTCCCTCACGGCAACTAGGTGGCGATTGTTTGGATTATTACTGGCTTGACCCTGATTATCTGGCAATTTACTTATTAGATACTGCTGGACATGGGCTGAGAGCAACTCTACCTTCAATTTCTGTACTTAATTTACTGCGATCGCGCGCTCTTAAAGGTCTTAATTACTACCAACCTAGTGAGGTATTAAAGGCATTAAATGATACTTTTCAGATGAATTATCAAAATGATAAATACTTTACAATTTGGTACGGTGTTTATAACCGTGTGCAGCGTCAATTGATTTATTCTAGTGCTGGCCATCCACCTGCAATTTTATTATCTCCTCAATCAACGAATTCTGCTGAAGTTAAACTTTTGAGAACCCCTGGTATGCCAGTCGGAATGTTTCCACAAGTAAAATATATTGACGGTTTTTGTACTATTGAAGAAAATAGCACTCTTTATATTTTTAGTGACGGTGTTTACGAAATCACCAAATCCGATGGCACACTTTGGGGTTTGGATGCTTTTATCAAAATGTTGGTTGGGTTACAGAATCCTCATAATTGCCAACTTAACCAAATAGTCAACCAATTGATGGCTGTGAATGCCCAAGAAGTTTTCGATGATGATTTATCTATACTACAAATGAATTTTGATTAAACTAATCTTCTTTTCATTAGCAATTAAATTAAAAATATATAGATTTAAGATGTAATTTTATTCTCATAAACACTAATTAGAAAATTGATTTAAATTTTCTTGATTATTAATAGATTGATGAAATTCATCTTGATTTGTAAAAATTTCAATAACCTTATCAATACCTGTTAGTTGAAATACGATTCTGACCTGTTCATTAATAGAACATATAACAAGTCTGGTATTTGCTGCTCGTAAAGCTTTAAATGCTAACACTAAAGCACCAAGACCAGAACTATCCATAGATGTTACTTCTTTAAAATCAACTAATACAGTCTTGACACCGCTTTCTAACTCTGCGGTAATTTTATCGCGAAACTCTTGTGATTTAGTAGAATCCAGAATTCCGTCTATTTGAATAACTTTGACTGAATTATTCATCATTTCCCACTATTGAAATAATTTCCTAAATTTAGCATGACATCTCCAAGTATAATTGCTAATACCATTTGTTGCCATATTCAAAATATTAGACTAGAATTCCTTTCTAATTAACTATAGGTTAAGTTGCTGCATCGTATACATAACATATAATTCATTCACCTTTATTAGTATTCCCGAAATTTTTGGCATCTTAACAGTGTGTATATTTTTTCTTCGTTGTAATAAACAAATAACTAATACTTAATAACTTCTCATAAGGGACTTACCTTGGCTCGATAAAGCAACTTGTCCCCTTGGCGATAACCTATGTAGCGTACCCTAACAATATCTCCTGGTTGTGCAATCCCATCCATCAGTTGATGCAACAGGGGATCGTAGGGTATTTCTGCTCCTACAGATGCGATCGCTTCTATTCCCCACTGCTGCAAAAGTCTTTCTAGGGGTTTGTGTACCAACGGCACAATGTTGACAGCACTTAACTGGGGATTTTCTCGCGCTTTGTGAGCTGCTGTGGGAAATTGCAATAACAAAGATTCCAGCAGTTGTAAACTTGACTGCTGGAACTCTTGCTGCAAAGTCAAACGCTGCTGTTGTAGTTGTAATTGCAAGCGATCATACTCTGTTTTTAAATCTGTGATTTGTTGCAATAATTCTTGAGGTGGTGTGGCGGCTTTATTTGGTAATAATTCTTGCCCAGAAAAAGTTGCTACTAATTCCTGTAATGATATCTGGAGTACTTGCGACAGTTTGAGCAGCACATCTAAGCGCATCTGCTCGACTCCAAGCTGCCGCAACCGCAAAATTTGTCGTTCGGAAACACCAGCAGTACGACTGAGTGTCTTATAACTCAAAATGCCCACTCGTTGCATTAAATCTTGTAACTTTTGGGTGAAATCAGTTTGGGGCATTTTCACATACTAGTTGGTAGTTAGTAGTTAGTAGTTGGTAGTTAGTAGTTGGTAGTTAGTAGTTGGTAGTTAGTAGTTGGTAGTTATCTGGTGAACTACCCACACTGACCTGACGGTACAGTGTGGGCTTCCAACTTCACAGAAGATTGCCGCATCTTGGACTTACGGCGATATAGTTAACGACTATCAACTAATAACTAACCACTGTACGGGCGTAGACACGCTCATAGGCTCCTCGTAGAATACACCCCTACCCACTAACCACTAACCACTAACTATTAACTATTCTTCCAGTAAACTTCTCAACATCCAAGCAGTTTTTTCATGCACTTGCATCCGCTGAGTTAACAAGTCGGCTGTGGGTTCGTCGTTTACTTCTTCTACTAGAGGAAAAATAGACCGTGCAGTCCGTACAACAGCTTCTTGTCCTTCTACTAGTAAGCGAATCATATCGGTAGCTTTGGGTACTCCGGAAGTTTCTGGTATTGAACTGAGTTGAGCAAATTTGCTGTAGGTTCCTGGCGCTGGATAACCAAGCGCCCTGATTCGTTCGGCAATTAAATCAACTGCCATAGCTAATTCTGTATACTGCTGTTCAAACATTAAGTGTAATGTTTGGAACATGGGCCCAGTGACGTTCCAATGAAAATTATGGGTTTTCAGATACAGAGTGTACGTATCAGCTAGTAAACGAGACAACCCTTCAGCTATTTTTGCTCTGTTGGTTTCGTCAATACCAATGTTTACTGGTAGAGATTGCATAGTTTTCTCCAAATATAGTTAATGGTTGTTTGTCATTTGTCATTTGTTAATGCCAATGACTAATGACTATTACGCTAAATGCTTCATTAGCACACTCTTAGGTGCTTTGCGGACTCGGGCTAAAATTGTTTCTTTGCCTAGACGTTGACAAGCTTCATAACGATGGCAGCCAGAAAAGCCATAGTACTGTCCATCTACTTCTATAACGTCTATCGGTTCTTGCTGCCCAATTTCACGAATTGATTCCATTAAGACTTGCACTTTGTTGGGATCGTTCTGGCGCGGCAAGGGTCGCCTAATCTGATTTAAAGGTATTTCTTGGACTCTTACCATTATTACTATCTCCCAGTCACCTATATAAATCATAGTCGTTATGAGTTTATATTGCAAGTGAAATTGTTAAAAGAGTTTAAAATGTAGCGAATATTAATAGCTAAATAACCTTATAAAGCTACTAAACTACAAAAGAAATTCGTCGTCTAAATTTAAGATGACACTGGCTGCGGATCTACTTATATGAAAATATCGCTTTGGCGTTGTTCGTATACTGTACTGACAACATTTTGTTTATTGGGCTTGACGGCTGCATCGCGTCCTGAGGGATTGGCAAATGACATAGAACTGAGGATCGGGATTGTACAGCGATTTGGAGATGATCCGAAAGAGCAATTGCTACTCGAACCTACAGAGGGCGATCGCTTGCGGCTAAAATTTCAAAAAGGTAATAATCAGCAGCAAACTCTGGTTACAAACAAACCAGTGAAGTTGGAAGTGGCAATGCAGCGGTTAGCACAACCAGTAGTTGAGGAACGGGTGGTGCTGGGAACCTACCGCACTTATGAAACCGCCGAAGATAGCGCGAGAAATTGGCGTGCCAAGGGTATAGAAGTAGAAATAACTCAGCCAGAACGTTGGCAAGTGTGGGCAAAACGGGATGTTTACAGCACTCCTCTGCTACGTCGCTTACTATTAGAAAGCTTGCAGGCTGCTGGTAAGAAAAAAGTATTTATTTCTACAAGAGTTTTGCAACAAGTGCCACAGGTGAGTTGGCTAATAGATGGCAAGCGTTACAGTCGTAACTACGTAGAAATTAACAGCGATAAAAATTTAATTAAGGTAAACGAAGGCAAAAAACCACAAAATGCCAGAATTTATGCTGGACGTCTACAGTTACAGTCAAACGCTTATGGTACTTATACTTTAGTAAACGAAGTACCTTTAGAAACATACTTACGTGGAGTACTACCCTATGAAATAGGTACGCAAGCTCCAAAAGCCTCACTGGAAGCACAAGCAATTATTGCTCGTACTTATGCTTTGCGAAATATACATAGATTTGAAGCAGATGGGTATCAATTGTGTGCTGACACTCACTGTCAAGTTTATTATGGATTGAAGGGAGCCACTGCCGTTACAGATCGGGCGATCGCTACTACACAGGGTATGGTACTAACTTACAATGATGAGTTGGTAGACGCTCTTTATTCTTCCACCACTGGCGGTGTTACGGCTGCTTTTAGCGACGTTTGGAATGGAGATGATCGTCCTTATCTGCAACCCATAATCGATTCTCCCAGTAATATTTGGAACTTACCTGGACAAAATCTTGCAGATGAAAATAATTTCCAGCGGTTTATCAGCCTGAAAAAGGGCTTTAATGAAAGCGAATGGGATCTTTTCCGGTGGCGTAGAGAAACCAAACTAGAAGATATTACTAAAGGTTTACAGAAATTTCTGAAAGTCAAAAACAGTCCTTATGCCAAATTTAAAACCATCAAGGGGATGAAAGTATTGGAACGCAGTAGAAGCGGACGTATTCTCAAACTCGCAGTTGATACTGATATTGGTACATTTTACTTATATAAAGATGAAGTCCGTAGTGCTTTTGCTGCCCCTGTCAGTACACTATTTTACTTGCAACCCCTTAATAAAGGTCAACCAGAGCTGTGGGGATATGCTTTTGTTGGCGGTGGACTCGGTCACGGAGTTGGTTTGAGTCAAACAGGCGCACAAAACTTAGCTAAACTAGGCTGGTCGAATGCAAAAATACTTGAGTTTTACTATCCTGGTACTCAAATTCAAGTCCTTAACAACACCATTAAATTAACAAACTCAAACTCTTTACATACTACAGCGATTTTCAAATGAACCGCGTTATATGGGCAACAGCTAGCTGTTTGCCCTCCCATAAAAACTGCTGTCAGCAAAACACTATTCTAGTAGAGGTAGTTTAAACTAGTAGAAGAAGGCAGTTGTAATCTAGGTGAAAAGCTTGTACAGCAAGCTTTTTGTCTATGGATTTTTTAGCTGCACTAAAAGTCAATAAGGCAGGAACGCACGCGAATGCATTACCTGCCGTCTTGCTAAAATACAACTTGAATTTTTGCCAAATTAGGTTTTCAGGGCAGACACAACAGAAGAAAACAAGTTTTCTGTTTGTGCTGCTTTTTTGTTTCCCTATTTTTAGGACATCGATCACTCTTGCAAGAGATATGGGTGTGAGGCGCCTAATTTTTAGTAGAGTTCTTCTTCTTTGTGGGTTTCGATGGTGCAGTCTCCAGTTGGATAAGCTACACAAGTCAGAATATACCCAGCTTCCATTTGATCGTCATCCAAGAATGACTGGTCAGATTGGTCTGGAGCAGGGCCAGATACAAGTTTACCAGCGCAGGTGGAACAAGCACCAGCACGGCAAGAATAGGGCAAGTCAAGACCAGCTTCTTCAGCAGCGTCTAAGATATAGGTATCGTCGTCACAGTCAATAGTTGTATTTAGCCCTTCAGCTTCGTTAATGAGTGTAACTTTGTAAGTTGCCATGCAGTAATCCTCTCTTTTGCAAGCGGCAGTATAAGTTATCTTGAAGCAAACAGTCCGGCTACTCCTATAGGATTAGTCGTTTGTTATATTTTGCTTCACTTCTGATACTACGAGAAAAAGAAAAGGATGTAACCGGAATTTCAAGCCGATTAGTAATGAAATTTAGTTACTTGATAATAATAAGTTTTACTTATAAAATAAAACACCGAATAGTTAAACTATTAGATAAATTTATAATTTGGGAAAAAAGTTTGAATGTATAAATACATTGTTTAATTTGCCGATAGAATCTCATGATACTAATATCTGATTAGACTATAAGCCAAGCTGGCTAAGAAAATAAGGATGAAGGATGAAGTGTGAAGGGTAAAGGATGAAGTATAGAAGTGTGAAAGATAAAGTATTAATTTTAATCCTTCTGCCTTCTGCCTTCTGCCTTCTGCCTTCTGCCTTCTGCGGGGCCCCCACAAATTCGCGATTCGGAGAGCGAATTTGTGGGGAACCCCTTCTGCCTTGATGAATTTGCTTTGCCCCAAAAATAGTAAGAATGGATAAAACAAAAGTGCGTATTGGTTTGGTTGGTACTGGATATGCGGCAAAGCTACGTGCAGAGGCATTAATGTGTGATCAACGATCGCACCTTGTTGCTGTTGCTGGAAATACACCCACAAAAACCGCAGCCTTTGCTGAAGAATTTCAGTGTACACTCATGAATTCTTGGGCAGAACTAGTGGCTAGAGATGATTTAGACTTGGTGATCATTTGTAATGTGAATCGAGAACATGGTGCGATCGCAGCATCAGCACTCTCTAGTGGAAAACACGTAATTGTTGAGTATCCCTTAGCTTTGAATGTCGCAGAAGCAAAGGAACTTATTGCCCTAGCCAAAACCCAAAATAAACTCTTACATGTAGAACACATCGAACTTTTGGGTGGTGTGCATCAAGCCCTGAAGCAAAATTTACAACAAGTAGGGCAAGTGTTTTATGTGCGCTACAACACAATTAAACCAGAGCATCCCGCACCCAGAAAATGGACTTACAGCCATGAACTTTTCGGTTTCCCCTTAATGGGTGCGCTTTCCAGAATACATCGGTTGACTGATTTATTTGGTCAAGTTCTCACAGTCAATTGTCACAATCGTTTTTGGGCCAGGGAAACAGAATATTATCAAAGTTGTTTCTGTGTGGCTCAGTTGAGCTTTAGCAGTGGACTGCTAGCACAAGTGATCTATGCCAAAGGCGAAACTATGTGGCAACCAGAACGCAGGTTTGAGGTTCATGGTGAAAAAGGAGGACTAATTTTCGATGGTAATACTGGAGTTTTAGTCAAGGCAGACGGAACCACACCCATAGAGGTTGGTAGTCGTCGAGGATTATTTGCTAAAGATACAAATATGGTGTTAGACCATCTTTTTGATGGCACTCCGTTGTATGTTACCGCAGAAGAAAGCTTGTATACTCTTAAGGTTGCGGATGCTGCGAGGCGTTCTGCCGAAACGGGGCTAACCGTAGTTGTTGATGAATAATGATAATTAAAATTATATGAAAAATCAAACTATTGTCATTCTATCCCAAAGAGAACTAGAGAAAATGCGTAAGGCTGGTCGCTTGGCAGCCGAACTGTTACATCATTTAGAACCGATGGTGAAACCAGGAGTTAGCACCCTGGAAATCAACGATGAAGCAGAAAGGTGGACACAAGCACATGGGGCTAAAAGTGCGCCCTTGGGTTACAAAGGCTACCCTAAGTCCATATGTACTAGTGTGAATGAGGTGGTGTGTCATGGTATTCCTAATGCCAAGCAGATTCTTAAGGATGGTGACATTATCAATATTGATGTGACACTGATTGTGGATGGTTATCACGGTGACACATCCAAGACATTTTTTGTTGGTACACCCTCACCCACTGCTAAAAAGTTAGTTGAGGTGACACAGGAATGTCGTGACAGAGGTATTGCTGAGGTGAAACCAGGCGCACGCATTGGAGATATTGGTGCTGCGATTCAGGAATATGCTGAGTCACAGGGTTTTTCTGTAGTGCGAGACTTTGTTGGACACGGAATTAGCAATGTTTTTCATACTGCACCAGATATTCCCCACTACGGCACACGGGGCAAAGGCAGAGTATTGAGACCTGGTATGGTATTTACTATTGAACCGATGATCAATGAAGGTACTTGGGAAGTCGAGGTTTTAAGTGATGGCTGGACTGCTTTAACACGCGATCGCAAACTTTCGGCACAGTTTGAGCATACAATTGCTGTCACAGAAGATGGCGTAGAAATCCTAACCATTCCCTAGCCCTGAGTACACCTGGAACTAAAGTTCCAGGCTAATAACTAAAGTCCGTTTTAACGGACTAAAAAATTACCTTGAGTGAGCTTTAGCTTACTTCAGCTTTAAGCCAAGAAATTTATTTCTTGGCAAACATGCTCGATTAAGCTATGTTCCAAGATACAGGCAAAGCTCTTCAACAGACTTCATGGGTAAGTAAAGCTTCATAGGCTCCTGCTGAAAATGCTGAAAGCCATATTTAACATAAAAGCTTAAAGCTTCCTCATCCAAAGCTTCTGCAATTACAGCAACAGACGCAACTTGTGTAGTTGTATCTAATAACTTTTTGAGCGCATCTATTAACATTAATTCGCCAAGTCTCTTTCCCTTTTGGGGGTCGATATCCTATTTCTGGAGAGGTCTAATAGCATATTTATGCTGTGCTACAACTTACCGATTAACTTGTCGTACTCTGCATGAGTTCCAATCCAAAACCAGGAAATGCCACCTTCTACTTCGACACCTAAAGCCCGATAATCTAGCCCTGCGCGAACTGACCAATACTTGTTACCAATCTTTTTGAAATGCAACGATGGATGAGACGGATCGGCTTTAAGCAACTCATAGGATTGATCAGCAGTTTTCTGCGCGTTTTCAGGTAAAGTGTTGTAACACTTCCAAAATCGTCGTGTCGTATAATGCATTACATCTCTCGACACTGCCCCGCTTTGAATTCAGCGATCGCTTCTTGAGCTAAGGCTTCTAACTTGCCATCTGCAATATCTTGCTCTAGCTGCTCATCCCAACGCTGATAATCCAAATCAAAGAACCACCGCCTTAGATGCTCGAAGTCTTCTGGCGGAAGTGTTAAAATAGCTGCTTCAATTTCTTCGATGGTTGACATATTACTCTTTACCTCTACTACTTCCCTCAATATACAAGGTTGGGTTGAGGAACGACACCCAACATTCTCGGGGCTAAAATGTTACTCTGTCTATTGCAACAAAGTGTTAGACTGCAAGCGATGTAGCTACTCCTGAACCAGAAAATTTTGCTGCATTGCTTAACCAACTCAAAATATACGTTTTTGCCATAGACACAAAGATAATTTATATCGATATACTAAATCGAGGTGAGCCAGGAATTCGCAGTCTACTTGCCCATGATACAATCGCATCCCTACCCATCACTAACTGTGCGATCGCTATTAACCCAAATCTTCCTCGGTTAAGGTTCAAGCTCCTCTTGCTCACTGGCAACTTCCAACCAGCCTTGAATAGCATCTTGTAGCATTTCTAATAAGTGTTCGTAGCTATTTCCCCAAGTGTGACACCCCGGTAGAGCAGGTACAGATCCACACCAAACGCCATCTTCTTGCCAGATAACTGCTTTGATTTTCATCACAAATTACATCAATCAGATTTTATTGAAGATTTTAGCGTGATTAATCTTTCCCTATGTGACCTTGAACAAATTATCTGCAACAAGGTCAGGTGATTGCTCCTCACTCCATCAGTTAAATCTACACTTTATGATCAAGACGAATAGCTTGCTCTAAAGCCAATTTCTCTTTCGACCTACGAGCATAGGGTTGTAGCTTACTTAAATTCCAACCAGTAATCAGACTCATCTGCTCTAAATTCATTCCCTTCATCAGCATTTCTACACACCATGTTTGTTGAGCTTGCTCAATGACTGGCTGTTGTCCTTCTGGTGTCAGCAATCCCTCAGTTAATATGTGCCAAATTCTCTGTATTTCTTCCTCAGATATTGGCATTCCCTCATTGTTGAGAAATAACGCTGCATGTTCATCTTTACGGCTTTTGAGCCATTGAGTTAAGGGATTGCGAGTATAGGAGCCATAGCGCTTACCCATAATCCACTGATTCACAGGCACTTGTCGAGGAGTACCTTGAGTGATTTGTAATAAGTGCTGATTGGCATCGTTGATTTGATGCGATCGCTCTAAATTCACAATTTCTGCGGTCGATAAACCTGCTGCAAATAAGACATATATTAAGGCATAATCTCGCAGTCCTGATTTTTTGGCTCGTTGCAAAATCAGGTGAACTAAATTTGCTGGTAAATCTATCACCTTTTCTGTAGAAATAGATTCTCCTAAACTTGTAGAGTTTGTTGCTCCTTTTAAAAACAGCGCCACCAAATTCTCTAAAAACTCGTCTCTGTCAACCCAAAGTTGGTGAAATTCACTGGTAAATTCAATCACAGCGTACCCCACCAACATACTATTGAGTAAGCTTGCTAACTTCTTGGCTGATAAATGGGTGTGTAATTGCTCACGTTCCATGACTGTTGCTAAATATTCGGCAACATAGTGATTAGCTTCAGTTAAGCTGCGTCCTAATGCCTGACGGTTTTCTAAAGGGTAATTTCCTGCTTCACCAACTACAGAACGCACCAGATCGGGGACTTTTTCTAAAGCCTGTAGGCGATCCTCACAATAGTTTTTCAGCGCTTGGTGAACACTAGCTGGTTGGCTAGCTTGAATTTTTAAAGACTCATCCAGTTCTTGAAATACTGGTGATTCCGAAATTACTGCCAAGAGTAACCCGTGCTTATTGCCAAAATGGCGGAATAGTGTCACTTCATTCACTTCTGCTAATTCTGCAACTTGCTTTGTTGTAGTCTCGGTGACTCCCTGCGTCGCAAATAATGATCTGGCTGCATTAATTAATCGCTGTCGAGTAGAAATGACTTGATTAGACATAAGTGAAAAATGCAAGTAACACTTGCAATTAAATTTTATCCTTGCTAGACTTAGGCATGTAAGTAGCACTTGCATCCTCTATTCCTAGTTTAGCTGTCTTTGTCAACTTACACAGGGGATGTAATAAACAGTACATGCTTGACAGGCTTGGCACTGGTTGATTTACAGTATTCACGTCAAAGGAAAAATTTTATGACTACACACTCAACAGCGGCTGTTGACAAACAACCGTTGACTCTGAGTTGGACTAGCGTGGTATTTTTTGGCACGTTCCACGCCCTAGCACTGCTTGCTCCTTGGTGTTTTTCTTGGTCTGCTTTGGGAATAACCATATTCCTGCATTGGTTATTTGGCAGCATCGGTATTTGTTTAGGGTATCACCGACTTTTGACTCACCGAAGTTTGCACGTACCGAAGTGGTTGGAGTATGCGATCGCAACTTTGGGCGCTCTTGCCTTACAAGGAGGGCCAATCTTTTGGGTGGCTGGACATCGACTACATCACCTTCATACCGAAGACATAGACAAAGACCCTTACTCCTCCCGACGTGGTTTTTGGTGGAGTCATATGCTGTGGCTTTTTTACCCGCGTCCAGAGTTTTTTGAATATGAAATGTACAAAAAATTTGCTTCTGATTTAGATCGTGATCCATTCTATCGTTGGCTAAATCGCTACTTTTTGCTATTACAAATTCCTGTTGCTGTCCTCTTGTATGCTTGGGGAGGATGGTCTTTTGTTGTCTATGGTGTATTTCTACGAGCAGTATTGCTTTGGCATAGCACTTGGCTAATCAACTCTGCAAGTCATCTGCGTGGTTATCGTCATTTCCAAGTGAATGATAACTCTCGTAATCTTTGGTGGGCAGCACTTTTGACTTATGGAGAAGGTTGGCACAACAATCACCATGCTCACCCAAATGTAGCCAAAGCTGGATTGTCTTGGTGGGAAGTAGATATGACTTGGTGGGCAATTAAAGTTTTGCAGACTCTGGGATTAGCCAAGAAAGTAAATGTTAATGGTTAAATTTTGTTCTTTGTTGGTTGTTGTTTGTTGTTCGGAGGAACAACCAACAATCAACAATCAACTACCTTCCTAATTTATTAGGAATGCCTTCGCAACCACCAGGAATTGTACTTCTGGTTTTTTCCCCACCCCAAGCACAGCAGTAGTATCGGTTAACTTCAGACAGGCGTTGGACGTCACTAAAGTCTGCATCTTCCACGACAGCACCTGTGTATTCGCCAGTTTTGTAGTTTGGTGGATGGGTACGACTGCGAGGAGTTGCATTTTCTGCTGAACCATAGAACAAACGAATTCCGTTCAAGTCAGCACCACTAAGATTAGCTTCATATAAAATGCTACGACTGAGGTTAGCTTTAACTAAGTCACATTGACTGAGATTAGTACGGACAAGATTAGCTTCACTTAAGTCAGTCCACCGCAGATCAGTGCCAGATAAATCTGCACCTGCAAGCATTACGCCTAAATCAATCACGCGTACGCCATGAAGCCGATCTTCACAGTAACCTCCTGTACCATCAAGAATAGCTCGACCAAGCAGGCTGTCACGTTTTAAGGGTGAAAGCAATTTAGAACGAGATAGAAACCGGAGAATTTTTGCTTTCCCACTACCATCTACACTGCTGAGAATAGCCGCAGTGCGTCCTTCCGCTAGTAACCTTTCTTGAGGCCAATCTTCTAATAATCCTTCTTCATCTAAGACTAGATCGGAAATACCTTGAAAATAAGAATCTATTGTCTGCTGCTGGGTAATGATATTTTGTTGGACGGTGAGCAAGTTTTGCTGAATAGTTAGGTCTTTAGAAATAATGTACTGTCGCCAGGCAATGTAAACGGCGATGATGGCAATGAGAATTTGTCCTAAAGCACCAAACCATTCCGCCAGTGTTCCAGATGCTTCCCAGTTGATTTTGCGTCCTACAGAAACTAGGAAATTGCTGAGACCGCTATATTTGACTAAGCCAGCGATCGCTACTATGATCCCCAATAAACCAACTACTAAGGCTTGCTCTTGGGCTGAAAACCACTCTTTTTGTAGTTCTTCCAACCAAGGCCAAACTACAGCTAAAGATAATAACAAAGTTACAACGGTTCCCAGAATACCAACAATCCAGTTATTGATGGCAAGTCCTATGATAGTAGTCGCGATCGCGACTACTATCAGCAACAAAGCCCTTGGTTTAACGCCAATAGCCTTACCAGAAACTGGTTTGAATGCGGAACGTGCTTGCAGTAAAGCAGATGTGTTTTGAGGAGACTGTAGTGAGGCAATGGCAGCTAAGGCTTGCTGCCTAGTCAGTTCATCTGAAGTCAGATCACCGTTAGATGAATTTTCAAAATCATCTGGTTGCAAGTTTTGGTCTGTTATGGATTCTGGATTTGGGGTTTGGGATGAGTTGGAATCAATCGACATAGATATATTTTCGCACCAGCATTCGCAGATCAACAGTTGTCCTATAGTAGCCGTTGCAGTATGGCAGTATGAATTTTCGCTTCTTCATCCATTACAACAATAAAAGCAGAAAACCCATCGGTTTTAAGCCGTGGAACAACTGAAGGTCGAACGCAGGAGAGTTCCTACCCGTGTTGCGATCGCTTTGTTTGACATTTCCATTTTTGTGGATAGATTATTAGTATTATTTTATACTTTAGTCTGCAAGTATTTTTCTTACCACTTACTAGCACTTTGCCTAAACTTAAATATTTCAGGTTGTTAGTAATTAGCCAACACTATTTTTAAATTTTTGGCTAATGAAATGACATTATTACACTAAATATAAATAGGAATTTTTTCTTTTTAACAACTATTTTCTTAATTACTTAATTACTAAGCTAATTCATAATTTATGTAGTTAATCAGAAATCGATAAACCAGCTAATCTTTTATGGAAAACTTGAATCAAGCATAAATCAAGCCAATAAGCTCATAGAAAAGCAGAAATAATATTTTGGATAGAAAATTATCTCAAAAGATATAAGAAAAAATCGCTGGTATGTTATATTTGTGATCATCAAAAAAATAGCTCTTAGACAGTGGTTATCAGGCACATTTACCTGAATTAGGTGATGATAATGTAGACAGCCTTCCCAATCTTGAAAGAAAAAACTGTTTATTAATCGAATAGCGAGTTTTGTGAAAGATGGTTTGTTGGCGTTGCTTTGTAGCCTCTGGCTTCATAACTTTATTGACATTAGGTTGTGGTGATTGGGCAAATTCAGCAGGGAAAAATAGTAGACAAGTCGTCCAAGAAACTAATGTTGCCCAGTTATTTTCGGAAGCAGAGACGACGCAAAAAGCAGAAAAATTTTTTCAGCAAGGCAATTTTTTCTTAAACTCCCAACGATATAAGGATGCGATCGCAGCTTTTGAGCAAGCTATTGCCATTAAACCTCAGTTTGCTGAAGCTTGGATTAATCGAGGCAATGCCTTAACAAAACTACAGCATTATCAGGAAGCACTAGCATCCTATGATCAAGCGATCGCTATTCAACCTGATCGAGATGAGGCATGGTACAACAAAGGTAACACCCTCAATACACTGCAACGCTATCAAGAAGCACTAGTATCATATAATCGCGCGATCGCCATTAAATCAGATAAATATGAAGCTTGGATTAACAGAGGCATTGCCCTAACAAAACTGCAACGCTATCAAGAAGCAATAGCATCCTATGATCGAGCGATCGCCATTAAACCTGACAAAGATTTAGCATATTACAATAAGGCATGTACTTACGCTCTACAGAATAAAGTAGAACTAGCTGCTGAAAACTTAAAAAAGGCGATGAAGCTGGTTCCTGGTAAATATGAGAAGTTAGCAAAAACTGACTCTGATTTCAATAAAGTGCGTGCTAATAGGCGCTTTCAAGAATTATTACAGTAAGCTAAATTAGCTAAGCTTCAGCTTCAGACTTTAATCAACCACCGTCGCCGATACATGGCATAGGCAATTACTAGCCATAATAAAACAGTTGCGATCGCCAAAAGTAGTGAACCATTAGATGCACCTGCCCAAGGTACAAATACATTTTGGTAAATCCAATTATAGGTACTAGGAGCATTTTCTCCTGTGCCGACAGTAGTTTTTACTAGTATCTTAATTAGCAACACAGAAGCTGTAAAAAGAAATATTGGGTTATATCCCATGATTTCAAAAGGTTTTCCCCAGCGCCGCACTCTTCTAACATCAATTAATTCGTAACAAAAAGCAAGTAACAATAATGCCCAACCACTAGTAAAAACTACGTAAGAACTTGTCCACAACTTTTTATTAATTGGAAATGCCAAATCCCAAACTCCGCCAACCACCAAGCAACTTAAACCAAACAAAACTAAATCCATACTGGTTCTAGAATTAATCTGTTTTTGCCTACGTATCCATTGTCCAGCAAAGTATCCAGCCAAGACACTAACAATAGCGGGAATAGTACTGAAAAGTCCTTCCGGATCTCCCATAAAGTTGTAATTATCACCTTTATATAAATGCGCCTTCGGAATAATTAAACGGTCAATGTAAGCACCTAAATTACCATCTCGTGTTAGCACACCAGCACCATAACCAGGCACGGGTACATACATCATTGCTAACCAGTAAACAATGAGTAACACTCCCGCTAATATCCATTGACCTTTACGCGGTAAATTGAGAACTACCAGACTAGCTAATAAGTAAGTGAGGCTGATACGTTGCAATACTCCCATGATGCGGATGCTATTGAAATCAAAAGTCCAAACACCTTGATTCCAAAAGCCATTGAGAAGTAAGCCTAAAGCAAAGAGAATAGCAGCGCGACGAATGATACGCCAATAAGGCGGAGACACGAAGACTTTTTCATTCTCCGCGTCTTTTAATCTCCGCCTCTCCCTGTCCAATTTAACATCGGTGTACTTAGAAAGAGAAAAACTCATTGCTACACCGACAATGAAGAGAAAAAAGGGAAATACTAAATCAGTTGGTGTGTAACCATGCCATTCCGCATGAAGTAATGGTGGATAGACATTGGGTTCAGCGATACTGGCCATGTTAACAAGGATCATGCCAGCAATGGTTATCCCACGAAAAACATCAAGAGAAGTGAGACGCATAGATATATTTTTTGATATGACCTATTAAATTACTTCTCTTAATGAATTTAATCAACTAGTTGCTAAGTTCATTTTAAACATACAGTAGTAAAAAAATGCTGACGGGCGGGCTGTATGCTCGTCAGCATTTTGGATGTTTAATGTTGTCTAATCTTATTTGGGTGGTAGTAACTGTGGATTATGCAGTTAGTAGTAATTCAGAATCAGTTCTCCATCCTACCGTAGGAACTTCTAAACTAACCCATTAAAATTACTCTATCGATAACGTGAATGACACCATTATCAGCTTCAATATCTGCTGCTAACACAGTAGCATTTTTGACCTCAAAACCGTCAGAACAGTCAATTTTAATTGTTGAACCTTCTACGGAAGTCACAGTCCCAAGTTGAGCTAAATCAGCTTGCTTAAGTTTTCCAGGCACAACATGATACTTTAAAATGCGTGTTAGCTGGGGAATATTTTGCACTAAAGTCTGTATAGTTCCCGGTGGTAACTTGGCAAAAGCATCATCATTAGGTGCAAATACTGTAAATGGGCCGGGACTTTTTAATACATCTACTAATCCTGCGGCTTGTACAGCAGTTACTAAAGTTGTAAAAGAACCTGCACTGACAGCAATATCAACTATATCAGCCATTTGTTTCACCATAAACTCTAAAAAGATTTTAAATGAGAGTAAATTATTATTCATTTTTATTCAGTAATGATGTCTATCAGTAGATATGCTGTAATTGGGACAGGTGCTTTAGGTGGGTTTTACGGAGCCAAACTGCAAAAAGCAGGGTTGGATGTCCATTTTTTACTGAACAGTGACTACGAACATGTGATTCAACATGGTTTAGTGGTTGAGTCTAAAGATGGTGATTTTACCCTACCTCAAGTCAATGGTTACAATGACGTGGCAAGTATGCCGTATTGTGATGTAATACTGGTCGCACTGAAGACGACGCAAAATCATTTACTATCGCAAATGTTGCCCCAGGTAATCAAAAATGATGGTGTTGTACTAGTATTACAGAATGGGCTGGGCATTGAAGAGGAAATCGCCCAAATTGTTGGAAATGATCGGGTAATGGGTGGGTTGTGCTTTCTGTGTTCTAACAAGGTAGGGGCGGGACATATCCATCACTTGGACTATGGAGAAATTATTTTAGGAGAATATGCAGCTAACTATCATCCAGTTGGTACGACAGACAGGATGCGTCAAATTGCTAATGATTTTGAGAGTGCTGGTATCCCTGTGAAATTGTCAGAGGATTTACTGTTAGGGCGTTGGCAAAAATTGGTGTGGAATATTCCCTACAATGGGCTGTCTGTGATTCTGAATGCGACAACAACCGAGTTAATGGCAAATATTCACAGCCGTAATTTAGTAGAAAAATTGATGTATGAGGTGATAGCAGGGGCAAAAAGTTCGGGACGGATAATTAGCGATCGCTTTGTGCAACAAATGTTAGATTACACCGATAACATGAAGCCTTACCGTACCAGCATGAAGATAGACTATGATGAACATCGCCCATTGGAAGTAGAAGCAATTTTTGGGAATCCCTTAAAAAAGGCCCTTACCGCTGGTGTTACTTTACCTTTGATTAGTTGTTTGTATCATCAACTGAAGTTTTTGGATGCTAGAAATAGAGAATTTCACAACATCAGCCATTAACCCCTTGTATCTGAAATTTCCCCGTTTGCAATCAGAAGTGGACTGTTCCATCAGGCATTGTTACCCAATTTAAGTCTACGTTATTCATCTTTACTTGATTCAGTTTTGCCTCTACTAAATCTGTACCACGCAGAACTACTGAATCCAAATCTACATCTGTGAGAATTGCTCGGCGTAAGTATGCTCCACTCAAATTTGTATTATACAAACGTGCCCAACTTAAATCAGCCTCAGTTAAGTTTGCCTTAGTCAACTCTGATTGTTCCAAGTTTGCCCCCCGCAGGCCAGCCAGAATCAATTTTGCTTCAATTAAATTTGCTCTGTGCAAATTGACTCCAGTTAAATTTGCCCCACTCAGGTTTACCCTCGTAAGGTTTGCTTCGCTCAAGTTTCCCCCCTCTAAGTTTGCCCGACTTAGGTCTGCTTCTGTTAGATTTGCTTTAATTAACTCTGCCAACTCCAGATTTGCTCCACGTAGGTCTGCTAAAATTAGTTTTGTCTCAACCAGAGTTGCCCTAGAAAGGTTTGCCTCGGTGAGATTTGCCTGACTCAGGTTGGCTTTACTCAGCTTTGCTCCCCTTAAGTTTGCTCTACTCAAGTTTGCCTCAGTAATATTAGCTTCATCCAGGTTTGCCCTACTAAGGTCAGCCTGATACAAAATTGCTTTCCTCAGACCTGCTCTCCATAAAATTACTCCATTGAGGTCAGCATTGGTTAGGTTAGCTGCATATAGGTCTGCCCCAATCAAGTGTGATCCATTTAAACGTGTTCCATTTAGGTTAGCTTGCTTCAGAACTACCCCATTCAGGTCTGCGCCAACCAGGTTTGCCCCACTTAGGTCTACTTCACACAAGATTGCTTTTTTCAGAATTATCCCACTTAGATCTACTTCTCGCAGGTTTACTCCACATAAATCTGCGGTATGAAAATCCCTTTCTCCTCCTGCATAGCGCCTCAGGAGGTCTTCGGCATTCATATGATTTGCCTCTCAACGTTATCTCTGGGCTTGTAGAGTGCCACCCTTGCATACTGTGTTGGTTATTTCCTATCCTGAGTCACAGCTTTTTGGTACTCCCACTTGCACTTGTTCATCGACTACTTGCACAGGATAGGTACGTAGGGGAGAGATTTGCTCACGTAGTTTAGGAAGAGCATTTAGTGGGTAGATACGCTTAGGGTAAAGATTTTCCCCAGTGCGAATATCATACTGAAAATGATGCCAAGGACAATCCAGTACTCCTTGCCACACCTTACCTCCGGCTAGTGGCAATTTCTGGTGTCCGCACAAACCCTGTAAAGCATAGAATTCTCCTTGGTCATTCACAAGTAAAATCAGGCATGACCCCACTTGCACCATTTGTGTATGTCCTGGTGGAATCTCCTCTACCCTTGCCACTGTGACATAGCCCACTATCTGTTACTCCAACACTCAGTAGATTTTATCAGCCCTTCGGGCAAGGCAGAGGGCAGAAGGTTCAGTTGGGATAATGATGCTTTCAGGTATACCCTTATACCTTGCCCCATTGGGCTTAAGATCCCCGTTAAATCGTAGATTTAACGGTCGGAACCCAATCCCCCTGGAACCCTCGCCTTCTGCCTTCTGCCTCCTGCCTCCTGCCTTCTTTAATGACCGTTATGGCTATTAGGCACTACTAAGAACCGAGAGGTATAAGGTGATTCACCCGGCGCACCTCGACGGAAGTGGCCTGAAGGCCCTTCACCGAGAAACTCGCTAAACCAGGCTTCGTGTTCTATTTCTTCATTCAAAATAGCTAGGGACAACTCGTAGGTACGATGATCTTTGCCAAAGGTCATATTGCAGATATCAGTATAAACCCGGATAGCGCAACGCTCAGCTTCTACCAATACCTGTAGCATTGGTCTGAGATCACCTTGTTCAATTCCTTGCTTCACCTCTGAGACTGCTTCCTTGGCTTCTTCAGTTCCGCCACTGGTAAAGCCTACGCGTGCTGAGGTACTTTCATTGCTGCGACCACGTTCTGGTAGGTAAGCATCAGGACAGGCGGCAACATTGGAGAAGTCGCGAATGTCTCGCGGCAACTCGCCGCCTAACTCGTAGATACGCGGAACCAAAGCTTCAAAGTGGTTGCGGTCTTCTAGTCGTGCATCCTCAATAATTTCTTTCAATCCCTCACCTTCAAAACCAATGGCATTAGCTCGCAGGATTGTGTAATAG
Source organism: Fischerella muscicola PCC 7414 (assembly GCF_000317205.1). GTDB lineage: Bacteria > Cyanobacteriota > Cyanobacteriia > Cyanobacteriales > Nostocaceae > Fischerella > Fischerella muscicola. The sequence continues at coordinate 13,691 of NZ_AJLK01000100.1, read as the reverse complement.
TAGTATGTTGTGAACTCTGCTGCTGCTGCTCGGACTAACTTGTCCACGAGTTCCTTCACATCAATTCCCGACTGCTCCACCATTTGCATTGCAACTTTAGGCATGGTGGCCTCCTTATTTTTCAAAGCCGATATTTTAAATGAAATTAATTAAACTGCTTAGCCGGTGAATACCGTTCCCGTAACCCCTCCTCTCCACACATTGTTCTTCTCAGATTAGTGGTCTATGTCATTATTTCTGACTCTTTGCGAGGGGCCAGATCCCCGCCTTTTTTAAAAAATCGGGGATCTCAAAGCCCATCAAAATTAATAACATGAACCACTAGTGAACTTTAGGTTACGTGGAAACTATGTACTGTAGTTGTACAACATTGAGAAAATTACTTTTTTCACTATGTTGCCTACTTCAATTTTGTAAGAATCAAGTGGAAAGTATCATTAGTTTTTATAATTATTCATAGTCGATATGAGTATGGCTTTAGCAGTTTGTTAATTTGTAACATCAAGTCATACCGGGTACGCATTGTGGGCTAATTTTGTGTAACATAGTATCTATCCCTAGAAAATTATTCTAGGAGCTTAATCTCATGGCTCCTCAACCTAAATCCTACGAGGATGCTCTAGAGTGTTGCCGTGAACGAGGAATGCGCTTAAGTAAGCAGCGCCAGTTCATCCTCAAGTTACTGTGGGATACTAATGAGCATCTAACTGCAAGCGATATCTACCATCGCCTGCGTCAACAAGGCAAGAAAATTGGTTATACATCGATATATCAAAATTTAGATACTTTGGTAAAGGCTGGGGTGATTGAGCGTATTGAAAAGGCAGAAGGTTGTCTTTATAGCCATCCTAGTTTTTGCCACTCCCATGTGCATTGTTTGGATAATGGACAAGTGATTGATGTGATGGTAATGCTTCCTCAAGAGATTATCGCTGCTGTAGAAGCGCAGATCGGTCTTGAGGTGAAGGACTATCGGATTGAATTTTTTGCACATAAGCCGCAAGCAGGGATTTAACGCATTCAACGGAATTCCCCATCCGACGGGAGCGGTGGGGATGGATATTCCTTACCATTGAGCTGCAAGTGTTTGAAGATGAGCTTGAGCAGTTGAAATAGACTTTTCTCGATCTCTTAAAACCAGATTACTGGCATTGACAAACTGTACATCCGTAATTCCAAATGACCAAAAAATTGTTCGCAGATAGGGTTCTTGATGATCCTCACCAAAGGGAGAACCAGGAAGATAGTTGCCACCACGACTAGTGATAAACAGAGCTTTTTTCCCCTGAACTAGTCCTTGAACACCATTTTCATTTACCTCATAGGTGCGTCCAATCTGAATCAAATGTTCGATATAGGCTTTAAGAGTTGCAGGAATAGTAAAGCCATACATCGGTATCCCAAAGACATAGCAATCGACAGACAAAAATTCTTCCAGCAGTGGATTGGACACTTTTAAAGCCTCAACCATCTCTGGTGTGTGAGTTTCAGGTGGCGAATGAACTGCTGTAATCCAGGTTTCATTGATATAGGGAACTGGAAAATGTCCCAAATCCCGATAGAGGATGACATCTTCAGGGTGGAACTTTTTCCAAGCAGTGATGAAAGCACCAGACAAAACTCGTGATACCGAATTTTCACTGCTGTAGCTAGCATCGATGTGAAGAATGCGTCTCATAAGCAAACCTTGAAATCAGGTTACGCATTCAGTGTCCACTAATTCTAGAAAGCTTTTCTTCAATGTTCTTGCGATCATTTTAAACGTTCTTGCGATCGCTACGAAAAATCTTGGGGGTAACTCCCACAAGGCGTTTGAAATGGAGGTTGAGATGCCCTTGACTGGCGAAACCAACGGCTTGAGCAACTTCCACAATCGACAAATTGCCCAAAACTAACAATTGTTTAGCTCTTTCAATTCGACAATGAATTAAATATTGATGAGGTGAAATACCAGTTGATTTCTTGAACAAATGAGCAAAATGATATGGACTCAACCGCACAATTTCTGCTAACTCTGTTAAACTAATATTTCTATCTAAGTTTGCATTAATAAAATCAACAATTTGTTTCCATTGTTGTTGGGTAAAACCACCTGTGATAATCTCTATTTGACGTGAATTGGTTGAATATCTAGATAAAAGATGAACGACAAGCGCATGTGCCATTGAGTCAGCATAAAGATTGCTGTTTTTCCCATCAATCTCCAGGGAGGTTTTAAGCGCAAAGCCTATCTGCTGAACTAATGGATCGCACAAGCTAGTGAGCTGCGGAATTAGTTCAAAGCGATCGCCTCCAAACACGTCATAACCAACCTGAGCCAAAAATGAGGGTTCTAAATACAGATTGAAAAACTCAACTTCTTTGTCCCAGTGGAACTGTTGGCTAAGATGTGCCGGGTAAATTGCCAAATCTCCTGGTAGTGAATAAGCCGTCTCATGTCGTCCATCAACTGCTTGCTCCAACCACACCGGCTTACCGACATTCATACAAATGATGTGCTGGGACGACACATGTTCTGGAACATCACAGGGTGGTTGTCGAAAGTGAGCAAAGTGAATGTTTTTCCAGTTAGCGCCATCACTAGTCAGAATCGGTGAATGGGGGAGAATCAGAAGCAGATTGTTCTTGGCAGGATCACTCACAGTTATCTTTATTCCAATTGCCTCAATCATAAATGACTGAAGCTAGTATTGAGCCAGGTAGGACTTACCCATTGACATAATTTGCATTATGTGCGTCTAAGCCCAACTTCTGTTTGAAGTGTTCTAAGATGAAATCACCAGTTACCTGAACAGACAAGTTTTTCTGGATTTCATACCAAAGTAGTTACTCTGATAGCTTTAACCCAACATTATCAAGACAACTGACGTTAGCCTATGGAGATGGGCTTTGCCTGTCTAGTAGCGAATTACATATATTCGCCAAAACTTTTTAGACATCCTCCAATGGCACTTCATACCGAGTTAATGGGAAAGGTTCTAATAATTCACCTTTCTCCCAACTTTGCAGTCGCCACCAGAGGGTTTGTACAGCTATTTGTTTACCATCAACCACCTCAAAAGTGATTTCACCAATATTATTGACTCCCACAACTGCTTTACCAGCACCCCATTTTCCGCGATAATCACGATGGTTTTTAGCCATCGCTAAATATTTTTCTAAAGGTAGCTTGCGATTTTGTCCTGGTAGGGGAGCAGTTATAGATTGGGGTTGGAGAAAATTAACATCTTCTGGTTCCTTTACTTTTTCATCTTTACCTAAAAAGAAATTAATTTTATACCACCATTCGGGTTGTTTAATAACTTGTAATCCTTTATGCCAACTGCGTTCTTGCACTAAATCTATGATGGCGGGATTCGTCTTAATAATCCAAGGAATACATTGTGGGACATGATCAACATACACATGCATCACACCTATTTCTAATTCTTTCTCTTCTTGATTTTCCCACCCTAAAATCTCTGCTTTAGGTAAATAGTTTATCTGCTCAATCGGAAGAAAACCTTTTTTATGTAGTGAATGGCTTCCACCTGTACCACTTACTTCATTTTTAAAGGAACTGCTAGTAAATTGAATAGCAAGTAGTTCAGTATTGATATTTTTGGAATGTTGAAAAGGACGGATAGCTGCGTACTTTAGGCTAGCTGCAAAACTATAGTGGACATCACCAGATAAGATAATGACACGGCTTTGTTTTGCTGGTAATGCTCGTAATGCTAAACAAGCTATCAGTCTTTCAAATGCTGTTGTTTCTAAACCCCAAGCTTCGGGATCAAAACCCCAAGCAGCACTATTAAATTTTTCTGCGAAAGCTTTAGCTGTCTTTTGAATTGTTTCTAAAAATGGTACACCAACTACAGGTCCTGGTGAAACGACAAAGGTAACTTTAGCATTCTGAGGATGAACTAGTTTTGTGATTTGCTGATCACAAGCTTCTTCACTCAAAAGTGCTGGAAAATCAAAATCTTTCCCTGGAAAAGCCCGCCAAGTGCGAGTATCAAGTACTATGACTTCATATTCTGGTCCGACAACAGTGTAATGCCATTTTAAAGAAGCATTTGTGTGGGGTAACTGTCTAGGGTTACTATTTCTAATATCTGTAAGGGATGGTAAACCAACCCGGCGAGTAATTTCCTGTTCGTATTTGGGGTTTTGTCCTTGGGAAGCAAACCAGCCAACAGCAGCTTTTAATAATGCTTCTCCTGGTTTATCGTCTGTAAACTCTGCTGGTGTATTGCCCCAAGCTTGACAAATTGCGTAGGCGAGTAGACCATTTTGGAGGATGCGTCTACCCAAGGGTTTACTAAGGACGCGATCGCACCATGCCATGTTTAAATACCAATCATCGGTAATTTCATGGTCATCGAAGATCATATAAGTGGGAATATTAGCTAAAGTCCGTCTGACTTGTTTAAGTGTTGTCTGAAAGTTTTTTAAATCTTCAATTTCTTCTAAAAATAAATCTTCACCACTGCTAAGCGGGGGTAAATTTCGATTCACATCAGCAAATGTGGGTAAATCCTCTGGCTGCGGCCATAACACATCACACCAAGCGAATAAATACATAGTACAAAAATCGCTGAATGTGAATAAATGACTTTTAGCTATATTAGAAATTTTATTGAGTTTAGTAATGCTTGCTGTTAAGCCAGCAGTATAGGTTGCTAAATGATTACGTTGACCAGCTTGCAATTCTTCATTATTGGTGACATCTGGTAATTTTTCTGACCATCCTAATAATGTTTCGCCAGCATCTATTAACATGAAAAGCAAGGCATCAGCTACATCATCTGCATAAATTTGATCACCTGTAAGAAAGAGTTGATGTGGTCGTTTTTTAGGGTCTTGTATGAGCGCTTCTTTAATCATTTTGTCTAAAGCTGGAAATGCATCCAAGCTTTCGCCATGTGGCTTACGACAAGAACCATGAACAAGGCGTAAATCTTTTAAGTCATGAGGTACAAGCCCAAAACTAGGCAAATCATAGGGAGGATATGTAATTTCTGTAATTGACCCTTCTGTATTTAATATCCCAGGACTACTTAAATTGTCTTCGTTACCAAATTCTAAATTATAAAGATAATCTTCCCCATACAAAAGTATATTTTTGCTTGCTTGAGCAGTGACAGCAACTATATATAAATTTGTTCCTAATTTAATAGTTGTTTTACTACCTATTAGTAATAAATCTTGATTTGGATCAAATACTTTGAGAGTAACAATGCGGCTTTCTTTCAAAGCTACCCACACAGTTACAGAATTTGGTGCAGTATGTCGTAAAATTGGGCCTGCGAGAACGAGCGGTAATTGAGTAATTCGTTCTCTTAATGGTGTCCATGCCATGTAATTTGTACCATTGAAATTACACTTGGAGTGTATTTAGTCAGTAAATTATGTTAATATTTCTAAGATAATTTTTAGTAAAAAATACTAATTTTTTCAAAAATTTTTAGTTAGTGATTTCTTTTATCTTCTGTTTACTACTTCTAATTACACGGAATATGACTTGAGGATGATAAAAAGCTAGAGGTGATTTAAGGAAGTGACTGACCTCTACAAACAGAGTACGCAACTCAGTATCTACATTGCTAATTTGCATCAGCTTTTGATTATATCCAGCCAAGAGTTTGTTAAGCCTGTTGGGCTGTTTTCTACCTGCTGTGGTGGGAAAACGAGAATCTTGTCCTGTTGCTAGCATCCAATGCAGTGAATTATTTTTTGCTAAGTTCTTTTGGAAGCGAGAAGTTACAAGTTGACTATTGTTCAACCAGTCTTTAAGAACCATTGCTGATAAAGCACTAACTGTCATTCCTTGACCATAAACTGGACACAAGGCACAAACTGCATCGCCTATTACCACAAAGCCTGTAGGCATTAGAATTTGTTCATAATGACGCAATCTATTGGCAGTAGCCCGATGGGCATAAATAGGCGAGACTGGTTCTGCATCCTTAATTATTTCATAAAAGCACGAACTGGAAAGACTGCGGGCAAATGCCAAAAAGCCCTGTTCATCTAATGGTGGAAAGTCACGCCCGTAACCGCCAACAGTAGCGATTAATTCTCCACCTTCAATTTTTGCCAAATATCCTAATCGGGTATTTTGCGGAGGTTCCTGAGAAATTAGCATTACTTTCCAGCCTGCTGTAAAATTTTCTGGTGGTTTATAACGCCTAGTAGCATATCCCAAAAATGGATTGACTATAGTTTCTGGAGGTGGTGTCAATCCTATGTCTTCTAACCACTGGGGTGTATGAGAACTACGTCCACTAGCATCAACTACCAAGCTAGCTGGTAACTCTTGTGTACCATCACCTGTGAGAGATTGCAGCTTGACTCCCGTAACTTGGGTTTTATGAGAAGTTGTCAGTAGAGCGATCGCTCGATGTTGTTCAATAAACTTGATCTGGGAAAACTCTGCTAGTCTTTTGCGAATTGTCCATTCCAACAAAGGACGAGAACAGGTAAAGGAAATTATCTCAGAAGGTGCAACAGCATTATTACTCCATTGCCCTTGGGCAAACAAATAAAATTCTCGTAACCAATCAATCGTTAGCGCACCAGCTGCACTTAACTGTGAACCAATACCGGGAAACAGTTCCTCTAAAATTCTGTATCCTCGTACTAATAAAACATGAGGTTGCACTGATTGCGGCACACCTGTGCGTTTGTGAGGCTGCAAAGGTAGTTTATCCCTTTCTACAATTGTCACCGAATCACAGTATTCTGCAAGTACACGTGCCGCCAACAAACCCGCGATACTACCACCAATAACAACAGTTTTCTCTAACTTCATAACAGCGATCGCATTTAGTTCAGCAGATGATACTATTATCTCTGCCGAACTTAACATAATTTAATGACTTCCCTGAAAAATCTTCCCCAAGCAGGAGAAAAAGCACCTGATTTCACTGCTCCGAATCAAGATGGTAATTTAGTTAGTCTGAATGATTTTCAATCACAATGGCTGATTTTGTACTTTTATCCTAAAGATGATACGCCCGGTTGTACAACTGAAGCCAAAGAATTTACTGATTTCTCTCAAGAATTTAGTGCCTTGGGAGCTAAAATTGTTGGCGTCAGTCCTGATACTGAAAAATCGCATGGCAAATTTATTCAAAAACATAATTTGTCAATTCAATTATTAAGTGATCCTGAACATCAAATATGCGAAGCTTATGGTGTGTGGCAACTTAAAAAATTCATGGGTAAGGAATACATGGGTGTAGTGCGCTCAACTTTTTTGATTGCTCCTGATGGAAAATTAGCTTATGTTTGGTCGAATGTGAAAGTTAAAGGTCATGTTGCAGCTGTACTGGCTAAGTTACAAGAATTGTCAGCTGTTTAGAGTTGTATTTGGTTATGAGTTAAAACGGCGCACACAAGTTAATTTTAAAAGCGAACACCGTGCAAGGCGATGGACACCGATGCATTGTGCATTGGTGGTTTAGCGGTGTGGCATTATCGGTGTTAATCTGTGTTAATCTGTGTACCCTCCGGGAAGCCTATGAGCGCGTCTACGTTTTTTTCCTCTACTCAATTTGCTCGCAAACTACGATATTTTTAGTAATCAAACACCGATGCACACAAATGATTTTTTATTGCCAATTAGCCTGAATAGTTACCCCGCGACTTTGTATTGCTTTAGTAAATAAATCAGTAGGTAATGCTTCTTCTACAGGCCAAACTCCTGGTTTTTTGAGTGTTCCTTCTAATAAAAATTGAGCAATACTACCCGTACCACAACCAGCAGCAGCAGCTGTATTTGCATGAGTTAAAGTAGAACAATAAACCGCTTGTTGATTGTTTTTTTGCCCTGTTACTTCTGAACGAACCGCCACCCCAATACCAGTAAATTGGTCAGTAAAATCTGTCATTGCATGGCTAACATGAGATAAAAATTCTACACCTTTAGGGTTCTTTATCCATGATTTCGGAAAGACATGGGCTGCTATCCAAGTTAGATGATTATAAAAATCGGGAACAGAACCAAATTTAGTAATTACAGTTTTGACTTCTGGAAAAGCATGGGGTAGGGTAAAAGTTTCTGGCATATCAAACCAGTAAACCCCACTGCGTTTGTAAGGAGATGGAAACTCAACAACTTCTCTTTCACTATAAGGTTTAACTGTTTGCCATCTACCATCTATCCAAGCTTCAAAAGGATTTTGTAAACCAAGAAATGTGGTTCGCATCACGGTAATGCCAGCACCACCAGAACCAGATACCAAATAACTCAAATGTATTTTTTCTGGTATATCAAATTGTTCGATATCATGACGCACCATACTATTAGAAATACCAGGGAAAATCCCAGTATTAACTACTGCTGTTACACCCGCAGCCATAGCTTCTTCATGATATTGTAAGGCTTTAATAGTAAAAGAACGGTGGTCACTAACATCTATATAGTTAACACCGTGTTCAATACATATTTTCAAAACATTGGCATCTCGATAGTGAAACGGGCCTGCACAATGAACTACTACATTCACAGAAGCGATTGCCTGCCGTAATTTTTCCACTTCTGCTAAGTCCAACACCATGTATTGCAAAGACGTATTGTCTTGCATCTGTGCAGGCGTGCGCCCGGTGATGACAACTTCTGCCTGTGTGTGGGTGAGTAGATCCTGGGCAACACTACCACCAATTCGCCCCCTTCCGCCAAGAATTAAAACCCGATCTGTCATTGCTCCAATATTGGCAACAGCAGCTTTATTACATCAATTTTTAGTTATGGTTGTCATCACTAGCAAGTATGACGTTAATAATCTAATAGGTAGAATTTTTGTGAGTTTAGAAAAGATGCGATTGTGTGCGATCGCATTTATTCATCTCTGGGAGGATGTCAACTGCTAACAAAAGCACCAAGTCGAATCAGGACAAAAATCCCCTCACTTGGAAAAAAGTTGAGGGGGAGTAATAACAATTTATCGGTTACTTACCATTAATCCCAAACACTGATCCAACTGTAGACTTAATCGAACCCCAGCCATCTTTGAAAGTTTGGGCGATCGGATGCTTAGTCTGCAAGAACACCCGCGCACAGTTGCGTCCTGGCATTCCCGAAATAGAACCACCGGGGTGAGTTCCCGCACCAGTCAAGAATAAATTTTCGATTGGTGTTTTGTAGTTTGCTATTTCCGGTAAGGGACGGAAAAATACCATTTGATCAAGTGTCATATCAACATGGTAGTAATTTCCTTTGTACGCACCCAATCTTTCACCCAATTCTGCTGGACTTTCCACACGACGGGCAATAGTGGCATTTTTGACATTCGGTGCATAGTCTGCCAATTTATCTATTACCCGATCAGCAACTTTGTTTTTTAACTCATCTGTCCAACCAGTACCATTCAAACCTGTACCTTCTGCACCAGCAATTTGATAGGGGGCAAAAAACTCAATCCATGCAGTATGTTTGCCTGGTGGCGCCATTGATGGATCTAACATTGTTGGCACTACTAAGTACATTGATGGATCAGAATCGGGGATTTCTCCCAAGGTACATTTACTGTGGGCTTGTTCCACGTGAGAAACTGAATCTGCAATTAATACAGAACCAATTAGATATTTATCTTTATGTTCGTGGTGTTCAAAGCGCAGTGGTTCGTTTAATGCCAAGTCAATCTTGAGGATGGTTTCGTTGTTGTTAACGATGCGCCTTTCTAATCTTTCCCGTAAATCCGCATCAGCAGCATCTACATCACTTTCATCCATCAATTGTAAAAATAGTCTTTTGGCATCAATGTTAGAAATGACACCGTGTTTGGCACGATATACTGTACCATTGGCTACTTCCACACCCACAGCACGACCGTCATCAACCAACACTTTCCGAACATGCTGATCGGTCAGAATCACACCACCTAAGCTTCTGACCAAGTTTACCAAAGCTTGCACCAAAGCACCTGTACCACCACGAGGTCTGGCCATACCAGGATCATGACGCATTGCCATCATAATTGCCCCAATGGCAATGGTTTTTTGTGAAGGTGGTGCACCAAGTTCAGAAGCAAGTCTGGCTAAGGGTGCTTTGATAAATTCCTCATCAAACCACTCATTCAGGAGATCCTCGGCGCTGGTTAGCATGTTGCGAATAAAATCCAGCGTTTTATTAGGAGAACCAATTACAGAGAATAAATCTTTGATTTTGGTGACGTCGTAGTTGCCAAGGATATCTAAGATTGACTTTGGTGGTGCATTGAACATGGGAATCATTGCACCTAATGCCCTTTGCCAATACTCTGTAAATTCTCTGTACTTTTTGGCGTCACGTTCGTTGTAACGGGCAATTTCTGCACAAGTCTTATCCAGAGATTTATGACCTAAAAAATATTTACCATCAGGATGAGGACAAAATACGACTGGGTCACATTCAAGGTACTCCAAACCATATTTTTCCAGTTCTAGTTCTTCAACTACTGGCCCAAGGTGAATAAATTCGTGGTCGATCGCACATAGGTTAAATTTAAATCCTGGTGCTTCTTGTGGCAAGCATTCTTCTGTAGTTGCTGCGCCTCCTGGAACAGAGCGTTTTTCCAGTAACAGAACACTATACCCTGCTTTCAATAAATAGGCAGCACAAACCAGTCCATTGTGTCCAGCACCAATAATTACAACATCGTACTCTTGCATAGTGGAGATTTTAGTATAGATGTCCTTTCAATGTTAGAAATACGTTAAAAATCGTACATCGCTCAACAGTTATAGAAATTAATAATTTTCTAAAAATCTATCAATGCTGAACTTACATGCTTCTTTTGTGGTGTTGCAATCATCCGCATTCCTGCCGGTGTGGCTACAGTTAAACCACGACGCACTGGATGTACTGGACGTTTCTTCATTAAAGAAACTTGATACTGAGACACAATAGTTGCTAATACTAATTTCATTTCATACATGGCAAACGCCATACCTACACAGCGACGATTTCATCTACTAGATTTCTTACAGATCCCCCACAGCCATTTCAACATAGTCAATCACACTAGGTTTTGGCACAAACCTTGACATGAAAATTCTTACCCCTTCTGCCACAGCGCTCCTTGTTTGCCCGCAGCGCAGTGCAAAGAGCGCCTCCTCTGGGGGTTTGTGCCAGTTGACGTCGTGCCCTCTGCCTTATTTTCAAGACAACTCTACTCTGGGTGTCACACAACGCGGTATATTCAGGTGAAGAGAGCATCGTAAATTAATCCGTGCCCAGAATTATTGCTATCCTCAACGGTAAAGGCGGAGTCGGGAAAACAACTACCGCAGTTAATCTAGCTGCGACTTTTGCAGAAGCACAAAAAGTTCTTCTGGTAGATGCAGATGTTCAAGGTTCTGCTAGTTGGTGGTATAGGCGTAGTCAAAACAGCATGGGATTTGATCTATCTCAAGTGACAGATCCCAAATATTTAGCTGGTTTGCGTAAGATAGAAGGATACGATTTAGTGGTAGTCGATACGCCTCCAGCGTTACACTCTACAAGCTTGAAAGCGGTAGTAGCGATCGCAGACTATTTAGTTTTGCCCACACCGCCAGCACCGATGGACTTAGCTGTTCTAATTGATACAGTAAGTCAAGCAGTTACTCCTTTGGGAATTGCCCATCGGGTGCTTTTAACTAAAGTAGATACACGTAGTTTAGGGGAAGCATTGGAAGCACAAAATACACTTATGCAGTTTGGTATTCCAGTTTGTAATGCTTTTATCCGTACTTACAAAGCTCACGAACGAGCAGCACTAGAGGGTGTGGCGATTACTCAATGGCGAGGCAAAAATGCCAAAGAAGCAGAATCAGACTACCGCCGCGTAGCTGAAGAATTACAACGTGACTGGAGAAAATAGAAATCATGGCTACTAGAAAACGCGTTGCCGACGTAGTACAAGAAGAAGCGCATAAAATATCATCACCAGAAGTAGAATCTATTATTGATGTTGCTGCTGAGGAAGTACCAGACGAAAATACTCCAACTACAGAAGAATCTATTGCTAAAAATAAACGTACCAATTCAACTAAAACTGATTTAGAAGCAACTATCAATCAGTTACAAACTTCTCTAGAACAGACACGTCAAAACGAAGCAAATCTCCAACAGCAACTGAGTGATTTACAGTCAGCTTTGTCTGAAAAAAATACACTCATCAAGCAGTTGCAGGCTTCTGTTACCGAAACACAGCAAAATCAAAAAAAATTACAATCCCAAATAAGTGAGTTGCAATCAGCCTTATCTGAAAAAGATAAATTAGTGGAACGCCTGACAAAAGAACTTGATGATGCTAAGCAAGCTGCTGTACAACTTGCACAGGCAAATTCTCAACTCACAGAAGAGATTAATAATTTGAATAATTCTAAAAAGGAAAAAGCAATTCCCAAAGCATTAACTTACAGAAAATCATACCGCACACCTACACCAGAAAAACTACCACCTCAAACACCCACCGAACCCACAGATAATTCTAATCAAATGTGGTTGCTTGATTAAAAACTTGAGATTTGAGATAGCTAATATAGATCTCAAATCTAAAATCCATAGTTCAATAGATATTCTGTCAGATCTCTCATGTACAATTTCTTACCTTTTGCTTACTTCCAAGATAAAATCGTACCTTTTCAAGAAGCAACAATTTCCATTGCTACTCACGCATTACATTATGGAACCCTCGCTTTTGGTGGAATGCGAGGTATTCCTGATCCCCAAGACCCTACACAAGTTTTACTATTTAGATTAGACCGTCACTGCCAAAGATTAAGTCAAAGTGGGAAGTTCATACATTACGATATCTCAGCCGAAAAAATCAAAACAGCCATAATCGAATTTGTAAAAAAAAATCAACCCACTACTTCTTTCTATATTCGCCCTTTTGTCTTCACTTCTGATTTAGGCATTGCTCCCAGGCTGCATAATATAGATAAAAGTTTTGCCATTTATGGATTAGAACTAGGAGATTATTTATCTCCAGAGGGAGTCAGTTGTCGCATTAGTTCGTGGTGTAGACAAGAAGACATTAGCTTTCCATTGCGAGGAAAAATTAGCGCCGCCTATATTACTTCTTCTCTCGCTAAAACAGAAGCTGTTGAATCTGGGTTTGATGAAGCAATTTTAATGAATTCCCAGGGGAAAGTCAGTGAAGCCTCTGGTATGAACATTTTTATTGTGAGAAACGGAAAAATAATTACCCCTGGTTTTGAACAGGATATTCTAGAGGGAATTACACGCGATAGTGTGATCAAAATAGCTCAAGACTTTGGTATTCCAGTAGTAGAACGTCCTGTAGATAAATCTGAGCTTTTGATTGCTGATGAAGTATTTCTATGTGGTACAGCAGCTAAAGTTGTACCAGTCAACAGAATTGAAAATTATTATTTACCAGAACATCGACCGATCGCTGAAAAACTGAGAGAAAAATTAATAGCAATTACAGAAAATAGAGATCCTGATTATCGTGATTGGGTATATCCAATTTCTATATAATCATTCAACTGGGTTTGACAATAACAAATTTGAGTCTGGTAGGGTGCGTTGGACGTTCCGTCCAACGCACCGCAAATCTCTGGTGGTACGTTACGCGTTGCTTTAACACACCCTACGCAACGAGATTTGGAGTGATTAAATCACTTGTGTATACACCGTAGCGCCTTTTAGGAGAGGGAGGGAGTGAGGGAGAGGTTCGTCGAACTCACGTTTGACTACTATTCACTTATGT
>NZ_AJLK01000099.1 GCF_000317205.1 Fischerella muscicola PCC 7414 | reverse complement strand
CCTACTTATAGCCGTGATTTCTAATCGCCAGGGTTGGGTGCTAACTTAAATAAATTCCTCATATCAAACATCAATCTTTTTCACTAAATTCCAAAATATGCTGTGCTGTAACTTGCGGTTGCTCTAAATGAGGAATATGTCCACAATCTTGAATCCAAATTAACTTACTGTTAGGAATCGCCCTGTTAAATCTTTTAGCATCTTTAGTACCTAAAATCCTATCAAAATCACCCCATAAAATCAGTGTTGGTTGCTGAATTTCTCCCAACTTTTTAAATCTAAAGGCTGTGTAACCACCACTTTTAGTAAAGGCAATTAAAGCTTGTTGCCAATTAGGACATTCTAAATGCAAAGCAGCACACAACTGAGCATCTATTGTCGCTAGGCTTTTATTTTTATAAGCAGCACGACTAATACTTTGACGTACTCTAGGATGACGCAAAAATTGAGCCGCTAAATAATCAAACGGCGGAAACATATATTTTGCTAATGGCGAACTACCTATCAAACCAGCACTATCAATTAATACTAATTTTTTAACTATTTCTGGATAGGTGAGTGTAAAATCAATCGCCGCCGCACCCCCCATTGACGCGCCTACCAAAATCATCGGTTGATCAATTAGAGTTTTCCAGAAATGATAAAGATGGGTTTTAATTTCTGCTGTACCAAACTTTATTCCTGTCGGGCGATTTGTAAACCCAAAACCTAATAAATCTACTGCCCAAGTTTGATGTTGTTCTGCCACTAATGGCAGCAAACGGCGATATTCCAGCACGGAACTGTCGAAGCCGTGAATTAATAGCAACGGCGTCCCACTATTACCCTTTTGCACATAGGTTGTGAGAATTGGTTGGGCGCTTAAGGGAGTAGCGATCGCAATTTGTTTTATACTTTGAGCCAGAGTCACGGAGGTAGATTCTGTGAGTTGCCTAATAGCAGCAATTTCAATCCCTGATTGGGACTCAGACTGAATCATCTCCACCTCCAATTCAAAATGATAAGGGATCGGGGACTGCTGAGTGGGAATTGGCGAAGAATCTGCTCAAATTCCTAGTTGCCAGTCCTAGTATTCATTACAATTCTTAAACATATCATAAGAAAAATGGTTCATGGTTAGTTCTTAGTGGTTAGTAGTTAATGCTTCTACTACCCCACCCTTACCTTAAGCCGCGCTGAGCGCGTCCACACACCCCCAAGGGAGGGGAAACCCCGAGTTCACCATCTCTTCCTAACGGGTGTAAGTTTTTTGGTGTGTAGAGTGTTGGGTGCGATCGCCCAATTCGTAGGCAAAAAAGTTTAAAAATAAAACCCCAAAGCATAAATACTTTGAGGGTTGGATTTTATATTCAAGGTCTTTATATGGGCTGACCCCGTTTTATTACAAAAAGTAAACTACTATTTAGATTCCCATCAAATTAGTTAAAAAATGTAATATTTAATATTTTCTTAAGATTTTGATTTTAATATTTTCTTTAGATTGTTCACGATAACCGACACAAACATACCCCGGCTACAAACCGGGGCTTTTGTCAAAGTCAGCTATTGTAGTCTTGCTGTAGGCTGTCACAACGGGGTAAGTGCTGTGAACGCATCAACATTACGTCAACTTTGGTCTTTGATTGAAAACACTCAGACCAATATTCTTTTAGAAGTGAATGACGCCGAATTAATCCAACAGTTGCTCAGGCAACTGGAAAACCAAAAACTACTTAGCAGTGAAGAAAGTAAAGCCATCCGTGCTTATATCAGTTCTAGGCTACCGCTAATTCGGGATCTGGCTATGTTACGCAGAGGCTGTACTTGAGTTGTCATTAGTCATTAGTCCTTGGTTATTGGACAAACGAATGACAAATGACAAATGACAAATAACTCAATCTCCTGAACTTTAAGTTTGAGGAAGTGATTTTGATGTAACATACTTACTGGCTGTTCCTTCGGTAATTACCTTCCGCAGTCCATCACGCAGCACAGCGATAGTGGAAGGTTTCATGTTTAAGGATCAGCGCCAGTTTTTTGCTTCTTCATGGTTTTTTAGGAAATGCGCCTGAAGGCGGAAAACACTATTTGCAGGCACAGAGAATATAACAGTCGTAACTGTATACGTGTTTTTTCTAGCACCACTTATAGATGATTGTAATAAAAGACAATAGAATAAATTCCAATTTTATAATTACTTGTATAGAATGATGCTTAAACACTAATGAAATTTAGTGGCAAATAATCTAAAAAGTGTATCTTTTATAAACCTTTTTTGCCGGATACAATGAACCCAGATGTAATATTTAGTCTGTGGATTTATTTTTTTGGAGACTAGGGACTAGAGGGACACGGGGAACAAGGAGGATAAGGAAGAATCTCTCCCTTGTTTTTTCCCAATACCCAATCCCCGATCCCTGTTACCCCTAATCCCCACCAGGGACCGGTGAGTTCCCCAATCCCTAAAATTACTTGTTTTCCAAATTAGGACTATGGGCCATAGTGTGATGCCAAATCAAGATGAGATAACGGCTTTTGAGTCCCTTGATGTTGAACTACGTAACGTTTTTAAGTTTTTTAACCAAGAGCCAGCAGTACATGGAATAGACTTGGATGTCAGACAGGGCGAATTCTTTAGTATTCTCGGCCCATCTGGTTGTGGCAAGACAACCACGCTACGTTTAATAGCAGGGTTTGAAAGAGCTGATGCTGGTAAGATTTTGATCCAGGGTCAGTCTATGAGTCAGGTTCCTCCCTATCGCCGACCAGTCAATACTGTATTTCAAAGTTACGCTTTGTTTAACCACTTAAATGTATGGGATAACATCGCCTTTGGATTACGGTTAAAAAATTTACCTAAAGTTGAAATCGAAACAAGAGTTAAAGAAGCTTTAAAACTAGTGAAAATGGAAGGCTTGCGATCGCGCTTTCCCAGTCAACTTTCTGGTGGTCAACAACAACGTGTAGCACTGGCGCGGGCATTAGTCAATCGTCCAGCAGTGTTGCTATTGGATGAACCGTTGGGGGCCTTAGATTTAAAGCTGCGTAAACAAATGCAAGTAGAACTGTCAAATTTACACAAAGAACTGGGCTTGACTTTTATTATGGTTACACATGATCAAGAAGAAGCCCTATCTTTGAGCGATCGCATTGCCGTAATGAATCATGGCAAAATAGAGCAAATTGGTACACCCAGCGAAATTTACGAAAATCCCCGGACAGCATTTGTTGCCGAATTTATTGGTGATACAAATTTATTTACAGGCGAAATTACAGAAGTAAACACATCCACTGTAGAAGTGGTAACAAAAACAGGATTAAAAATTACAGTCTCTCGGTTTGTTGATACACCTGCTGAATTATTACAAGCAGTAGTAGTAAACGTGCGTCCAGAAAAAATTCAACTTTCACTTTATAAACCTAGCGTCCAAGCTAATTGTTTTGAAGGGCGACTAGTGAACGTTATGTATTTAGGAACTCATGTTAACTATGTTGTTGAATTAAAAAAAGATGTGTGTATCACCGTTATGCAACCTAACACTTTTGGCAGCTTACCAAACCCTGATATACCCATCTATGCTTGGTGGACAGAAAATGATTGTTTAGTAATTGGTCAATAGTCAAATGTCAAGTGTCAATTGTTAAAAATGTCGAGTCAGTATTTTCAAAATTTACAAGTTTATCAATTAGCAGAAAAATTAGCTGATGAAATTTGGAGAATAGTTGAAGAATGGAATTTATTTGCGAAGGAAACTATAGGTAAACAACTCGTAAGAGCAGCAGATAGTATTGGTGCGAATATAGCAGAAGGTGTAGGAAGAGGAAGTTATCAAGATAACCGACGATGTACCCGAATAGCAAGAGGTTCTTTAAATGAAACTCGACATTGGTGAAGAAGAGCTTATAATCGAAATTTATTAACAGCGGAACAGTCGAATATACTTAAGCTCTTAATCAATGAGCTAGCACCTAAATTGAACTCATACTTAAAATCAATTGGTAATACTTCCGAAGAATAATCACTAACATTTGACCATTGACCATTGACAATGGACTATTAAACAATGACTAACAGACGACTATTATTAAAAAACATAGTATTACTTTCTAGTTTATCTCTAACTAGTTGTGGTTGGAGACTAGCTGAGGTGCGGGCTACTGCTAATAATAAAGGTTCCCGCGATCAATTGGATATCTATACTTGGACACAGTATGTAGATCAAGAATTATTTAAAACTTTCAATGCTGAAACTGGTATCAAAGTATTTACAGATGTGTATGATTCTAACGAAGTCATGCTTAATAAGTTACAAGCTGGAGGTGGCGGAACTTATAGTGTAATTTACCCTTCTGATTATATGGTACAAAAAATGGTAGAGAAGGGTTTATTACTCGAACTAAATCATCAACGTTTAACTGCTTTAGATAATTTATTCCCACGCTTTCAAAATCCTAGTTATGACCCCAATAACCGCTATAGTATTCCATTTAATTGGGGAACAACAGGTTTAATTTACAATTCCGAAATTCTCAAAAATCCGCCTGAAGACTGGGAATATCTTTGGCAAAATCAACAGCAACTCAACAAGAAAATCACTTTGTTAAA
Organism: Fischerella muscicola PCC 7414; assembly: GCF_000317205.1. Lineage (GTDB taxonomy): Bacteria > Cyanobacteriota > Cyanobacteriia > Cyanobacteriales > Nostocaceae > Fischerella > Fischerella muscicola. The sequence goes on along the minus strand of NZ_AJLK01000099.1, from coordinate 21,546 downwards.
TGACGTAAGAGAAGTGATGGGAGCAGTGTTGAAAATGCTGGGCTATTCCTATAATTCTAAAAATGAAACCGAAGTCAAACAAGCTTACGAAAAATTACTAGCTCTCAAAGGTGCGATCGCAGCCTTTGACACAGATGCTTGGCGCAATCAAATTTTGGCAGGAGATTTATTATTATCAATGTGTTATTCTTCAGATGCAGTGAAAATCACTCAAGAAAATCCTAAATTTAAATATGTAGTTCCCAAAAGTGGTTCTTCACTCTGGACAGATACAATAGTAATTCCCACAACAGCCGCAAATATTGATGGAGCTTATGCTTGGATCAATTTTATCTTTCAACCAGAAGTAGCAGCGCAAATTAGCCAACGTCTTTGGGTAACGACATCAAGTCGCGCGGCTTTTGAGTTATTACCGAATAAAATAAAAAATAATCCTAATGTATTTCCTCCAGATTCGATACTAGAGAAATGTGAACGCATCACACCTTTAGGAGAAATTGAACAAGTATATGAGCGCTATTGGACTGAATTAACAAGTGGATAAATTCATAACTCATAACTCATAATTCATAATTCATAATTCATCGCTGTGTCTACTCAAATTCCTTCTTCTCAAATCAATCCTACAGGCGGAATTCCCACAGTTCCTAAATGGCGTCCAAAGTTAACCTGGTTAGAACCATTCGCATTACTTGCACCTGCCGGAATTTGGTTGCTGCTGCTGCTAGTTTTGCCAACTCTGTTAATTTTAGAACTAAGTTTAGTACCTGGAATTCGACCAGGAGATTTAGTCATTCCTAGTGGTTTTGATAACTATATTCGGCTTTTCGATCCACTGTATCTGCGAGTAATTAGGCGATCGCTATCTTTTGCAGTTGGCACTACAGTTATATGTTTAATCTTGGGCTTTCCTGTCGCTTATTGGATCGCACAAATAGCGCCAAAGCGCTGGCGAAATTTGCTCTTAATCGCTTTTGTTTTGCCGTTGTGGACTTCCTCTTTACTCCGCACCTATGCTTGGATTGCAATTTTACGTCCCACAGGTTTACTGAACACAGTCTTAGATAGTGTAGGCTTGCCAGCTTTAGATTTGCTTAACCGCAGTCCTGCTGTATTAATTGGTATGAGTTATAGTTTGCTGCCCTATATGGTGTTGATTTTATACGCATCCCTAGAAAAATTAGACAAACGTTTTTTAGAAGCAGCTGCTGACTTGGGTGCAAATCCTGTACAAGCTTTCTGGCAAGTCACCGTACCTCAAACTCTCACCGGTATAGCAGCAGCTTCTTTCTTAGTATTCATTACTGCTTTAGGAGATTTTATCAACCCAGAATTACTTGGTGGTGCTTCTAGTAGCACAGCAGCAAGATTAGTTTATAACCAGTTCCTTGGCGCTACCCAAAATTGGGGATTTGGTTCAGCGTTGAGTATGGTGTTAATTTTGGCTGTAAGTATTGCGATCGCACTGTTAATTAAATTTGGTGATCTCACACCCAAGAGGTGATGGGGAGTGTGGGGAGTAATGTAGAGACGCGCTGTTTGAAGCGTCTGGGAGTGTGGGAAGTGTGAGGAGAATAAATATTAACAAATGCCCAATGACAAATGACAATTGACGATTGACAACTAACCACTAACCACTGTACAGACGTGCCATGGCACGTCTGGTACAACCACTAACAACCAACAATCAACTACTAACTATCAACAAATAACCAATGACAATTGACCATTACTAATTTTTCTGTTTAGAAATTGAAAGGGTATATGTATGCTCCCCATCAACTAATTCCCCTACATACAACAAGTATTTGCCTGCTTGCCAGAAACCAGAAATTTCTGGTTTGTCTCCAGAGTAATTGTCTGGTAATACGCAAAAACGGCCCCCTGGCCCTTCAATCAACAAAGTTGGTTTGCCATTACTTGTGACTGCTAATTTTAAATAAGGCAATGGCTTTGTAACTTCAATCACTTGATTTGGTGTAGCAGCGATTTTACCGCAATCACTAGATTTTGCTCCACCAGACTTGCCATTTAGAACCATTGGATCTGGTTGAAAATCAGGATTGATCGTGACGCTTTCTGCCATAACAGATTTAGCATTTGTGGGTAGCAAGCTTACTGTCAAAGCTAAAATCGATGCAATATTAAATAATCTAAATGTATTCATATTGATGATGTTATTTGCTCTGATTAATTCAAGAGCGATAGTTATAAATAATATTCTGAATTTATAGACGACCGCAAATTCACTTTTGTTCCACAAAATATTGTGTATAAAATTAATAGATTACTTAAATACAAGTAGTCAAAAAAAACATGCTATGACTTATGGTGGCAATAATTTAAATAATGAAGAATTTGACTCTGGCTATGCTGACCCCACCTGGGACAATTACCCACAACGCTCTTGATGAAAACCTCTGCCCCTAATCCCCACTAGGGGCCGGTGAGTTCCCGATCCCTATTTTCAAGACAGACACTCATGTGATAAATCACACAACGAGGACATGAAATATAGTTCTTCCCCTTCCCCTTTCCCCTATATTTATGAGATTCCCTTTTGCCTTCCTCATGAGTTTTCAAGGTGAAATAGCAGCTTTGTCTGCTGCTTGTTTGTGGGCGATCGCATCTGTGGTGTATGGTCGTTTGGGTGAGCGTATCCCGCCTCTGCAACTCAACTTACTCAAGGGCATAGTTGCGATCGCTCTACTTTTACTTACTATGGTGCTGAGTGGCGAATTCTTTCCTAGCATTGCCCCCATTCCCCTTTGTCTGATTCTCCTTAGTGGTATAGTGGGTATTGGTTTTGGTGATACAGTCTTCTTTGCTTCTATAAATAGTTTAGGAGCGCGACGCGCTTTATTGATGGGAACCTTAGCCCCACCTATGACAGCTATTGGTGCAATGATTTTTCTCCAAGAACAGCTAAATCTAAGTGCTTGGTGCGGGATTCTGCTGACGATTTTAGGAGTTGCTTGGGTAGTAACAGAACGGACTCCTGAAGACAGGGGGAGGCGGGGAGAGGGGAGACAGGGAGGACAGGGAGGACAGGGAGGACAGGGAGGACAGGGGGGACTGTCTTCTCGTGCTACAACAAATTTATGGCGGGGAATAGGGTTTGGAGTGTTGGCAGCAGTTGCTAATGCTTTGGGGGCTTTGTTTTCGCGTGCAGCATTCGCCCAATCTGTTATGAATCCTTTGTGGGCAGCTTTGTTGCGGTTGAGTGCTGGTGTGCTGATTCTGCTGATTTTTACGTCTGCCAAGACTGTATTAAAATCTCTGCTATACAGGCAAAACCTGCAGAGGCTTTTAGAGTCCCCATCGGAAAACTTAATAAGTATAGCCGAAGCTAGGCGATCGCGAGTCTTAATAGCAATTATTTTTGCAGCTTTTTGCGGAACTTACTTAGGAATTTGGTTACAGCAGATAGCTTTAAAATTTACTGCTGCGGGGGTTGCTTCTACCCTGCTGCAAACTAGTCCAGTGTTTGTGATTCCGATTGGGATATGGCTAGGGGAGAAAGTTACCTGGAGAGCGATCGCAGGTGTGATCATAGCGATCGCGGGAGTTGGATTATTGTTTTATCTGAAGTAGCCGTCAAAAATCTTTGTGTCTTGAAGTCTTAGTGGTTCAAAATTTTTACCACCAAGGCACTAAGACACCAAGTATTTTGAACAAAAATGTTGAGCGCAGTCCTTACCTATAACGAAGTTTAGGTAGGGTTAGCGAAACCAATATAAATACCAATTACCAGCCTACGCGACGGTATAGGTATTCAAGCGAACATGATATCAGTTATCTTTGTCGCCAATCGAGCTTGCGTCCTACGAACCAAAAAGTTAACAAAGTAAAACCCAATAAAGCAGCTAAATCTATCAGTATTTGTCCTGTAAGGGGTGAGAGTAAACTTTGGCGGAGAGCAGATGCAGCGTAGGTAGCAGGACTTAATTTGCCGACACTGAGTAGAAAAGTTGGTAAACGATTTGCTGGGATGAGTACCGGGCCGATAAAAAGCATCCCCATAGTTAAAAGCAAGCTAAAAGAGCCGCTTTCTTCGGGTGTACGCGCATTCACACCGATGAGGGCCCCTAATCCTGCCATTGGTAGGACACATAGGGGAATAACTAGCAGAATCATGGGGTGAACAATTAATGGAATTTTCAAAAAGAAAACACCAAAGATAATGTTTACCAACAGTGATGGTAGTGAAAGTAGAAAAAATGCCAGAACACAGGCAATGATTAAAGCAACACGGCTAATGGGTAGAGTAGCATAGTATTCTAGAGTGCCAGCAAATCGCATGTAGGCGAATCGAGATGCCATGTTATCTTCGTTGCCAAACATCAAGGCCATCACCAGATTACCCGTGAGAATGTACCCCAAGGTTTCCTGTCCCGAATCTTGAGCAAAGCTACCTAGAGCAATAGTACTAAGCATCGGAGTAATGGCACTGGTGAGAGCAGTAGTCCGCCATGACCAACGCCAGTTAGTCAGTTCCATTAAAAATAAGTCCAGTAATTGCACTGGCAAAGAAGGTAAGTTACGCTTTGCTGGCATAGTGCAGATACAAATCTTCTAAAGTTGCTGAATAAAGGCGAAAGTCATCTAGCATGTCTAAATTCAGGCTGTTAAGGGTGGGATTAACTTGGTTCCATTCCAATAATACTTGCCAGTGACCAGGTTCCAGAGCAATAGGACTAAGATGAGGTGGTAAGCTGGGGGGTATTTCTGGTGTAAAGAAAAGTTCTAGGCGCAACATTCTATCTACTTGTTGCTTGAGTTCGCTAGGACGACCGACAGCTACCAATTCCCCAGTACGCATGATACCTACTCGTTGAATTGCCTTTTCTGCCTCGATCGCATCATGGGTAATGAGAATAATCGTAGTGTTTTGTTCTTGGTTAATCTGGCGCAGAATATCCCAAACCAGTTTGCGACGCTGGGGATCGAGGTCGTTGGTTGGTTCATCTAAAATTAACACAGGTGGAGAACCTGCGATCGCCACTGCTAAGCGTAGCAGTCGCCTTTGTCCACCAGAAAGACGAGAACTTGGTTGATGCCGCAGTTCGCGAATTTGCCACAAATCAAGTAGTGCATTACATTCCTGACGAGCATCAACGCGGCTCATGCCTCGCAAATGAGCAGTATAATATAAAGCTTCGCCCACCGTGAGATTATTCAATGCTCCGCTTTCTTGGGGCATATATCCAACATTCATTTGTACCAAATGGGGAACTGCAACTATATTATTTCCGAATAAAGTGATACTTCCAGAATCACTAGTGAGTAAGTTTACCATTTGGCGGACAAGGGTACTTTTACCAGCTCCGTTATCACCTAGAATACCAAAAATTTCTCCTTGGTAAATTTGCAAAGTGATGTTTTTATTAGCAGGTTGAGTTTGATCTGGATAGGTTTTAACTAAATTTTGAATGTCGTAGACAATCACGTTTTTATAGATAATTTACTCAAATACTACTGTGCGGTTGCCATAAACCAACACACGATTTTGTAAATGCGATCGCACTGCCCTTGCTAAGACAATTCTTTCTAAATCCTTACCTTTTCTAATCAAATCTGCAACTTCATCGCGGTGGCTAACTCGCACGACATCTTGTTCAATAATTGGCCCTGCATCTAAATCAGAAGTCACATAATGAGCTGTTGCACCAATAATTTTGACGCCGCGTTCAAAAGCTTTGTGGTAAGGATTTGCACCTACAAAAGCTGGTAAAAAAGAGTGATGAATATTAATAACTTGTGGAAATTTCGCAATAAAATCAGCACTCAGAATTTGCATATATTTTGCCAGTACAACCAAATCAATTTTGTACTGATGCAGTAATTCTAGTTGTTTGGCTTCTTGTTCTAATTTATTATTTTGATTAACAGAAACGTGATGATAGTCAATCCCAAATTGCTCTGCAACTTCCTGAAGTTGAAGATGATTGCTGATAATCAAGGGAATTTCCGCAGTAAATTCTTTCGCACGATGTCGCCAAATTAAATCAAACAGACAATGGTCTTGCTTACTAACCCAAATAGCAATGCGGGGAACAGTATCAGAAAAGTGCAGTTCCCATTTAGCATTTAATGGTTGAGCGATCGCATTAAATGCTGGTGCAATAAACTCCCGCGGTAAATTAAATCCTGTTAATTGCCACTCTAGGCGTGTGAGAAATAACCCAGCTGCAAAGTCTGTATGTTGGTCTGCATGGATAATATTACCACCATTAGCGTAGATAAAATTGGCGAACTTAGCTACAAGTCCCTGTTGATCGGGACAAGAAATTAACAACGTTGCTGTTGGACTTGACATAGTAATTTTAACTATGGCGAAAATAAAGTTTTGAAAAATCGAACACCGATGAACACAGATGAACACGGATAAATTATCGGTGTGTATCGGTGTGCATCTGTGTTCGTTTACCTCAAAATACGGGACTTAGGCAAAATATCTCTCAAATTTTAAATTTTTATTTCTTTGACGGAGTGGGTAAATTCAAACTTGGCAACGGTGTACTTTCACTCTTATTTGGAATTTCTTTCCATTCTGATAATTCTCGATTCACTGCATTTCCAAAATCTGTAGATACTAGTAGCACGTCTACATTACCATTTGATTGAGAATTTGGATCGGCTTGAGCATATAAAAAACGACGATTAAAATCAGATTTACCCAAAACCAACTGGTGGTTTTGTTGATTTTTGAGTTTAATGTCGATAGTTGCTTGAGGTGCAGTTAAGCCAAATTCTCGTAATTGATTAACAGATGTTGATATAGTGCGATCGCTTTCACCTTTAACCAATAAATCCATTAAATAAGAAACTATAGCGTCATTTGCTGGCACTTGTTGGGGAGATGTCATCCGCCACTTTGGGCGTTCAGAATTATTGTTGCGTTCTAAAATAATAGTGGCATTTTTAGTCTTTACTGCTAAAGACTGTACATCCTCCTCCTCAAAAGAGAAAATTTGCTGCTTTTTGTTTTTGACTTCCTCTTGCTGAGTTTTCCAATAAAATTCATGAAAGTAAACAAAACCACCTAAACCCAGCATTAGCAGTATCAAAATTAAAGTTGTTCGCTGTAATTTCATTTTTTAGTCATTTGTCATTTGTTATTTGTCATTGGTAGTTGTACAGACGTGCCATAGCACGTCTCTACATTGGTTAATAACCACTATTGTACAGACGCGATTAATCGCGTCTCTACCCACTAACCACTAACCACTAACTATTTATTTATCTACGTAACCACCACAAAATAACTGCGACTGCAAATCCAATTAGGGGTAAAACTAACAGAGAAGATAAAGCCAAAATGCCGGCTTGTGAGGCTGTGAGGTTGATGCGGCGATTTTTTGGTTCTTTGGGGCGAATGGAAAGGGGTTGGCTGTCCTGCTGGCTACTCCAGTTGACGGAGTTGAGAAATACGTCTCCATTTAACTGTTGTGTAAATGAACCATCTGTGGCAAAGTCTGAATCCCCTAGCACTACCATGCGTGATTCGTTAGCGGTTGGGTTGCTAGGAGTGGGGGAGGGAGTAGGTGATGTTGTTGGTGTCGGACTAGGGGTAGCTTGAGTTGCAGCTGGTAGTTTGCGTTTTAAGGCCACACCCAGGGTTAGAGGCCCTTTGAGGTCTTTTCCTTCGTTAAATTCCAAGTTTTCGCTTTTGAGGTCGCTTTCTGCCCAGGTGTTGGGATAGGGTTTGGTGAGTAATAATTTTGTGGATTCAATACCAGGGACTGGAGTAGTATCAACTGGTCGTGCTAAACGATAAAATGAAATGCCGTTAGCGAAGTCTTTAGTAATGGGATGTTCACCGTAATTAGTGACAATGGGAACAGCAGGGCCAAGGGCGACGTTACCAGAGACATCAACTGCTAAACGATTATCTAGCTTGACGCCCCATTCTTTGAGCAAACTATCAAGTTTTGGGTCTGTACCTGGATCGATCATCAGTACTAAATTGCCACCTTGATTCAGATAGTTTTGCAAAGCTTTGACTTCAGTAGCAAATAGTTCTCGCTTGGGCCCCGCTACCACCACGACGTTAGCATCACTAGGAACAGTTGATTTCTCCACTAGATTGATTGGTGCAGTAGTGTAGCTTTTGTTACCCAATGCCTGGACAGCTTGGGAAATTGCACCTTCACCAGCTGAAAGCGATCGCTCACCATGACCTTGGAGGAAGTAAACTTTAGCTGTGCTAGTACTAGTAATTTGTTGCAGGCTATTAGTTAATCTAATTTCGGAAAGGCGATCATTCACGTTGACGACTTGCACTAATTGTCGTTTATTTCCAGATTCTAGATAAACTTCTCCGTAATCTTTAACGCCAAATTTTTCTGTCAATCCTGGTCTAGCTTGTGGGTCAACGTACTCATATTTAAAATTGGAATTTTGTTTTTGATAATTTTCCAGCAATTCTCGATCTTGGGAATTTTGAGCCACATCAAATACCCAAACTTTAACTGGCTGTTTTAAATTTTTTACCAGTTGTTTAGATTCGGGAGCAAGGGTAAACAACTGAGTTTCTGTTAAGTCTACGCGCACTTCATAGCGACTGGCTAAGAAATTAATTAACCCTAAAATTACTAATACTGCCAAAGTTGCAGCTAGGGCATTAGTACCAGCTTGAGTCGAACGACGTCTCCACCATTTACTCTCTTGGCTTTGCCAGATTAACCATATACTAATAACTACTGCTCCAGCAATAATAAATGCTAGGGGTACTGTTCCCCAACTGTCGGAAACTACAGCGATTGTTAAGCCAGCCGCAACCAGGAATAACCCTGGCCAAATCAAATATTTCCAAAGTTTTTTTGTAGGGATACTTTTCATGATTAGTTAGTTGTTAGTTGTTAGTTGTTAGTTGTTAGTTGTTAGTTGTCACTACTAACCACTAACTACTAACCAATAACTAAAATAATTACTGTCGTTGAAAGCGGAGTGCATCAATAGATTGTGCAGTCAGAAAGATACCTAAAATAATGTAACTGCCAAACAAGATGATGCTACTAATATCAAAAATCCCTTGAATGAGATTGTTGTAGTGTTTTAGCAGTGACAAATAACCCAAAGCTTGCCCGATGGGGCCGCTGATATTTTTAGCAATTAAATCTACAAATAGCAGTAATAAAATGACAGCAAAAGTGAGGACAGCGGCTAAAATAGTGCTGTCTGTCAAGGAAGAAATAAACATTCCTAAAGATAAAATTGCTGCTGCCAATAAGATTAATGCCAAATGTCCCAATAAAGGAATTGTGGGAGGCATGGGTGGAGTTGACGCACTCAACGCGATCGCTTCCAGTGCCAGCATCGGCACTACCATCGTGATAAAAAATGTTAGCACGCCTAATAATTTACCAACAGCTACAGCCCAGTTTGTGACTGGCGATGTCGCTAAGAGTTCTAAAGTACCACGTTTGCGTTCCTCGGCATAAAGTCCCATCGAAAGTATTGGCAGCACAAACAATAACAGCCATCCCATCCGGTCTAAAAATGCCCGCACAAATTCATAAGGTACATCTATCGGTGGTACTGGCACTCCGAATTGTTGTCCTTGTAAATCTAATGCCGTGACTGCTGCCAAAATGCCATCTGGGCCCATCAAAATCAAGATAAAAAATAACCCGGCTAAAAACCAAAAAACGCCAGCGATCGCATAAGCTAAAGGCGAGACAAAATAACTCTGTAATTCTCGGCGATAAATGGCAATAATATTACTCAGTACTACACCCATCTAGGCCGCTTCCTCCTCATTGACTGCTGAGTCTGCCTCAGTTTGCATGTTCTTTTCTTCTGTAGTCAGTTGTAAGAATACATCTTCCAGGGTGGCGCTGACACGGCGCATTTCATACAAATCAAATCCTGTATGCAATAAGGCTGCGGCAATATCTTTGCCTGGTTCTACACCTGGTTGGGATATCACTCGTAGGTAAGCACGATTGTCTTTAGGGGAGTAACCATGCATCGCTGCTAAAGGAATTGATTCTACCTGACTCACACCCGGCAAATTGAGCAATACTTGTTTAGCTAAATTTGCTTCGCCCCCTATTTCTAATTCATAGCCAGAGCCACCTGTCAACTGGGTTAGCAATTGTTCTGGTGTGTTAGTTGCTACAACTTTTCCGCGATTGATGATGGCGACGCGGCTACAGGTCATACTCACTTCTGGCAAAATGTGGGTAGAAAGAATAATAGTGTGAGTTCCAGCCAAACTTTTAATTAAATTTCGCACCTCAATAATTTGTCGAGGGTCGAGTCCGACGGTAGGTTCGTCCAGAATAATAGCTGGTGGGTCGTGAACTATTGCTTGGGCGATGCCTACACGCTGTCTATATCCTTTAGAAAGTTTGCGAATAATGACGTGACGTTTGTCTTGCAAGTTGCAGCGTTCAATTGCAGCTTTCACTTTGGTAGTGCGATCGCCTGCTGACACTCCCTTAATCCGCGCCACAAAATACAAAAATCCTTCCACTGTCATTTCTGGATATAACGGCGGTGTCTCTGGTAAATAACCAATCCTTTGTCGCACTTGCAAAGACTGTTCATGAACATCAAAGCCAGCAATTCTCGCCGTCCCACTGGTTGCGGGTAAATAACCGGCTAAAATCCGCATCGTCGTAGTTTTGCCAGCACCATTCGGCCCTAGAAACCCCAGGATTTCTCCTGGTTCAACGCTAAAAGTCACATCAGTAATTGCTTGGGTTGAACCGTATATTTTACTTAAATGATCGACTTCAATCATTGGTTTAGGTTAATCATGCATGAAGAAACCCAGTTTTTTAGAAGTTAGAAACCGGGTTTTTACATTTTACAGAATATGCAAAATATGACAGAAAATGTGTTGTTTTACGAACACCGATAAACACAGATGCACACCGATGAATTATCTGTGTTTATCTGTGTGCATCTGTGTTCGATTTTTAACATTTTATTTTGACTGGGCGTAATATGGTTTTTTCATCTCCTCACTCTATAAGTTCACCGATATTAAAGTCTATTCTGATCCAACCTTTGAGTCTGCGTAGATTATCTAGAAGGAGTAACGGAATTTGCCAGTGGTGTACCATCAAAAATGGCAGTGGGTCATTAACAGTAAAAATTGCATCTTTCCCTCGCAAAATATTTTTGATCCAAGTTTGCAGTTGTTTTAACGATCTAATCTCATTCAGTCTCCAAACTTCGTGGTATAACCAATAAGTTGGCTTACTATCACTCAGAGGTTGCAAAGGCTCAGCCAGAGGCTGTTTACTAAGATAAGCATCCGCTACCCCTGGATGGTTGTAAAACATAGTAATGGCAGAGTGAGTACGGGGATTGCACTCGATCACATAAACAGTTCCGTCGACAGCTTGGATAAAGTCAAAGGAAATCTGTCCGGTAAGTCCCAGTTCTTTGACAAAATGATTCACCCATTGCAGGATTTCAGGCTTATCTACATTTTCGTAGTTGACTTGAAAGGCGGAGGACTCACAGCAGCAGTATATTGTCTGCTTTCCATCTCGCACAGTACTGTGAGTACAGTATTCTTTTCCGGGAATGAATTCCTGCATAATCCAGGGCTTCTCCTCACTGATTGGCAGACTCTTGACAAATGCTGCTGTCTGTTCGGGAGTGTCGCAGGGTAAAAGAGTCATATTTAAGCGGCGCACTGCATCGTAGGGGATGCTTTTGAGAATGTATTTGCGCTTCTCGTTGGAGAAGTCGAAGTTAAGAATTTGTTCAGGGGCAGTAATTTTGAAGGATTTGGGAACTGATAACGAGAGTGAACGCGCTTTTTCGGCAAAGGCAAACTTGTCATCCAGCATCTTGGTGACATCAGCATTGAAGTGGAAGACTTCACAACAATCAAATAACGGGTGTTGAGACATCGAGTCATAATAGATGACCGCGAAAATAGCTACTGGGATAAAAAAGTCGATGTTTTCTTTTTTGGCGATCGCACGTAGGGCTTGAGTATAGCCTTCTAAGTCTTTGTGCGGATCGGGGACGGTGTAGAACCCAGCAACAGCGTGAGAAAATTGATTACCACTTAACCAGAATTTTTCGGTATCAACTAAAATAACCCGATGTCCGGCGGCGTGAAATGAACGCGCTAACTGAAGAGTTTTGGTCATCCTAGCGCCAGCGATCATAATATTTCTGGGATTCTTAGTTAAAATCACTGGCTTGGGAAACGGTCGACTCAGAAAATTCAATAGCAACGATAGCAAGACAACGATGCAGTTGAAAGGAAATGCAATCATCAGTAATGCAAGAGTACCCAAGTTTTGCAACACTGCAAAAATACTCGCCTGAATGCTTTGTAATTGCGCCATGATACAGGATTACAAGTGAGGAGAAAAGGGGAAAAGGCGAAAGGATTTTATCTTCCTTTACCCTGCGCTAAGGCTACGCCTTAACTTAGGGTAGGGCTGTTATCTTTCACCTTTTCCCAACTGAAAGCTATAGTCGCCTAATGATAGTCAAGCCATCTCGCAAAGGCAGTAGCACCTGTTCCACACGAGAATCGTCAGCAACAACACGGTTGAAGAAAGTGATCGCTTCCCCATTCGCTGTACGTTGTTCTGGTGGTAAGTAAACCTGTCCTTGCATTAGGGTGTTGTCTACACAGATGATGCCGTCAGATGCAAGTAAGTTGTGATCCAAGATGATCTGGAAATACTGCACATATTCTTTCTTGTCAGCATCGATGAATATTAAATCAAATGATTCACCTGCTGCTGCAAGTTTTTGCAGGGTTTCTAAGGCTGGTGCTACTTCCACAGTAATTTTATGACCGTGGGGTGAGTTCTGGAAGCAATTTTGAGCAAAGCTAGCGACATAAGGGTCTACTTCACAGGCTACTACTCGTCCATCATTAGGTAATGCCTCTGCCATCGCTAAGGCAGAATAGCCTGTGAACATTCCCACTTCTAAAACATTTTTCGCCTTGGTCATGTGAACAAACATCTTTAATGTCTGTCCCTCGACGTGTCCAGAAAGCATTTCCTGTTCTAGTTGACGCACTGTTTCACCATCACTAAAGCGTCGTGTCCAGTCTTCGCTGCTGGTTTTCTCAACTAGTGCTGCTAAGGCCTCAGATTCAGGAGTAGTATAGTCACTTATGTAAGGATCTAAACCTGCTGCTAATTGATATGCCTGTCGCAATGCAGTTACAACCTGTTCAGGAGTATTTTCTGATTCTGCCAAAGCGAGGGTTTTTTGCAACTGTTCGACCAAGATACCGTGGGGAGTGACGGGTCTTGCCGTGTTCTTTTCAACAATGCTAGTCACGGTTTTACACTCCTACCATCTTAGATTTTTCTGTACTGATATAGGCATCAATGCCATCTCCACCCCGAGGATATCTTGCACATAAATCTTTATGGGCAATCAAAGCTTGATTCAATTCTTCCCGGGTGAGGTCGTTGACAAAGAAACACTCACCAATTGGTCTAGGCATCGCGGCCCGTTGTTTACCGTCTCTTGTGAGGGTGATGGATTGGGTAGCACGCCATAACAAATCGCTATCTAGAAGGGGATGATCAAGGGCTAAACCTAGACGACTCATCAACTCAAGGATGCGATCGCGTTGTGTCAATGTAATATAGCCACGTCGTTCGGCAATTGTTGCTGATAGTGCCATATCAATATTGACAGCATGACCATGATACAGGGGAATGCGTGGGGCTAATTCTAGAGTTGGACTCCAGGTATGTCCATAGGCAATAACGCGATCGAGGTCTAATTCATGCAAGTTTGGAGTTTCTAACTCCAGCATGGTTTTGATAGCTTCGTAGTTAACTTTATGAGCAATTTCTTGCAGTTCTGGTGTACCGTTGAGATAGCCAAAGTGTGTATGCAGCAAGTCTTCTCCATACTCATACAGCAAGTCAAATACCTCTGCATTCGCCACCACGGCAATTTTCACTAATTCTGCCATCCCATTGCGGACTTGGGCAGTTGGTAGTGTCTTGAGGAAGGAAAAATCTAGAATGACTTTCTGCGGTGCATGGTAAGCACCAAGGCGATTTTTCAGCTTTTTATGATTGACTGCTACTTTAATGGCAATACCAGCATCTATCAAACCAATCAAAGTCGTGGGAATGCGAATATAGTTTGTACTGCGACGATAAGCAGCACAAGCAAAACCCACTACATCTGTAACTAAACCACCACCAACTACTAAAACAGGTTCTTTGCGAATTAAGCCAAAATCAGCAAAAGCATCAACTATTTGCTCAAAAGTTGCGATCGTTTTCGCTGGTTCGATGATCGTGATTGGAAACACAGTTAAGTCTATGTCGTAATAACGAAAATATGACTTAATTTGTTCTCCATAGAGACGATAGACGTTGGCATCTACTACAGCTAAACAGCGTCCAAACTTCTGATAGCTATCAGCAATTTCTGTGTTCTGGATGTTAAATATACCATTGACGTAAACTAGGCTAAACTCTATTTTTTCGTAGCCAGTCACATGAAATGCTGTTTCAGTAGCTGCAAAACTTGCCTGTGGTATACCCATCGTTTTTGTCCTTTATGCTGAATGTTTTGAGTAAATCTGAATCAATATCCATGTTGAAGTTGATTACTTTTTCACTTCAGGTCAAAAGCAATTTACAACAACATATCAGCAGTCAAATTACTCTCTTTTACTGATATGTTTCGGATATTAATCAACATTGAGATATGAAAGTTTACAAGCTATCTTTATCGATTCTCTAATCACATCCACACAGATATAGATAGACCATAAAACTTGATTCAATACCTAATTGCATTCAAATAAAAACCATAGGAAAAAGACATCTGTTCCTCAAGACAGATGCATTACTTACCTATTGCCTTTGAAAGCAACATGGTATCAATGCCGATTTTATTGGCAATGAAAATATTAATTTTTCGGATTATAGCTGCTCTCCTGCCGCTAGAACTAGCAGGACTTTTATCGTGGAAAACTTTCTTTGTCGGTCTCCTAGTTTCCACTTCAGATTACAGCCCTGATTGATATTCAGTTCGCTGTTTTTTAGCATCTATCTAGAACCTTGCTACTGGTTTCAAAAGTTATAATTACCCACTTGACAGGGCTGGAAACAATACTCAACTTCAAAGCCGAATCGAGCGAAATTACTTTGTTAGTATCCAAAGTAATAACACAATAGGAGTATTTAGATTACTAAAAGAATGAAAATCGAATCAATTAACATTGTTAACAAAATTTAGCTTAACTCTAATACAGAAAATATCTACCAAAGTGTATATTAATATAATTTATTTATCTCAAATATTTAAATAATTAATAAATATAAATTCTAAATATACAAAATATGGTAGGTGCTATCTTACCTATTACCTATTATCGCAAAATCCCTCAGACATGAAGAGGGGATGAGCTTAAATTTCAAAAACGAACATCGTCCAAGGCGATTAATACAGATGGGTCATGGGTTTGCTGCTAAGTTAATCCCCGTTGCCCCTAATCCCCACTCCCTACGGTCGTGGGGGCCGGTGAGTTCCCCGATTCCTATTTTCATGACAGTGAACACTGTTACTTTCTCAGAAAATAGGGGAACTATATATCTATGGTCTGATGCTTATTTGCTAATTAAGTAGTAATGTTAGTTTTCTCTCGTCAAACTATAGGTGCATTTTTTACAGCTTCTCTGTGTATTTTTGGAGTGAGTTTGTTGCAATTTCCACATATGCAGCAACTAATCTCAACTCATAAAACAACTCCATTAGAATCTTTAGAAAGAGAAATAAACAAAGAAAAACTTCGACTGAATTTGCTCAAACATATGCCAAGTTTTGGCTACAATAACTTAATAGCCAACTGGGTATATCTAGATTTTTTACAATACTTTGGTGATGATGAAGTTCGCGCGAAAACAGGTTATAGTCTTAGCCCAGAATATTTTGAAGTCATCTTGCAACGAGATCCGCGATTTTTAGAAGCTTACTTGGGTCTTTCTACCAGTACTTCTATGTATGCTGCTATGCCAGAGCGTTCTATAGCATTAATGGAAAATGGCTTAAAGTCTCTTTCCCCTTGGGTTCCTTACAAATCTTACTATGTGTGGCGTTATAAAGGCATTGATGAATTATTATTTTTGGGAGATTCTCTCAGTGCTAAACAATCTTTTCAAGAAGCCGCAAACTGGGCTAGTAATCATACCGATGAAGAAAGTAAACAGGTAGCGGAATTTTCCCAAAAAACAGCTGAATTTTTAAAACGTAATCCTGATAGTAAATATGCTCAAATTGCGACGTGGATGATGGTATTAAATAATCAGGTTGACGAAAAAACTCGCCAAAGAGCAATTAATGCTATTGAAGCTTTAGGAGGAACAGTTATTAAAAATCCTGACGGTTCCATCAGGATTAAGTTACCTCAGCAAGATTGAGTCAATTGTCATTGGTCAATTGTCATTTGTTGTTTGTTGGTTGTTGGTGAGACCAGCCCCCCAAAAAGGCGGTCTCCGTCACGATGGGGGACTGGCGAACCCGAAGGGTTGTTAGTAGTTACCAGACGTGTCATGGCACGTCTCTACATTGGTTAGTGGTTTACTACTCCCCCTTGTCCCCCTTGTCTCCCGTGTCCCCATTGCCCCTAATCCCCACTCCCTTGGGGGGAGTGGGGGCCCCGAGTTCCCCACCTCCCCCATGTCCCTCTACTGGTACGACGGCCAATTAATTTATTCCCAAACTATGGAGTTACCGATTGACGATCCAGGCTTGATTTATGGAGCGACGGTTTTTACAACTTTGCGCGTATATAATCACTCGTTAGATCAGAAATTAACCAACTGGCAAGCTCACTGCGATCGCTTGAAATTTAGCTTGCAAGTTTTCGATTGGTCTTTACCAGATTTCGGGCAATTACGTCAAGGTGCAGAATTAATGAGGGCGCATTTCCCCGTCCTCAGAATATCTGTATTTCCCGATGGGCGAGAATGGATTACTGGTAGGGAATTACCAAAAGATTTACCAGAAAAACAAAATCATGGCGTTTCAGCTATCCTGGCGCCATTGAAATACAATCGCAGTTTACCCAATCACAAAACTGGAAATTATCTCAGTGCTTGGTTAGCCAGAAATGATGCCCAGAAATTAAATGCTCAAGAAGCAATATTAGTAGACACTCTGGGCAATTGGCTAGAAACAACAGGTGGTAATCTTTTCGGGTGGTGGGATGGTTGCTGGTGGACACCTCCCCTATTGGTGGGAATTTTACCGGGAATAATGCGATCGCAACTCATCAACTGGTTGCAACAACAGCAGCAGGTAGTGCGAGAGGAACCCTGGACACCAGAACTAGTCAAAAAATTGCAAGCGATCGCCTATTGCAACAGTGTGGTTGAAATTGTTCCGATCCACACCGTTATTCAGCCTTCAGGATCGCTACAATATAATCCCTACCATCCTTGTTTTCAACAAATACGGAAATTCTTCAAGATACACAATGGCTGAGAGAAACACATTAAACTTTCTACCTTCTGCCTTGAAAGTAACCTCACCCCCTCCCCCTCTCCGCGGGTTCAAAGAGGGGTGGCGTAGCCGGGTGAGGTTTTTTCATGGCTAGTGGTGAAATAATTGGCACTGCCCCTGCCTCCTGCCCTTATGTACTAGCATTGTAGGTGTGGAATTTGGTATACCTTAAGATAAGTTAACATAATTCTTAGAAATGCCCTCGCACGAAAAATTTAGGAGGATTGACCTCAGTGAATAATAAACGGTGGAGAAATGCGGGGCTGTACGCACTGCTTTTTATTGTTGTCATTGCTCTTGGGACAGCATTTTTTGACAAGCAACCCCAAAGCAGAGAGACATGGCGATACAGTCAATTTATTCAAGAAGTCCGAGCTGGCAAGGTAGAAAAAGTCAGTATTAGTGCGGATCGGTCTACAGCTGTAGTCACTCCCAAATTCGATTCCAAGAAGAAATTGGTGACTTTGGTTAATGACCCTAACCTCATTAACGAACTTAACGAACAAAACGTTGATATTATTGTTTTACCTCAAACCGACGAAGGATTCTGGTTTAAGGCTCTCAGCAGTTTATTCTTCCCTGTATTACTTCTGGTTGGCTTGTTCTTCTTGTTGCGCCGTGCCCAAAATGGCCCTGGTAGCCAAGCTATGAACTTTGGTAAATCCAAAGCCAGAGTGCAAATGGAGCCACAAACCCAAGTTACCTTCGGGGATGTTGCTGGTATTGACCAAGCCAAGCTGGAATTAAACGAAGTCGTAGACTTTTTGAAAAACGCTGATCGCTTTACTGCTGTTGGAGCCAAAATTCCTAAAGGTGTGTTGCTAGTAGGCCCTCCAGGAACTGGTAAAACCTTATTGGCTCGTGCTGTAGCGGGTGAAGCAGGTGTCCCTTTCTTCTCCATCTCTGGTTCTGAGTTTGTAGAAATGTTTGTGGGTGTGGGTGCGTCCCGCGTCCGTGACTTATTCGAGCAAGCTAAGGCCAATGCGCCTTGCATCGTCTTCATCGATGAAATTGACGCTGTTGGTCGTCAACGTGGTGCAGGTTTAGGCGGCGGCAACGATGAACGGGAACAAACCCTCAACCAGTTACTCACAGAAATGGACGGTTTTGAAGGTAACACCGGCATCATTATTATTGCTGCTACTAACCGTCCCGACGTTTTGGATGCAGCCTTATTGCGTCCCGGTCGCTTCGACCGTCAAGTAGTTGTAGACCGCCCAGACTACTCTGGACGTGTGGAAATTCTCAAAGTTCACGCCCGTGGCAAGACTCTAGCAAAAGATGTGGACTTAGATAAAATTGCCCGTCGGACTCCTGGGTTTACAGGTGCGGATCTATCTAACCTGCTTAACGAAGCCGCGATTCTGGCAGCACGTCGCAACCTGACCGAAATTTCAATGGATGAAATTAACGATGCGATCGATCGTGTTTTGGCAGGGCCAGAAAAGAAAGACCGGGTAATGAGCGAAAAGCGCAAGCAACTTGTGGCATACCACGAAGCTGGCCACGCTTTAGTTGGTGCGCTGATGCCAGACTATGACCCTGTGCAAAAAATTAGCATCATTCCCCGTGGTCGTGCTGGTGGTTTAACTTGGTTTACCCCCAGCGAAGACCGTATGGATAGCGGTTTGTACAGCCGTTCCTATCTGGAAAATCAGATGGCAGTGGCATTAGGTGGTCGGATTGCTGAAGAATTAATCTTTGGTGAAGAAGAAGTTACAACCGGTGCTTCTAACGACTTGCAACAAGTAGCACGTGTTGCTCGTCAAATGGTAACTCGCTTCGGTATGAGCGATAAACTCGGCCCAGTTGCCCTTGGTCGCCAGCAAGGCAATATGTTCTTGGGTCGCGATATCATGTCAGAACGTGATTTCTCTGAAGAAACTGCTGCTGCGATTGATGAAGAAGTTCATCAATTAGTAGATTCAGCTTATGCGCGCGCTAAGCAAGTATTGACAGATAACCGCCATATTCTCGATCAACTTGCAGAAATGTTAGTTGAGAAAGAAACTGTAGACGCCGAAGAGTTGCAAGAACTTTTGGCGAACAACGATGTGAAAACAGCAGCGTTTGCGTAATCGTTGAGGAGTTAAGAGAAAAATAATTAACTCTTAATTGTTAACCCATAACTCTTATATCTCAGGGTAATTCTTGGATTTTCTAAGATTGCCCTGATTTTTTTATTTCTCTTGAGGGGTCAGACCCTCCATTCGCTAGCTGTATCCGGGAAAGTTGTCAGGGATCTTAGCTTTACTGATTACTGATAACTGAATTATCACGCTATGATGCTAAGACAGGGGTGTCAACCTTCGTAATTGTTTGGGGTAGGATAGTGCGTATTGGTGTAATTGGTGGCGGACAACTTGCCTGGATGATGGGCGGTGCAGCAAAGAAGTTAGGTGTAGAATTGGTCATACAAACCCCCAACCCTAACGATCCTGCTGTTGCGATCGCTCATGACACTATTTTTGCCCCAGTAAACGATGCCGCAGCCACAAAAATCTTAGCTACTAAATGCGATATCATTACTTTTGAAAACGAATTTGTTGATATCGAAGCTTTATCACTCTTAGCAGACCAAGGTGTTCGTTTTCGTCCCTCCCTAGAAGCATTAGCTCCCCTTCTAGACAAATATCACCAACGCTGTTATTTACGCGATTTAGGTTTACCTGTTCCTCAATTCTTTGATATCAAAGGTATTTGGAAAGAAGACGCACTAACAGAAAATAAACAGTTAGCGATTGAGAGTCAAGAGTTAAGAATAGAAAACGAAAATCTTTATAATTTTGTACTCCAAAGTAAATTAAAGTTTCCGATAGTTTTGAAAGCCCGCCGTCACGGTTATGATGGTCAGGGTACTTTTATTATTAAAGATTTCCAAACTCTTCAGCAAAAATTAGAATCTGCAAATAATCTAGCTTTTTTATTAGAAGAATTTATTCCTTTTGAACGAGAATTAGCAGTAATTGCAGCACGTTCTGTGGATGGTAAAGTAATAATTTACCCGATTGTAGAAACCCAACAAGAAGAACAAGTATGTCGGCGAGTGATTGCACCAGCTGAGATTCCATTACATCTCCAAAAAGAGATTGAGAATATTTCCCATACACTCCTCAATAGCCTCAAAGCAGTGGGAGTTTTTGGAATTGAATTATTTCTTAGTGCTGATGACAAAGTGTTAGTAAACGAGATAGCACCCCGCACTCATAATTCTGGACATTTTTCTCTTGATGCCTGTGAAACTTCCCAGTTTGAGCAGCAATTAAGGGCTGTTTCTGGTTTGCCTTTAGGCAATCCTAATTTAACTTGTCCATGTGCTATTATGATAAATTTGTTGGGCTACAAAATATCAACAAATGACTATATTACTAAACGTCAAAAAATAAAACAAATTCCCCAAAGTTACGTCCATTGGTATGGTAAAACAGAATCTCGTCCAGGACGAAAGTTAGGGCATGTCACCGTTTTGTTAAATGATCAAAATCCAGATGAAGCGATGGCGATCGCCCGCACTATAGAAAATATTTGGTACGCCAATTAAATCGGCAAAAAAATCTCATTGGGCATACACAAAATTATTTTTAAAAGCTATAATCAATTCATAGCACTGCGACGTTGGTGACTGCCAACAAGTTTTGTGATCTATGACTTGTAAAAGTAAGGGAACCAAGTATTTTTCGTGGCAGTAGACCGGGCTTGTACCCGGAAACTTTAAACGAAAAACATGGTACCCACCTGGTTTTCTCCAGGTCAAAAACTTAGGTAAAACGGCGTTGCGGTGAATAAAAATCAAGGCTCCTTATGTCTAATTAGACTAAGGAGCTTTAACTATATCAGGACTTAGGCGAGATGTTACCAAAAACCTTATTCTTGCGTAGTGGTAATTCATGAATTACCGCTACGCATCGTTATGTTTTGCGTAATTCCTGTATTTGACATACTCCCAGCCGTCTTAGGGGGTAAGACCCCCTATTCGCCAGCGGTATCCTCTAATAAGTCGGGGATCTTGTCCCTTACTAATGATTTAGGAATGCTATATCCAACGATTTATGAGGTAATAGGTAA
>NZ_AJLK01000098.1 GCF_000317205.1 Fischerella muscicola PCC 7414 | reverse complement strand
TTTATTTTTTAGGCATCTACGTAATCTTTTGCTCAACCTGATGTCATTTTTTTGTACACTTTATTCGCGTACTCCTGGTTTATCCCGTAGGTGCAAGATCTGAGTAATTAGTTTTTCCCATTACCAGCTAATGCAACATTATCAATATCCAAGTAGACACGATATTAATCATTGAATTTTACTCCCAAATCCACACCTAATACTTTTTCAATTTTGCGAAGTGTTTCTTCTGGCAAAGCACTTCTGACTCTTTCTGATTCAATGTCATACCAGTAAACACGAGATATACCCACCTCAGAACAAATAGCCTCTAGGGAACGGTCGTCAGCCTCTCTTGCCTGTTTTATCTTTTCACCTAATCCAGGGACTTCTTTTTCTATTGTTCGTCTTACTTTCATCTAAATCACAGTTATAGGTTTTAACGTTTCATTTGTAAACTATCAGCTATGACTATAATATAAAACATTAGCTAATGCTTGACAAACAATAGCTAACATAATACATTAATAATTATGAGAAAGGCGGTAGCGCCTGAGAAACGAAACCGCCCTTCTCTCCAAAGTATATTGATATCTTTAGGCGATCGCTTGCACCACAGACATAGCGCTTTTTGGGTTGGTTTGTAGTAGTAATCGACCACATAAGTTTTGAGGAGTTGCGAGGGGTTAGATCCGCGACTTTTAAAGAAGTCGCGGATCTGGCCAACCTATCAAAATCAATGTGGTGAAATAGTAGGTATTGATAAAGAATAAATCAACAATCAACAATTAACAGCCAACAACCAACAGCCAACAATCAACAACCAACAACCAACAATTAACAGCCAACAACCAACAGCCAACAATCAACAACCAACAACCAACAATTAACAGCCAACAACCAACAATCAACAATCAACAATCAACAACTAACAATCAACAATTAACAGCCAACAACCAACAATCAACAATCAACAATCAACAATCAACAATCAACAATCAACAATCAACAATCAACAACCAACAATCAACAACCAACAATCAACAATCAACAATCAACAATCAACAATCAACAATCAACAACCAACAACCAACAACCAACAACCAACTATTAACTATTTATTGCATTTGTCGCCGTGCGGCTTCTAGAATTAGGCGTTGTTCAGCACGAGCGATCGCTCGATATGTCCTTAATACTGCTTCTGGTTCTACGGAGATCGAGCTAATACCCCATTCGATTAAATACTCGATAATTTCTGGATACAATGCTGGTGCTTGACCACAAATAGAGCAAGGTACTCCTACTTCTCTGGCTGTGCGGATCAGTTGAGATATAGCGTTCATAACTGCTGGATGACGTTCGTCAAATGCTTTTGCGAACTGTCCCTGCTCTCTATCTACTCCTAATAGTAATTGAGTCAAGTCATTGGTTCCAATTGAAATTCCTTGAACACCAGCTTTGACATACTGTGGTAGCAAAAATAACACACTTGGCACTTCTGCCATAATCCATAGTTGAAAATGGGGTATTTGAGTTAACCTTGCTTCCTCTACTTTTTGTAGGCAAAAGTCAAATTCTTCTACTGTACGCACAAAAGGCAAGAGTAAATGGATATTGGTATAACCGGCTTGCTGTACACTTGCTAGAGCAGTTAACTCTAACTCAAAAACGGCAGGATTGACTAAATAGCTGAATGTACCGCGCTCCCCCAGCATAGAATGGGGTGAAGATTGTAAATTGTGACTAAAAGATTGTAATTCACGCGATCGCCAGTCCAATGAGCGATAAAAAATCGGTCGTGGTGCAAAAGCTTGGACAAATTGTATAATTTGTTCGTACCATCGCTCTAGCAATACATCCTGATGCCCATTTTCTAACCAATGCAGGGGGTGTTGTCCCTCCAGTATATTGAGTACCATCAGTTCTGAGCGCAATAATCCTACTCCATCAACGGGCAAAGAAAGCACTTGCTCTATCAAGCTAGGCTGGCTTAAGTTAACTAGCAGCCGAGTAGCAATCATAGATTCACGTGTTGAGGAGTTAATCTTGGATGAGGTAGAGTTTTGTTTTTCTGTTGGGGTGTGGTGAAAACTACTGCTCAAAGCTGTGGAGGATTCAGTGCCATTTTGTAAAAGCGGCGAAACTCCTGTATGTAAGTAATTTCTCTTCTGTAAACGCTTAGCTGCTTTCCGTAGAGGTGCAGACTGGTTGAAAAGTGGCGTGTGATGGGGAAAGGAGAGAAAAGACAATAATTGATCTGATTGTCTTGTGCCAATGTCCTCCTCTTGTGCCTCTGTACCGAGGCGGTAAATTTCTCCTTTATCACCATCTATTAGCAATCGCTCACCATTAGGAATCATAGTCGTAGCATTTGCCGCGTTTACTACTGCTGGAATACCTAATTCTCTCGCCAGAATTGCTGCGTGGCTTGTTATACCTCCCTGCTCTGTAATAATACCTGTTACTTGTTGCAATATTGGTAGCCAATTAGGTGTGATGGTTGGTGCAACTAAAATTACTCCTTTAGGTAGTTGTTCTGGTCTTTGGGGAGAATGGATGACATAAGCAGGTGCTGTTACACGTCCTGTGGCTGCGCCTAGCCCTTTGATTAAGTGAGTATTGGAAACTCCAAATTGGGGTGTACTAATTTGCGTTATGTAAAGTATTCCCGATGTAATTTGTTGAGAAATTGTCCACTCTAGGGTGAGGTTTGGGCCCAGTTCTCTCACAAGTCGATTTGTTAGCCTGATCAACTGTTGCAAATATTCTTCTGACAAAGCATATGCTTGTTGTTGGGTTTCATTGAGCAGATATACTTGCAAACCAGAGTCATCTAGTTTGGGCAATGATATTGACGTGGATTGCAAATCAACCCCACAACTTCCATTGTTTATACAATAGGCGAGTGGCTTGTACCCTAACTGCTGCTCTTGAACAACGCCAGTTTCTGGTTGGATGTAGTAGACATCTGGCAAAACTTCACCGTGGGCGATCGCTATTCCCAATCCCCAAGTGGCTTGAATTTCCCAATGAGAAGAGTTAGTACTCACTAAGCCACTGGCAATTGCATTGTGGATTGGTTGCACCAAAACTGCTAAATTAACTTGTTGGAGATCAATCCCTGCCTGTTGCCAATATAAAAGACTCCTAGCGCGAAACAATTGACTCCAAGCCCGCTTGAGTGCTAAAGCGATCGCTTCTGGTTCACACTGACAAACTTGTGATTCTAACAAACCAGATATATTCGTAATTAAGGGCTTAACTGTCGGAAGTGTTAAACTTGGGCGGAAAATCAGACATTGAGTTTCCCATTTTTGAGTTGCTTGTGAGATCGCACTTAATAACTGAGATGGTACAATCGCACTAATAATTTCTTGACGCAATCGTTCAGCTACCTGCTGAAGCTGACGCCAATTACCAACATCCAAGTGCAGTGAAGAGTTTGGCAAGTCAGCAATTAATGCTTCTGAACTGTTGAGATTTTCAAGAAATTCTCGCAAAACTGATGCTGGAATGACAAAACCAGACAGCACCGGATAACCACGCTGCATGATTTTGCTTAAATAGAAAGCTTTATCACCAACTTCGGCGCGGTCTAGCAGTTTAATTTGCTCAAGCCAGTAGAGTTTGTCCACTCAATTAGTCAGTTGTCAGTTATTGGTTGTTAGTTGTTAGTTGTTGGTTGTCGGTTGGTAGTTGTTGGTTTCATAGACGTACTAGCGGTTTTCGTTGGAACTACCAACAATCGACAAAGAACAAAATCCTACTAAACTAAATTTCAGCGTCTACGTACTACTAAGACTAGCGCTAAATTTTCTAGAAATCTATCTAAGCTGAGTAAATAGACAGCTGGTCAACAGGGTTTCTAGCTTGTGGTGTTGCGGTTGAGTTTATACTTAAAAATGCTAAAGATTAAATTTGTATAACTTGACGTTATTATCTCCTAAATTTGCCACAGCTTTCACATGTTCATAGTTAACATATATGTAAACTGAACAACAGGCAAGTAGATAGCTTATCTTTGAGCTTGACTTTTTGGTACTGTTAGGTTGCTGGGTATTTTATAAACAAAAAATATATACCAAAAATCTTATCACAACACCACAATCACAAAAGAAGGAAAAGTACAAGCAGACGGCACGCAACTGTAGCTGAGTACTGGGGCGATCGCTTTTTTAGATGACTATAACGCTTTTAGCACATGGCACTACCATTGTTAGTATCACCAAATACATTCTTCTTGGCACCTGATGATTGGGCTAACATTGCCTTTAGACTGTGCCTAGCAGTATTTTTTGGGGGGATAATTGGCTTAGAACGTGAGCGCAGACGCAAAGCTGCTGGCTTGAGAACTCATATGTTAGTGAGTGTTGCTTCTGCAATTTTTATCATCGTTATTTTACAAACAGACATAGAACCGGAAGATTACAATGGACTCAGTCGCGTCATTCAGGGTGTGGCCGCAGGCGTAGGATTTCTAGGTGCTGGAGAAATCTTGCGAGAAACCTCAGACAAAGAATCTCCAAGAATAGAAGTTCGTGGACTTACTTCAGCCGCAGCTATTTGGACTTCCGCAGGCTTAGGGATTACAGCTGGATGTGGTTTGTGGCAACTAGGACTACTGAGTATTCTTGTGTCTTTTTTCATTCTTTATGTAGTTAAAGAATATGAAAGACGGATGTAGAAATGGGTAATTAGTAATGGCTAATAGTACGAGCAATTTTGAGATTTTTGAATTTAGATATATTTATTTTAAATTTAATAGTACTTGAAAAGTAATAAAACCTTTTGAAAAATCTCTTCTTTATCTCTAGTTTGAAGAATAGACTTGACTAAATTCACAAATTCCCAATCAATTTCAATATCATTTTCAATAGTTTTACTAGCAGCATAAAAGCTGACATCACCAACTTTTAATTCATTAGTAGTACCTGTTTGCCATCCAGGAATTTTACTGTCCCAAGATAGCGATTTTCCCCTTAAAGTGAATTGAAACCATGTTATCTCATGATCTTGGAGTTCAAAAAAGACATCAAAATAAGGTTCTTCTCCTTGGAATCAAATTCTTGTTATACCTCTTTGGGGATCTTGTTTGAGAATATTTTGCTGAATTTCTCGCAATGAAGCACCTAATTGTGTAATTTCATTTTTGTCTAATACAATACTATATTTTGACATCTTATAATTCTTGAAAATACAGAAGAATAAATAATATCAATTCCGGTTAACTAATTACGATATCGTGTTTTGTCGTTGGTAATTGGTAGGGAAGATTGTTTTAATCTATTACCGCTCACCACGACGCATAACATTAGTGTTTTAGCTGACACAATATAAATAATTTTCTGCGTTTGATTGTAAGCAATTTCTAACTACTGATAACTCAATTTTTTATTTTCAAAACTTCCTGCTAGGTAAAATTTTGAAAGCGCTATCTTACTTTTTAAGACACAATTTTCAATTCTACAACCGCGAAATTACATAATAGATTTCGTGGTATTAGTCGGGAAAAAGGGAAGTAACCATTCTTTAATCTTCAGCACGCAATAACCAAAAACCACTGAAAGTCATCCCTGAATCATCAGGTTGCACTAGTAAAAAGTGTAATCCACGGCTTTCCTGCTTGCGCTGTTCGTAAACTCTACCTGCGGCTGCTACTTCTGGATCTGTAAACGTCACCAAAATCCATCTATCTACCAAATCGGCTTCTAATACCAACCCATCCGGCGCACCTGCAACATAATTTAACGCTACAGGACGTGCTTGTTGTAACCACCGTGCCAAACGCATTGATTGCCGTCCCCCATAAATGATTACACCGGGAACCGACACCGTTGACGCCAAACCTAAATTGATAGGTTGAAGAAACTCTGGCATAACCAAAATTGGAATCGGCTGTTGTGCAAACGCCTCCACCACCTTACCTGCTGACAAAGTTGCAAACCGCCACTCCTTCCCCCAGAGATTCTCTGGTAGTGGTGCGGGAGGGGGTTTGTCTACTACTGTTGGATATTGCTTTTCCTGCAACCACTGTTTAAGGGCAAAAGTACGCCGCGTAGGTTCAACATTGATACCCAAACTGCGTCCTGCTTGTTCAATTAAACCCAAAGATTGAGGGCGAAACACCTGAATTACATCTGGTAAATTTCCACCAGCAGCCAGTTGCAACTGAACAGCAACCCAATGGGAATTGGCCTCCGACTGGGGACAGCTTGCTTCAAACTGAAAAGTGCGATCGCGATCGCAAATCAACAACTCCCATAAAACTTGTCCTGCTGCATCTTGTTGCCGATGATGATAAAAATCAGCTTGCCAAATCACCATAATTTACCAATATTCAACAAATGAATCACAAAGACACCAAGTTTTCTTAATGCTTTCTAGCCTTAGTGGTTAATCCATATTAAACAACTCAACAGCAATCCTAAATCATTCATAAACAAGATCCCGGACTTCTTTGACAAGTCGGGGATCTGGTTCTCTTGATTTTTACAAATTAGATAGGATTACTATATACTACAAAAAGACAATCTCTTTAATATTTACTTAGGTATCGCCTGCTTGGTAGGTTTAGCTGAGATACAGTGGATGCACCAGGTTGCATCACTAGGTGTGGCGATCGGCGCTCGCGAATATTGGGGTAAAGGCTATGGCACAGATGCACTGCAAATCATTCTAGGATATGCTTTCCGAGAGTTAAACCTCTACCGTGTAGGCTCAACAACTATTAGCTATAATATCCGGTCAATGAAAGCCCATGAAAAAGTGGGTTTTCGTCAACAAGGAATTCAGCGCAGCTTTATCAAGCGTGAAGGAAAGCGCTTTGACCTGATTCAGTATGGCATTCTGCGTCCAGAGTGGGAGGCGCTTCAGGTAGAATAAAACAGGAAAAAAGGGAAAGGGAAAGGGAAAAATAAAACCCTTGAACCTTTACCCTTTCCCCTTTAACCTTCTTATTTCGCTCCCATTTCCATCACAATACTACGTGTGAAGTCTACACGCTGTTCAAATTCCAAGCCTTTGATGGTATTGACAAAATCATTAGTATTCTCAGGCAATTTGTAGTCAGAGGGAACTTGAATCACAACACCCTCTTCCATTCCTTGCGCTAAACGCAACCATACGTCTATCTTGGCACTGGAACTTAAAGCAGTGTAGGCACGGCTAATATCGCTATTAGCACGGCTAGCTATGTCACGTTGTGCTTGTAGCTGCTGTTCCTCTGGCAATGCTTTGATTTGATCGTACAATGCCGCAGCTGTATCTTGGGCAGAAGTTTGATTTGCTGGTATCAATTGATCTTTGATGTCTAGATAGCCGAACCAAAGTAAGGCTAACTGAGTATCAACGTCAAATTTGCGAAACTGTTCTACAGCTTTTTTGGTTCTTTCGTCAGTTGCAAATGTCATAAAAAGTCTCCGATTACTTTACCAAAACTGAGTAACTAAAATTACCGAGGTTAATTTGCCAACCCTCACTCACAAAATCTTATAAATTGGATATTCCAGATTAACCCTACTTCAGGTAGAAATAGCTTCCTTAGCTTTTGACAGATGTCATTAATACATTTATGGCTAAACAAAAAAGGCTGGCGGATGTTGCATTGTAACCTTTTGTGATTGGAAGAGTTAACCCCAGAACTTGTATCTAATGATCTCAGGTTTCTGCAACACCGAAAATTTACAGCAGTGTTTTGCTGGGGTTACTACTACTTAAGCAAAAATTAGATTGTTCTTGCCCAGATCAAACTTGGGGAGAAACTGTACAAGCTTTTGTAGTGCTGTGTCAAGGATACTCTATCAGTAAAACAGAATTGTAAGAATTTATCCAACAAAGAATAGCAACTTACAAAGTCCCGCAAGCGATCGCATTTTTACCAGAATTACCCAAAGGACTAACCGGCAAAATCCATCGTCAGACACTGCGAAATTGGACAATTAACCAAATCAACTTCTCAGCATAAATCCCACTCCGCGATCCTCTGCGCTG
This sequence comes from Fischerella muscicola PCC 7414, assembly GCF_000317205.1. GTDB lineage: Bacteria > Cyanobacteriota > Cyanobacteriia > Cyanobacteriales > Nostocaceae > Fischerella > Fischerella muscicola. The sequence continues at coordinate 34,470 of NZ_AJLK01000098.1, read as the reverse complement.
ACTCTGCGTCTCTCCGCGTTAAAAAACATACTATTCCAATGCCAACAGATCCAATATCACCCAATACGGTTCATTTAATGCTAATAACCCTGGGGTAGGTCGGGTTTCGCTGTCACTCAATTAACAACCAACAATCAACCATCAACAACCAACAATGTACGATTATGTAATTATCGGTGCAGGTTCAGCAGGTTGTGTATTAGCCAATCGCCTGACAGAAAATTCAAAAACCAGAGTGTTACTATTAGAAGCAGGCAACCCAGATCAAAAACAAGAAATTCATATTCCTGCTGGTTTTCCTAAGTTGTTCAAAACAGAATATGACTGGAATTATTACACAGAACAACAGCCTTTCTTAAATAATCGTCAACTATATTGGCCTCGTGGCAAAGTCATCGGTGGCAGCAGTTCAATTAACGCCATGATTTATATTCGTGGGAACTTACGTGACTATGATCATTGGCACAATTTAGGTAATTCAGGCTGGAGTTCTAAAGACGTACTTCCCTACTTTATCAAAGCTGAAAATCAGAATGTCCTGAAAAATGAATATCACGGTATTGATGGACTTCTCAACGTCACCAATCAGCGCTGTATTAATCCACTTTCTCGTGCCTTTGTCAAAGCAGTACAACAAGCAGGTTTACCGCTAAATCAAGATTTCAATGGTGCAAAACAAGAAGGTTTTGGATTTTATCAAGTCACTCAAAAAGACGGTAAACGTCATAGTGTGGCAGCTGCTTATTTAAAGCCAATATTACAACGACCAAATCTAACTGTTCAAACTAATGCCCAAGTGATAAAAATAAATTTTTCAGGTACAAAAGCTGTTGGTTTAACCTACATGCATAACGGTGTAAACCAGGAAATCAAAATAGCTAAAGAAATTATTTTAAGTAGTGGCGCGATTAATTCACCACAGTTGTTAATGCTATCAGGAATTGGAGATGCTGAACAATTAAAATCTCTGGGGATTCCTGTAGTCATGAACTTACCTGGTGTCGGCAAAAATTTACAAGATCATCTGTGTGTGCCTATTGCTTATACATGTACTAAATCTGTATCTCTGGCAAATGCAGAAAAACTTATAAATGTTCTAAAGTATTTATTGTTTAAAAATGGACCTCTGACTACAAATGTTGCAGAAGCGGGAGGTTTTGTCAAAATCAATCCTGATTCAGAATTGAATGACTTACAATTCCATTTTGCCCCCACTTACTTTTTAAATCACGGCTTTAATCGCCCAGATGGACATGGGTTTACTTTTGGCCCGACTCTTTTATATCCACAAAGCAAAGGTAGCATTACTTTACGTTCTACCAATCCCTCAGAAGCACCCGTCATTCAACCAAATTATCTGGAAAAAGCAGCTGATTTAGAAGTTTTAGTAGCAGGTGTCAAACTATCACGTAAATTAGCACAAATGCCAGCCTTTGATAGCTTTCGAGGTGAAGAATTTGTTCCTGGTTTGGAGGTACAGGATGATGAAGCAATTCGTGCTTATATTCGAGACACTGTAGAAAGTTTGTATCACCCAGTTGGAACTTGCAAAATGGGTAATGATTCTATGGCGGTAGTTAACTCCCAACTCCAAGTGCATGGAGTCCAAGGACTACGAGTGGTAGATGCATCAATTATGCCTTCTATTATTGGTGGTAACACTAATGCTCCCACAATCATGATTGCGGAAAAAACTGCTGATTTGATTAAAAATTACTAAGTTTTTGAGATATCAAGCAGTGGGTTTTTGAATCAAAAGGTTAGTATCCAAATACCCTATTAACTATATGTCGGGGAGTGCCCTCAACAATGCTATATCTTGCATAGATATTTTTTTACCCCACCCTAACCCTCCCCGAAATCGGGGAGGGAATTAAATCTTACCCGCGTGAACGGCGGAATTGAGGGAGGGGTGTGAGGTAAAAAATAGTTGTGAAAAGGTCTAATAGTTAAAAGTATTTTTTGCAACTTTATGCAAGTAGTATTTTTACTTAAAAAAAGATTTTCCGAGTGTTAGTTTTATACGTGACTTGGGATAAATAAATAAGGGTTTATGTAAACCATAAATTTTTATCCTATAGGACGGTGTGAGATGAGATACAAACATCTAAGTAACTCGGCTCTCTTCAGTAAAGTTATTTTTGCTGCTGCTTGTGTAGCAATGGCTGCGCCAATCTCTTCGGCGTTAGCAGTTTCAGGGGTCTCTACGACCGTCGAACAAAAACCGACTGATTTGTTAAGTCAACAACTTTTACTGGCAGATAATGACGATGACGATGATGATAGGGAAGTAGATTTGCCAGAATCTGTCAAAACATCGATTTTGGATGATATTTCTCAGCGTGCAAATGTAGAAGTTTCTGCTTTACGCATTGTTAAGGCAGAAAAAATAACTTGGCCCAACAGTTGCTTGGGTTTAAAAGGAAGTGGAATTTGCTCTCAACCTCTAGTACCAGGTTGGCAAGTTGTGGTGGCTGGCGAAAGGCAAATGTGGGTGTATCGCACAGATGGATCTGGAGTATTAGCCAAGCTGGATGAAGAGTCAACACAAATAGTCAACAGGACTATGACGAAAGTACAATCTGTGACTCGCCAAACCAGCAGCCGCACCACTGTCCAACAACGTACGATGACTGTACAGCGCAGCACCCAAATTAGTGCGGCTAATAGTGTAGCAGTCCAAAGTCAGAAAGCTGGTTTTACCCTTGCTATCCTGCAACCAGCTGGTGAGATTTCAGAAGTAATTACCCGTGTTTCCGTTAAGTCGAAACATGGCAACAAATATCATAAAGAGCGGTTTTTGGGCGACTACAAATACAAGATCAAATCCAAAGCAAAATTTGTGAAGGGTTTAAAAGCAGGCGATCGCGTAGTTGTGCGCTTGTATGATACTCAAAACCGCTTTCTTGGCTACAGCGAATTTGAATGCTTGTCGGCAAACACAATGGTAAACCTGATTTTGTCGGCAAACCCCAGAAAATATAAAGTTGTTCGCACCGTTTACGGGCTTGATGCCAACTCTGACGGTATGATTGACGCGGGTAATACTACCTACGACTACTTTACTCAAGTTAGCGGCGAACGGGTTAGCTTCCTCAGTACTTCTCGGGAAGTCCAAGTGAGTCAGTTTCAAGTCCAAGGTTTGTCAGCTGTGGCTGCCAATAGTGTTTATCCTACCTCCTTTAAGCAAGGTGAATTTACTCTAGTTCGCCAATCTATCAATGTTTCTAGTGCCAACCTAGCAGCTGCTTTAAAAGCTACTCCTGGTAGTTTAGTATCTATCACCGATGTCAGCGATGATGATAGTTCTACCTACGATGTTGGTCAGTTAATGATGGATTATCGGGAAGTAGGCGTAGCTAGTGGTATCCAAGTAAATTTTGATGATGTACCAGCTAATCACTGGGCAAAAGAATTCATTGCTGAGTTAGCAGCGTTAGAAATTATCGAAGGTTTTCCCGATGGTACTTTTCGTCCCGATGAACAACTGACTCGCGCCCAATTTGCAGCGATGGTTAATCAAGCCTTTAACAAGGTAAAAGTTCGCAGCGCGGTTTCATTTAAAGATGTCTCCACAGCATTTTGGGCATATACGGCAATTCGGGAAGCTTACCAAATGGGGTTTTTAGATGTTGCTGGTAGTGAATTCAAACCCAATGATAGCCTATCTCGCTTGGAAGTATTGCTCGGCTTTGCCGAAGGACTAAACTACAATGTCAGTGGTTCTCCAGAAGCGATTTTAGCAGCTTACACCGATGCTGCCATGATTCGCAGTGATGTCCGCAGTGCGATCGCAGCACTCACCCAACGGGGAATTGTCGTCAATTATCCTGATGTCCAAACTCTCAATACTAACAAGGTGGCAACTAGAGCCGAAGTATGTGCTTTGTTATATAAAGCATTAGTCAGTACTGGTCAAGTAGTAGATATCTCTTCTCAGTATGCCGTGGAAGGTCAAAATGTCGAAGTTCAGCAAACTGATGATGACGACGATGATGATGCTAAATTCAGGGAGCGTCGCCATTGTAACCAAGGCATTGGTAATGGTGCTGAAGGATGCGATCCGGGTAATTCTCAACCCCACGGTGGTAGCAATGATGAAGGTGGACGCACTCCGGGTAATAAATAAAAATTAGACAGGCATTGGGTATGGTTAACAATCGCTAACCATTACCCATTATTTGTTACTTTGAAGGATTTTTCAGAGGTAGCGATCGCACTACAGTTAGCCATTTTGATATTATGAAAAATTTTACTGTTGCCTAGATGGACTCATTTGGGCTAAGTTGCGATCGCCTTAAGCAAATATCTTTTTTTAAGTTTGTTCTAGTATTATCTTGTTTGTTATTTACCTCAAGGACATTTCTGCGATCAAAACAGAAGGACAGTATTCATTAATGCTGATGCATTCAACTCTTAATTTTTAGCGTTAAATTTTAACTGTTTGATACATACCGAAGCTCTAGAAATAGCTGATAGCTAAAAATGGATTTACCGCTGGTTTATCATCCAGATTACGTTGCGCCACTACCAGAAGGACATCGTTTTCCGATGCCCAAATTTCAGCAACTCTATGAACTACTGTTAGCTGATGGTGTAGCGTATCCCTGCCAATTTCATGCCCCTGAACGTCCTCCACAAGAATTAATAGAGTTAGTCCATACACCAGAATATGTTCAAGCTTACTATGAAGGAACCTTGGACTTAAAAGCTCAACGGCGTATTGGTTTACCTTGGAGTCCAGCGCTAGTAAATCGTACCTGTGTAGCGGTAGGTGGTACGATCTTGACTGCCAAGTTAGCACTTAGTCACGGTTTAGCTTGCAATACTGCTGGTGGTACTCATCATGCCTTTCCCAGTTATGGTTCTGGCTTTTGTATTTTCAATGATTTAGCGATCACCTCTCGTGTTTTACAAAAGCTAGGACTAGTCCAGAAAATTTTGATAGTAGACTTGGATGTTCATCAAGGAGATGGAACAGCATTTATTTTTCAGGGCGATCGCACTGTTTTTACCTTTTCGATGCACTGCGAAGTCAATTTTCCTGGTACTAAACAAAACAGTGATTTGGATGTCCCGCTTCCTGTTGGCATGGAAGATGATGCCTATCTGCAAACTTTAGCGGCATATTTGCCAGATTTGTTGTCTGAGGTAAAGCCAGACTTGATTTTCTACGATGCAGGTGTCGATCCTCATATCGGCGATCGCTTGGGCAAATTAGCTTTAACTGACACCGGTATCTATCGTCGGGAAATGCAAGTTTTAAGTACCTGTATTGCTGCTGGATATTCCGTCGCTTGCGTCATTGGCGGTGGTTATGCTGATGATCTAAAGTCTCTTGTCTATCGCCATTCCCTTGTGCATCGGGCTGCGAGTGAAGTTTATAGGCATTTTCATCTTTAAGGATCGGGAGGTGGGGAACTCACCGGCCCCTGGTGGGGATTAGGGGCAGTGGGGTGATGGGGTGATGGGGTGATGGGGTGAGTGTGAGGAGTATGAGAAGTATGAGGAGTGTAGTTCATTTATCAGTGATCAGTGATCACTGATCACTGAATAACTGATCACTATCTCCCCCTACGGGCGCAATGCAGAAAATCGTCTCATTGGATACAATTTAAAAACAAGGAGAGCCGAGGAGAAAGATAAAGTGCTATTAAAAGGCTTTGAGATAGAGATGTACACCGGCACGCCTAGTGGTGAAATCGTCGGTCTCTCTGACAAGATTACTACGTCTTTAGATGGATATGTACGAGAGCCAGATAGCAGGAATGTAGAGTATGTTACTGCACCCAGTCGTAATTATGACCAATTATTGTGTGCCATTCTACGTCCCCGGCTGAGGCTGCGGGAGTATCTTCAGCAATTGGGCAATTATACCCTTATTCCTGGTAGCACGTTGTCTTTGGGTGGTAGCGATCGCTTTGTTCGTTCTGATCCCACAAATCCTTATCACACTTATATCGAGCAAACCTATAGCACAAAAGTAGTTACGGCTAGTGTGCATATTAACATTGGCATTGATGACCCGGAACTGCTGATGCGAGCTTGTCGCCTGATCCGGGTAGAAGCACCTTTGTTCCTTGCTTTGAGCGCTTCTTCTCCTTTTTTGGATGGCAAAACCACAGGCTTTCATTCTAGCCGTTGGCGTGTATTCCCACAAACACCCGCTTATGTGCCGTTATTTACCAGCCATGCTGATCATATTCAATGGGTAGAACAACAGCTAGCCGCAGGAACAATGCAAAATGTTCGGCATTTGTGGGTATCGGTAAGACCAAATGGCGATCGCCGTCCTTATGATTTAAATCGGCTGGAATTGCGAATTTGCGATTTGGTTACAGATCCTATATCGTTATTAGCAATTACTGCTTTGCTAGAAGCACGTCTGTTACAGCTCATCGAAAATCCCCATCTTGATCCTTTAACTCAAAGTACTTTTTCTCCCGAGGAACTCATCTCCTTGACTGCTAACAACGAAATAGCTGCGGCTACTTCTAGTCTTGATGCCCAACTGTTGCATTGGCAAGATGGCAGAAAAATCACTGCTAGAGATTGGATTGCTGAACTTTATCAGGAAGTTTTTGTGCTAGCTAAGCAACACGGCTTTAGTTGTTTCCTTTCACCTTTACAGAAAATTCTCCGTGAAGGCAATGAAGCCCAACAATGGTTGCAGCTACATGCTGTTGGTTTCAGCACTCAAAGCACAATTATTCAAGCTATTCGCGCTATACGAGAACGTGAACTAGAACTAGAAGATAAATTGTGTGCCTCCTTAGTGGCTTGAGCAATTGGCTTTAGGAGGGAACTCTTAACAGGAATAAGAATCAGTCCCTCAAAGACAAGTGTACAAGCCCTTTACTTTAATTATTCCCCATTCCCCTTCCCTCTTCCCTCTTCCCCTTTAATTCCACTGGGGGGCTTGACACCCCATTCTCTAGCTTGAAGAAGCTGGTAAACTCTCCAAAGGAAATAGCATCTGTCTTTGGGAATAAAATTCATTCTCTCAAAAATAACCTCGTACTCACTCTCAGAAAAAATCTTGGGAGTATTCTTTGTTTTGTTTTAAATTTCTAATCAATTGTGGTAGGTTGAAATTTATTAACAAAAGCTATAAGTCGCCTCTATCAACAGAGAGATTTGAAATTTTTGATACTTTACATTTAAAGATACTGTAAAGCCACCAGAAAATGCCTCAGGTAGTTCTAGTTAATCCCCTCATCCCGCCCAATACAGGTAATATTGCTCGTACTTGTGCTGCAACAGGTACAGAACTACACTTGGTTGGCCCCTTAGGATTTGAAATTAGCGATCGCTATCTTAAAAGAGCCGGTTTAGATTACTGGCCCTATGTCAAGCTGCATTATCACGAATCTCTAGAAGCATTTAAAACCTTACATGAGCAACGAGGAGGAAGACGGCTAGGATTCAGTGTGCGCGGTAGTTGTAACTATGTAAGCTTTCAATATCGAGCTGATGATTGGCTGTTGTTTGGTAGTGAAACTACAGGTTTACCACCAGAAGTGATTGACAGTTGTGATGCCACTATCTACATTCCCATGAGTCAACCCAAAGTTCGCAGTTTGAATCTTTCTGTGAGTGTGGCAGTAGGCTTATTTGAAGCACGTCGCCAGTTAGGTTATTTAGAATGAATCACAGAATACACGATGTATACAAGTTGACTTTTTAAGTAAATATACTTTCAAGTTAACAAAAAATTAATGTTGTTCATAATTTTCTAGATAAATCCCCTATAGTTAATTTTGTAAAAAAGTAAAAATTTATACTATCTTTTTGAAAACTTGGTAAACACTCAATAATAATACCTAGAAAGAGCTAGAATCATATATAAGAAATTTGTATATAGCAAAAGAGAGATTTGGGGAATCGAACGATAGATTTTCGTAAATTTATTTTTTTTAGTTTGAGGAACAAAAAAACTAAAAGGATGTCATATCAACCATTTGAGCAACTTTCTCACCGTTAAATGGCTTTAGGAGCGTAGAAATGCCTGAGAGTTGATACGGTTGTGTTTTAGGGAATAATCAACGTAAAGTCTCCTGTTGTGAATACAGATTGAGTGAAAAACCTTTGAAGATTAAAGATATCTACAGCGGTTGTTCGCTCTTTCAATCAGTCCCGACAGTAAGTTTTGAGACAACTATAAAGAGCGAGACATTGTAGGGTTATGAGCAGTGAACAGGCAAGTCACAAAAAAATTAATTTTTTACTAAATTTTAGAAATGTGAACTTGTCTAAATTAAAGAAGCGAGTTAATCTTGCCTAAGTATCTCTGTTCAGTGTGATCTTGATCTATTGTTTGATGTGATCTAAATCATTGACTAGTACTCGACTCTAATATCGAGGTTAGTTAAGCGCTAGTGTTCATAGGAGGTCGTCTTTGAAACGAGCATTGAAAAAAAGAGAGAAGGCTGTGTTAGAAAACACCCAAAGCGAGGAAGTACCGGTGGAACAGCAGAACCTGGTTAACTCACGTATTCACCGCCTGGTACCCACAAAAGCCGCCATGATTGGCTTGGCAATCTCAATGGGAGCGACTAGCCTTTTGGTGACTCGACAAAGCGATCAAGCCCTTGCAGCGGAACCAGTAGGCAATCAAAATACAGCCTCAACACTTCCTGCTACTGCTGATGCGGAATTAAAAATTGCTCGTACAAATCATTTAGAGTCCGAAACCCGCTCATCAGTCAGCCAGCCTGAAAATCCTGTTTTAGTTGAACCAACAGCAATTTCACAGGTGCCTGGGCTTGGAGCGAAATGGCAAGTTGTCACAAATGGAGTAGCTGTGCCAACTAATGCGCCAGTTGTAGTACCAACCAAAGCTCCAATTGCAAACAGGCTGAGTGTTCCCAGTGGCAACACTAATACACAAACACCTATACAAACACTATCTAATGGTTATGGAGTAACCCACAATCAAACCACATCCTTTGCCGCTCAACCGCAAACAGTGGTAGAAGATAATGCAGTCAATAGCGAAGTAAATGCCCAACTGAAAGCGCAGCAGGAATTTGCACTCTACCGCTTACAGGAAAAATCAGACCGTTTAAGAGCTAGTCTGGCACAACTGCGATCTCAGAGAACTACAGAATTACCCAAAGTTGTCACAAATCAACCTCAACCAGCATCAGCTGCTGCTAAACCAACTTCACAGACAAATACAAGCAGCACTTTTACAGTACAGTCACAAACTACTAGCGATGCCAGCCAAGCTAGCCTTGTGTCTAGATTGAAGCAAAAAAATGTAGTGAATGTACCTACAACAGCTGCAACACCAACAGTTACAACCCCAGTTATCACGTCAACAGTAGCAACAGCAAAAGTTGTCACCTCATCAGCTAGTGCTACCTATGAAGTCAAACCAGGGGATACATTAGCAGCGATCGCACGCGCTTATGGTACATCAGTCTCAGAACTAGCTAAAGCAAATCAACTTAGTAATCCCAATCAACTAAAAATCAATCAAAAGCTGAATATTCCTACTACTGAGACAGACAAAATAGCCAACTCAGCACCAGTAGCAGTTAAGCCCAGTGCTTTTGAATTGAGCCATAATTCCAAATTTGCCAATACTAGCCCTAATTCAGTTATTGCTGATACCAGCACTTCTGTAATTGGGTCATCACCCTTAAACAACCAAATTCAAGCCAATACAGTTAACACAGAATATAATTCCACTAATTCCACAACAAATACTACTAAAACAGCAACTGTTCCTACCACAGAAAATGCCTATGGCATGGGTGGTGATACCCCCATCCCAACAGCGATTACCGAAATGCAGCTGGCTAGGAAACAAGATGCTACCAAATCAAAGAATGCTAAAACAAATCCACGCTTAAGCAGCTTAAAAGCGGAAATTGAAAGATTAAGAGCAAAATACCGCGCTCAACAGTCTGGTAATACAGCTGTAGTAGAGGAAGTTAGCAATAACACTGCTGCTGTAGAAATTCCAGTTGCCCAACCCAATAATGTCGCGATCCCAATTCCAGTTTCTAGACCTACTAGCAACGTAGTAGTACCAACCTCAGTTACCAAAGCTAATCCAGTAGCAGTATCAATCCCTGTTCCCAGACCAAGGGGATCAAATTACACTACTACCAGACAGAATAAAGAACCGATCAATCCAGAATTTGCTGCCAATCAAAATCAAAAGGTAGCAACACCTGGTATGGGTGGTGATGTCTCTCAGTCTTTTAATGCTAAGCGAGGAACTCAAGTTTCCCCAGAGTTACCACCATTGGCAGCAGTCGATACATACCTGCCTAAGCCAATAGAAGAAATCACACCTACAGCTACAGGCTATATTTGGCCAGCCAAAGGAGTCCTCACCTCTGGCTATGGTTGGCGCTGGGGACGGATGCATAAAGGAATTGACATTGCTAATGGTACAGGTACACCTATTTATGCTTCCTCTGGTGGTGTAGTAGAAAAAGCTGGTTGGAATAACGGCGGCTACGGTAACGTTGTCGATATCCGCCATCCTGATGGTAGTTTGACTCGTTACGGTCACAACAGCAAAGTTCTAGTACGTGTCGGTCAACAAGTAGAGCAAGGTGACACAATTGCTTTAATGGGTAGTACTGGCTTCAGCACCGGACCCCACAGCCACTTTGAAATCCATCGAACTGGTAAGGGCGCAGTCAATCCTATGGCTTTCTTGCCGCCACAACAACGCATATAGTTTTTGGTGGTAGTTGTTTGTTGTTTGATCATTGCTAACACTAAACTACCAACACAATACCTTTCGGTTAAAGGGGAAAGGAGAAAAGGGTAAACTCAAAGGTTTCCCCTTACCCTTTTCCCAGACCACAAGCCAGGTAAAGAATGCTTATCCGAAAAGTATTGATTACCAACTATCAACAAAATTTGCAAAATTTCTAGGTATGTAGGACTAGCGATCACAAAACTAGTATGCTATATTTAGAAATCGGTGATAAAAGTTTGGCTCAGTAGCTCAGTAGGTTAGAGCGGGGGACTCATAAGCCCTAGGTCGTGTGTTCGAATCACACCTGAGCCACTAAAAGTTAAAAATCATTTGAAATTTTCAATTCTCAAGCTGGCGGAGTACCTCAGCAAGTGACCAGGCTTGAGCGATCGCACCTCTGGGTGTGTGTGGTTCATCACCATCAAAAATTTCCGAAATTGAGCCAAGGCAGCCTTCAGCCAAAAAGTGTTCTAGCAGAGGTTGCCAGTCAAAGGGCAAGGGTTCTGTAGCATAAAAACGTTTCCAAGCTCGGATAAAAGGGCCAATTAGCCAACACCAAACAGTACCTTGATGGTATGAGCGATCGCGCCGTTGTGGATGACCCGTATATTTGCCGATGTATTCCGGATCACCCGGATCAAGGGTACGAAGACCATAGGGTGTGAGTAAGCGTTTAGTAGCTAACTGTAATATCTGACGCCCCTGTTGAATAGAAAAGGCGCAGTGGGCAAGGGAAAGCGCAATCACGGCATTTGGACGAACCTGAGAGTTACGATGATCGTCAGGCTCTATAGTGTCATATAAGTAGCCTAGCTGGGAATTCCAGAATTGTTGGAGTGAATCTTTTACTTGTTGGGCTTGCTGGCTATAACGTCGAGCCTGCTTCGCGAAACGACTTGGTTCGGCGACAGTTTCTTGCTCACTCAAGATTTCTGCCCACCGAGAAGCCCAGCATAAAGCTGAGTACCATAGAGCGTTAATTTCGACTGGCTTCCCACGCCGGGGTGTTACTGGTTGTCCATCAACTACTGCATCCATCCAAGTTAAGGCAACACCACGAGCATCCCAACCAATTAAACCATCCGTAGAATCTACTTGAATGTTGTAGCGTGTACCACCAATGAAAGCTTTATAAATTTGCTGTATTACTGAGTATTGTTCTGCTAAAAACAGCCAATCTTGTGTGGCTTCTAGGTATAGCCCTAAGGTTTCAATCCACCACAGAGCCGTATCAATGCTATTGTAAACAGGTTCATTTTCTAGACTAGGAAATATATTGGGGATCAAACCGTGGCGACAGTAACGTCCAAGACCTTGTAAAATCCCTTTTGCCAACTCAAACCGCTGAGTCCGCAACGCTAAACCTGGTAAAGCAATCAAGGTATCACGTCCCCTGTCATTAAACCAATGATAACCAGCTATTACAGTAGGTTCAGCAGTAGAGAAGCGGGAAACAACAAACTGATCGCTTGCCTTTAGTAATTGCTGCCAAATAGGGAAAGATGATGGGGTGCTTTTTTCTCCCCACCTCCGGTTCTCCCCACCTCCAGTTTTGCCTATCTCTGGTTCTCCCCACCCCCCTACTTCTTCCTGTTCCCATCCAAACACTAAAGAGAGCCGTTCTTGTTCTGCTTCAACAACTTCTGCAAAGGTATCGTCAGTGAGGGGGCTTTGTAAGAGATCGGGAAAACCTACCTTGGCTTCTAGAGTGACTACATCTCCTGGTAAAAGCGTAACTGTTAAATAACCAGGACTGTAGAGATCTTCGCGATCGCTTAATCCTCGCCGTGTCTCTTCTGGTAAATGATAATTCCAATACCAAAATCCGTCTGGTTGATAATTGCCTCGTGTCCAGCGCAAGTGCCAAGGTGTGCCAAACACTCCTGAGTTGATCCCTTGCAAACAGACTTGTCCCTGACCTAGTAATTGTGAGAACTGTAACTGTGGAGTGGCTTTTTGCTGGTCGTGAAAATCGCGATCGGCGATCAACAGTCGTAACCTCAAAATGCCCTCATCCTTGCCTTCATAACGATATTGAATTAAAAGGCGATTACAAGAAGATGGGGTGATGGGGTGGTGGGGTGTAGACGCGCCAGCAGCTTCCCGTAGGGTAGGGGTGAAGTTTTTCTCCCCACTGCCCCTAATCCCCACCTCCCTATCTCCTCCACAAAAGTGGGGCATTACCAACTGTCTTGTTAGCTGCCAGTCATCTTCACCCCACACCCATTTAGGAACCGGATTAGTATCAAAATTACGTAGCAGTTCGTAACCTGTCGGATCAATCTGACCACTACCCCAAAAATTTGTCCCCAATGCTATAACTTGCTTTGGTAGTTCCAGGCTAGCTTCGAGATGCGAAAACAGTAGGGTACGTCCAGAAGGCGAGTTAGTCGCAGCAAATAACCAACCATGATAAGTACGAGTGCGGACATCAGAAACCGTACCACTGGCAAAACTTCCCAAGCCATTCGTGAGCAACCATTCTCTTGTATCTAAATCGGCCATTTGCTACTCAAAATCGTTATGAGTATGATATAGTTGTAACAGTTCGTAATTAAGCTGTCAGGGCGTAGACAGGTAAGTCTTACCTGTACACCTAAAATGAGCGGGCAGCTAGTACTTAGCCAACCCAAAATTTAGGGTATTGGTCGGGTAAAGGCTAAAGGTTAGAGGGTAAAAATCCTCATTACCAATGTTCTTTTCCCATCCGCCAAAAAAACTTTGGCGGACTACTAGACGAAAATAATTTCCAAGGAGAATTAGTATATGTCTACAGAAGGATGCCTCCGTGTTGGTCAATCAGCTCCTGACTTTACAGCAACTGCTGTGGTAGATCAAGAATTCAAAACAATTAAACTTTCCGACTATCGCGGTAAGTATGTTGTTTTGTTTTTCTATCCCCTAGACTTTACCTTTGTTTGTCCAACAGAAATCACAGCTTTTAGCGATCGCTACGAAGAATTTAAAAAGATTAACACAGAAATCCTCGGTGTGTCCGTTGATAGCGAATTTTCACACCTAGCATGGATTCAGACCGATCGCAAGTCTGGAGGTGTTGGTGATCTTAACTATCCCCTTGTGTCCGACATTAAGAAAGAGATTAGCACTGCTTACAACGTCCTTGATCCAGCAGCTGGTATAGCTTTGCGTGGTCTGTTCATTATTGACAAAGATGGTGTAATCCAACACGCGACCATCAACAACCTCGCCTTCGGTCGTAACGTAGATGAAACTCTGCGGACACTACAAGCTATTCAGTACGTACAGTCTCACCCCGATGAAGTTTGTCCTGCTGGTTGGCAGCCTGGTGATCAGACAATGGTTCCCGATCCTGTCAAGTCTAAAGTTTACTTTGCTGCTGTCTAGATAACGGGATTTCCCAGATCAACAATTTGACATTCGGAATGTCTATTCCGGCTTGGATTGGTGTTAGGCTTCTGGCCTACCCAATCTATCTGATGCAAGATGTCAGATCAGTCAAATAAGTTAAAGTGACCACAGATATACAGGATATGCACACAGATATTAATTAATCGGTGTCATTTTCTAATTTATCTGTGGTTGGTTTATGTGATAGTTTGGAGATTTTTTTGGGGATAAAATTATGTTAATTTCAAATGATTTTAGCGGTTTATTTAATGAGCGCTTTTTCCGAAATTTTTTACCCATTCCTGCTGCCAATCAAATACCAATAGGATTTTTAACACCAGATTTTCAACTACCAGATATAACCAATAACACTTTAATCAAATTATCAAATTACAGAAATAAACAACCACTATTACTTGCTTTTACGCGAATTTTTACAGAGAAACAATATTGTCCCCTTTGCTTTCCACACATCAAATCCTTAAACGAAAACTATGAACAATTTCAAAATCGGGGCATAGAAGTTTTGATGATTACTAGTACAGATGAACGGCAAAGTCAAATAGTTGTAAGAGATTTAGGCTTAAAGATGCCGTTACTGAGTGACCCCACCTGCCGAGTGTTTCGCACCTATAATGTCGGGCAAGCTTTGGGAGCGCCTTTACCAGCACAATTCGTTTTAGATCAAGAAGGTAGACTGCGTTATAAGCACTTGTTTTCGTTCTTAGACCACAATGCTAGTGTAGAAAAATTGCTAGAGCAATATAATGCAATAGCCAATAGCTAATAGCAAAAAGAATTTTCTATGCTCAAACTGTATCACCAACCGCTTTCGGCAAATTCTCGTCGTGTTTGGATAGCATTATTAGAGAAACAACTTGAATTTGAATTAGTAGAATTAAGATTAGATGGTGATCACTTACAACCAGAATTTTTAGCACTAAATCCATTCCACCACATTCCAGTTTTGCTAGATGATGACTTTACAGTGGTGGAATCGTTAGCAATTTTAGATTATTTAGAAGCAAAATATCCCACCCCAACAATGTTACCCAAAGATCCCAAAGCTTTGGCTAAGGTACGTATGGTGGAAATGGTAACAGTTAATGAACTAATGCCTGCAATGACACCTTTAATCAATCGGATGATGGGTTTTGCTGGTGGTGATGACTCACAAAAAATAGAAGCGGCAAACCAGAAAATCGCTACAGTACTGAAATTTTTTGAAAACTTGTTAGGTCATCATCCTTATTTTGGTGGTGAACAATTGACTCTAGCAGACATTGTCGCCGGCAGTGCAGTGCCTATTTTGCCGATATTGGGTTTTTCTCTGATTGACAACCCCAAATTAAGTGCATGGGTAGAAAGCTTAATGCAGCGTCCGGCTTGGCAAACTACCCATCCTACCCCAGAAGCGATTGAAGCATTTAAATCTCGTATGCAAGCTTTAATGGCACAGTATCAATCTCAGAGGAGTTAATGGTTGATGCTTGTTGGTTGTTGATTGTTGTTTGTTATTTGAACTACCAACCACCAACAACCAACCACCAACAATAATTACAGCCTAATATTTTGTAAATGACTGCGGGGGTTATAGGTACGAATAGCGCGAATTTTTTCATAATACTCCCGCTCTTGTTGACTGATGTCTCTGGGAGTGGCGATCGCAATTTTCACTAACTGATCACTACGTCCACTCTTGGGTTGGGGCCAGCCTTTACCACGTAGACGCAGGGATTGACCAGAACGCACTCCCGCAGGTAGTTTGACATTCACGCTACCATCAGGAGTGGGTACTTCTATTGAAGCTCCCAGAACAGCTTCATCGGGTGTAATTGGTACTTCGCACACCAAGTTATCACCCTCAAACTGGAAGAAGGGGTGAGACTGAAGCTCAACTTTTAGGTACAAATCGCCTCGTTGTTGCGTTAGAGGACTGATTTGACCTTTACCCCGCACCCGTAGACGAGTACCAGGTTTAGCGCCGGCGGGAATGCGGACATCAATAGTTTCGTTACCAAGATTAAAGCGCTTTTGTACACCATGAAACGCTTCGGAAAAAGTCAAAGAAATTATAGCTTCAGTATCTTGGGCAGTACCTACACCAGCATCCTGGAAACCAAAGTCATTAAAACTGCCAAAACCACCAGGTCCAGCACCAGTGGAAGTGCGGTAACTATAGGATTGCCTTGTACTGCGAGTACTACCACCACCGAAGCGTCCTAATAATTCATTAATAAAATCATCAAAACTACCGTATTGACTAAAGTCAAAGCCACCCATATCAACGCCAACACCGCCACCATAAGGGTTTCCTTGACCCACTTGTTTCCAGTATTGACCAAATTGATCATATTTTTGGCGTTTGTCTGGGTCTGACAAAACCTCGTAAGCTTCGTTCACTTCTTTGAAGCGTGCTTCTGCCTGTTTATTGCCAGGGTTAACATCTGGGTGATATTTACGAGCTAATTTCCGAAAAGCCTGTTTAATTTCATCTGCACTAGCAGTTTTACTAACTCCCAGAACAGCATAATAATCTTTAAAATCGGTTGTAGCCATCTACAATACTCCTCTAGTATTTACCTTTATGTTTTTTTGTAAAAAATAGGGTTCGGTATTCTACACTAGGCAGAATTCTAGGCAGATTAACTCTGATTTTAAATTAACAAACCTTTAATAAATTCGAGTTCGGTTGTTGCTGAAAACGTGAGGGCAATTTCCGTACTTTGTGAAGTCCCCGAATAGCAAATTAGGCAATCTAGTCCTTCTTCTAAACTAGGAGAAGCATCGCGCAATTGACGATACATCCGAAAAATCACATCTTCTGGTACTTGACGTTCCCGTCTTTGATTGCGTGCTAAACATAGCCAAACAGGAGTTTTTACCCAAATCCCGGTAATATGAGTAAAACCAATGTCGCGGGCTAAGGTAATGACTTCACGACGGTGGCGTCGCTGAGCGTTAGTAGCATCATAAATTACTGTACTATTTGTAGCGATCGCTCTTTGAAATTGCCGCTCAGTTTCTCGCCAAATCAGCAGCCAAGGCCCCTGGATTGCTTCACTACCAAATAATTGCCCCCGGATAGCATCGGTAGAAACCAGTTGCCTCTGGGGGCATTGTGTCACTAATTGTTTTGCTAAGGTTGACTTACCGCTGCCAGGAAGACCAATTAGTAAGAAGAGTTTTGTCATTAGTCATTTGTTGTTTGTTGTTTGTTGTTTGTTGCTTGTTGTTGGTTGTTTATTCCAAACAACTACCAACAACCAACAAACAATTAATTTGTTGTTTATTCCAAACAACTACCAACAACCAACAAACAACTAAATATACTAAATTATCGTTCCATCAGGAATGACGGCGTTTTTCAGCACAACGACAATTCCACTACGGATATAGAAACCTTGACTTTCGCGCTCAGCTTCTTGGACATTATCTTTGTTAACAATTTGGACATCACAGCCGATGTGAGTGTTTTTGTCAATGATGGCGCGGCGAATAATTGTGTTAGCACCGATACCTAAAGGTATACTACGGCGTTCACAGTCGGACTGGCGTTCGGCAAATGGCTGATACATGTCTGCACCCATCACCAAGGAATTTTGAATGATTGAGCCAGATTCAATGCGCGATCGCACTCCTAACACCGAGTTTTCAATGCGGCAATTTTTGAGAATACAACCTTCGCCAATAATCGATTGGGTGACATGACAATCTAACAGTTTGCTGGGAGGTAAATAACGAGCGCGAGTGTAAATCGGCGCTTGTTCATCGTAGAAACTAAAAGGCGGGCGAGGTTGCTGAGTTAAAGTTAGATTGGCATTATAAAACGCTTCAATTGTTCCGATGTCTTCCCAATAGTCATTGAATAGGTAAGCTTGAACGTTGTAATCGCTGGCGGCATCAGGAATAATTTCTTTGCCAAAATCAGTCCTTTCGGAAGCTTCTTTCAACAACTTGATCAAAACATCTTTTTTAAAGACATAGATTCCCATTGAGGCGATGTATGGCTGCTGTTCGGCTTGTTCTTGGTTTAAGCCTAAAACAGTAGTATCAACCTGCATTTTCTTTAAAGCTTCGCCTTTGGGTTTTTCGCTGAAGTCAACAACCCTGCCAGACTCGTTGATTTTCATCAAACCAAAGTCTGAGGCGCGACGTTCATCAATGGGTATAACTGAGAGAGTAATATCAGCTCCAGTTTCCCGATGACGTTGGATAAATTGGCGATAGTCCATGCGATACAGGTGATCGCCGGATAGTATCAAATATTCATCTACATCCCATTCTTCAAACAGCCATAGGTATTGACGAACCGCATCGGCTGTACCTTGGAACCAGCTAAGGTTTTCTGGGGTTTGCTGTGCCGCGAGGACTTCCACAAACCCTTCTGTAAAGCCAGCAAAGCTGTAGGTACGAGCAATATGGCGATTCAGAGAAGCCGAGTTGAATTGTGTCAGGACGTATATTTTGAAAATTTCGGAATTTATACAATTACTGACAGGGATATCTATCAATCGATACTTACCTGCCAAGGGCACCGCTGGTTTTGCGCGTAGTTTGGTGAGCGGATAAAGGCGGGTTCCTGCACCGCCACCGAGAATGATTGCTAAAACTTTTTTCACAAGTTTGCTCCCGACTGCCTTTCAACTCTCAACTACAGTTTAGGACTGTCTGCGGCAGCTGGTAAGGGGGTATCGAAAACTAAGTTTAGTCAACTTTACAAACTGCTGCCGAAGATAAATGGTACGACATGTGTTACAAAATCAAATTAGATGTATCAATTAATATTAATATTTGTTAACACTGATACTCTTCGACCCCAAGTGTCTATCCACCAAACGCAACTTTTGCGATAGTTTTAGATACTGTACCCAAGACTGTTCTGAGAGTTTAGCAATTTCATTGACAGACAAAGTAGCTGAAAATACTTCTTTGTTTCCCGCAATTCCACTGATTCCAAGATTTTCCAAAATAGCAGTGGCATTAGAGTTATCTGCTAGTGGTTGGGTGTGGATGAAAACTACTAAACTACGCTGATCTGGATCTTGAACTTGATTTAGCGCCATAGCAAGGGCAGCGTCTAGCTTCTTATAATTCATCTGAAAATCCCCTGTTAACACCATATTGGAGAAAGGGTGAAGGGTTTAAGGAATTGATATTCTTCCCTTTGCCCTTTAACCTTTTTCCCTTTCGTAGTGTATTAATTCTTTTACAGTAAGCTTATTTATTGGACAAAGGGCAGGTTCAAATAACCTGTCCTAAAAACAACTTATCAGATTTATAAGTTTGACGCGCCTACCCTTGTGTAGACTCGATGATCTGATTTTCTATAACTAATTAGAGATTTAACTTCTTGTGGTGAAAAGAGCTAAGGTTAAAGGGGTAGAGTTAAAAGAATAGAGAAAATCCTTACCTTTTACCCTTTACCTCTTAACTGAATTAATTTATGGATAACGTGTTTAACTATTGGTCTGTGTCATTAGTTCTCAGGGGTTGCGAGGGCCAGATCCCCGACTTTTTAAAAAAGTCGGGGATCTCGCACCTCATCAAAACCAATGACACAAACTACTAGCCAAAGCTGAATTCTCTACTTTTTGGCAGATGTATTATTTAAGCCTTTGAAGCTACAAATTTTCCACATTAATTAGTCCATAACCCCATTTGTTATCAAAGGTTCCTGCATTTTGTCCAGGAATAGAACTATTTTGACGTAGCAAATCTTTCACAGCCTCTGGAGTAAGATTAGGATCACGTTGCAGCAACAGTGCTACCAAGCCAGTAACAAATGGTGTTGCCATACTTGTACCAGCTAAGGCTGCAAATTTAGAGTTCACCATCATTGAGCGATCAAAGTTGGCAGTAGACGAAAGAGCAGAAACAATCATTGCTCCTGGTGCTGCAACATCAGGCTTTTCAGAACCATTCCGCAGTGGACCTTCGCTACTAAAGTCAGAAATATCATCCAACTCTAGACCGACTTGTCGCTCAATACCATCAATATCAGTGTATTTAATTTTACTAGTATAAGAAGCCACTGTGATTGCAGTGCTGGCAGCACCTGGTGAACCAATTTTCATCGTGTCGGATATGCTTTTACCTGTAAAAAATACCGACGCTGCGTCATCTAATGTCCACACGTCTAGGCGTACGTTATTTCCGGAGGTGTTGCGTACCCGTAACTGCCAAACTCCACCTGCTACAGGTTGGTTAAATATAAAACCTCCACCCCGAATTTGCACAAAGAAGTTATAGTCCCCGTTGACTGGATCTGGCCCTGGAGTGACAATCTCCACCCGTGCATCTGGTAAGTTGTATTGTTTTGAGGGATTACCCTCAGAAATGATTGGTTGGAAAGGAGTTACAAATCCGTTGGGACTGCGTAGAGATATTTCTAACTGACCATCACGGGAATACCAAGCGTTTAACCAGACAATACCTACTTGATTGTAGGGAACACTAAAGCGCATGGTTCCCAAGGTTTTGCTGCTAACAGTTGTCTGACCGTGAATATTGTCATTACCTTCATTACCCGCAGCACAGCAAACAATTCTTCCTGGCCCAGATTCAGCATCAATAATTTTTGATAGAGAGTCACTACCATCATGGGCGTCGGCGTGTCCACCTAAGCTAAGATTCACGACTGCTGGACGTCCCATTTCAGTTGCAACTCGGAAAATATAGCGAACACCATCAGCAATATGAGCATCTTGCAAATCAGTTTTAACAACTACTAATTCTGCTTCTGGTGCTACACCACCATAGGTATTATCCAAGCCAGAGGCAATACCTGCAACGTGAGTACCATGACCATCTGTGTCTTGGGAAATTGTCAGCTGGGTTCCGGTTAATTCGGCTCCATAACCGCCTTCTGCTACTCCTGGGCCTGGTAGGGTTTGATCCCAAATTCTTAAGATACGTCCTGCAAAAGCGGGGTGTTTTGGATCAATACCACTGTCTATGACACCAATAACTACTCCCTTACCAGTCAATCCAGTATTATTCTTAAACTCCGGCAGTTTTACTTTCTCTGGTGCTACATCCATCCGCAATTTTAATTTACGAGATGGTTTGATCCTTTCAACAGCAGATTCTTCAGATAACACATCTAAACTATCTATGGGTAAAAATGCTGTCCTGACACTACCTGTATTTTGGTTAATTTCAATACCGTATTGTGACAAATGGCTCAAATCAGCATTTTCATCACAGTAGATAAAAACGACACTACGGGTAGGCTTAATACTATTTTTCGGGGCAATTATCCCGAGCGATCGCTTGTGCGTTGTTAAAGCTTGTTGTCCTTCTCTTTGATAGTCTTCATAAGCTAGTAGCAATCCGGGAGAAAGTTTTTCGTGTCTCATTTTTACCTCTATTTCAGTGCAATTGCTGGAAGATTTTAGCAGGATAAGTCACTTTAGCATCAATTTTTCACAAGTAATTTTTTTAGCTAAAATCGTTGCAAACGAATATAGTTATCTGCTGCTAAATGTAAACAAAGTACAACTATTAAGTTCATTCGCAATTCATGAATACAATAACTGTCTGGTTGATTTCGCAAAAATTCTGCTCTAAAAAAATAAATAAAATCTTAAATTCGTGAAAAACGAACTCAAATCAAGCGCAAAAAACTATTAAATTCTTGGTGTCTTGGTGGTAAAGAAGATAATCCTTGAATCACAAAGACACAAAGACACCAAGAAAAATTCATTAATAGGGATGGCTAAATTATACTTATAGTTAAGTATTTATCTTGTTTTGAGAAAATACAGATAGGTGAAGCGACAAAAAGTAAACAGAAGCTTGAAAAATAAAAGGTAAAAGGTAAAAGGATAAATATTTCCTTTTCCTTTTCCTTTTCCTGATAAATATAATTTTTGATGTTTACTTATTTAAATTTGCTTTAGCATCTTTGACTGCGGCAAAGAAAAATAGTGCTGTTAGGGGAATGCTCAACCCTAAAATAATCGCGGTATTTTGAGTACCTAAATCAGGCTGTCCTGAGGTAAGCTCAAAAATAGAACCTACTCCTGCGATCGCACTAATGCAAGAACAGGCTAAAAATAAACCACTCTTGGGAGTCATTACGTTCACAAGCACACCATCCTACACGACTGATTTGACAGCTTGATAGGAGAAGCCGTGCTTGGATAACTCCTGCGCTAAAGCCAAAGAGTTTTCTACACGGTCTACAAATACTACACCGTTGAGGTGGTCGATCTCGTGCTGAATACAGCGTCCCAGTAAATCTGAAGCCTTCAGTGTTTTAGGACGTCCATACTCATCTTTGTAGGAGATTTCTACAACTTCAGGACGCTTCACATCCATGTAAACTCCTGGAATGCTCAAACATCCTTCTTGGGCAACGCAGATGTCCCGACTCACCTGTTTAATAGTGGGGTTAATCAAGACTAGTGGGGAATTAGCCGCGTTATCTGGTTCAAGATCGATGACTATAACTTGTTTATTAATTCCGACTTGGGGTGCAGCCAAACCAATACCATCTTGGCTGTACATGGTTTGTAGCATTTCCCGTGCTAGTTTGCGGATTTCTTCGTCTACTTTAGTAACGCGCTTGGCCCCTTGGCGCAAAACGCGATCGCCAAGGTAATGCAGTTCCAAGGGCGGATTTTGTAACTTTTTCTTCTCAACAGCGACTTCCGAAGGCATTCTTTTTTATCTCACCTATTATGGATTGGAAATGATTCCGCTTTATTCAATCTTAGCAATCTCTGGGAGAGTGGGGAGGTGGGGAACTCACCGGCCCCCACTCCCCCAAGGGAGTGGGGAGGTGGGGAGGTGGGGAGTGTGAGGGGTGTGAGAAGTCAATAACAACCACTAACCAATGTACAGACGCTTCAAACAGCGCGTCTGGTACAACCAATAACCACTAAACCAATGACAATTGACCATTGACAAATGACTAATGACTAATAATAGAGTTTGATTATTTTGTATAAACGATAGGTTATATAATGTTGAAAATACTGACCAAACTTGACTATCTGCTAAAAGAAACCTTGATTGGTTTGCAGCGCGGTAGCTGGATGAATTGGGCTGCTATCAGTACTGTTACTGTGTTACTATTTTTATTCGGTTTGAGTTTACAAACTTCCTGGCAAGTAGAAAAATTACTTTATCAATTCGGTAGCCAGTTGGAAGTATCTGTGTATCTTGATCCGGGTGTGCGCACTGAAAGTGTTGAACCGTTGGTGTCAACAATGCCAGAGGTTGCAGACATAAAAGTTATTACCAAAGAACAAGCTTGGCAGAAGTTAGTTAAAGAGTTGGGAATTTCTAATATCGAAGGTGCTACTCAGCAGCTAGGTGAAAATCCGCTTGTAGATGAATTGAAGGTGAAAGCACGTAACTCTGAGGTAGTGCCAACCTTAGCAACACAACTAGCAAAGTTGCATGGAGTAGATGCAGTTCAGTATGTAGATGAAGCAGTCAGAAGGATTTCTCAGTTAAATCGAGGTTTAAGCTGGGTGACACTGACAATTACTATAATTTTGACTTTAACAGCGATCGCTGTTACTACCACTACTATCAGATTAATAGTTATGGCGCGACGCCGAGAAATTGAAATTATGCAGCTAGTGGGAGCAACTTCCGCTTGGATTTACCTACCGTTTATCTTGCAGGGAATTGCTTTTGGTTTGGTTGGAGGTGCGATCGCTTGGAGTTTCATTAGCATTATTCAACAGTTTCTGGGACATTTACTGGCTAATCAACCCGAATTTATCAAATTTCTCACCAATGGTTTACAACTGACTCCGTTACAAACTTTATTATTACCCTTGATTCTTCTGAACTTTGGTGCAACCGTAGGATTAATAGGAAGTTTATTTGCTGTGCAAAAATTTGCGAAAAGTTAGTCAATTGTCAATTATCAATTGTCAATTGTTAATTGTCATTAGTAATTAACTACTAACCACTAACTACTAACTACTAACCAACAACCAACAAATGACTCAATGGGAATCTCTATTAAAAAATCTTGGTGAATGGCGAGGTTCATTTACTCGTGTATCTCCCCAAGGGGAAATACTCGCAGATACACCCAGCGTTGTGTCTTTAGAAGGGTTAAATAATAATCAAACAATTCGTCAAATTATTCGTCTGGGTGGAGATGAAAAAGTCTTAGAATACAGTTCCCTTGGACGGGGTGTATTATTTTTTGAGAATGGTGCTTTCTCTCAAGGTACGATTCAGCTGGGGCCATTTTCTGAATTTGGAGCAGAATTAGGGTTAATTCATGAAAATCGCCGTTTGCGCCTCGTGCAATTGTTTGATAAAAATGGTCAATTAGAACAATTTACCCTCATCCGCGAACATCTAGCCGAAACCCCAGCCACACAAAGCCCTGCTTTAACAACAGTAGAAGCATTGTTAGGAGAATGGCAAGGCGAAGCAGTGACGATATATCCGGATTGGCGATCGCCTGATCGTTACTCTACCAAAATGCATTTGCAACTAGATAGTTCTGGAGGCTTAGTACAAAGTCTTTCGTTTGGCGATCGCACAATTACTTCCACCGCTACAATCAACGGTTCTATTCTTAGATTTAGTCAAGACTTGCAAAAGCAAATACAAGTCTTACTGTTACCCGATGGCGCTTCTGCTACTTCACCATTAAAAGTGCAATTTTGCCAACCCTTATTTTTGGAAGTGGGTTGGTTAATTACACCCAATCTCCGCCAACGCATGATTCGTAGCTATAACGATAAAGGAGAATGGGTGAGTCTGACTTTGGTGACAGAAAATCGGGTGAATTTTGTATAAATTAAGAGCAAGCCTGTAAACTAAGATTGCTATAAAAGCAATGTAATATTGCGATGGGCAGCAAAATCTAGATATAAAAATGCCATTGTGCAATACTGGGTAATGTTTTTGTGTGAATCCGATTTAGATTCCGAGAAATAAGGATATATAACTGAATAAATCATTAGCACTCCTGTTAACTGGAGAGCTTACCAATGCTTTACCTTCTCCAACGCCTTGCTCCTATCATACTTTGCCTAATTTTCGTGGTTTCGTGTGATATCCCGACTCTCCAGCCTCCGACAACAGATACAACACAACGCCGCACACAAGAGGCTTTGCAGTTACAACAACAGGGACTGCAACAGCTTAATCAAGGTAAGTTGCGCGAAGCTTTAGGAACTTTTGCACAGGCGTTAGATATTTTTAAAGCAACTGGCCAGCGTCAAGGCGAAATAACGACTCTCAAATATATCGGGCAAACTTACGAGAAATTACGCGAGTACCCCAAAGCCCTAGATTATTATCAGCAAGCCTTGGTTATTGCTAAAGAAACTGATAACAAGACTGAGGAAATGGAAATTTTCAGTCACATAGGTGTAATTTATTACAAAACTGGGGTTTATGCGAAAGCACAAGAACTTTATCAACAATCTTTGGTGATGGGCAAAGAAACCAATAACATGCAAGCCCAAGCAGAAATTCTGCACCAAATAGCTTCTCTTTTAGAAGCACAACAAAAGCCAGAGTTAGCAATTGTTTTTTACAAGCAAGCGATTAATGTTTTGGAGGGTATGGAAGTTGATTCCAAACTATCCCCACAACAACAAATTCAACAGTTGTATACAAGCAGGTTAACAAATACCTATCGCCACCTAGCTGATTTGTTACTCAAGCAAAACCGTGTAGTAGAAGCGCAAGTAGCTGTTGACTCGCTCAAAGTCCAAGAACTAGATGGTTATCTTAATAGTGTACGAGACAAAGCCAAAACACCCCAGGGCATGGAATATCTGCAACCAGAACAGCAGGTTGTAGATAAATTTAACAATGAAATTTCTCTAGTGGTCAAACAGGGCAAAGAACTGAGTGAATTGCAAAAGATTCCTGAAAAAGATCGCACACCCCAACAAGAGACACGCAGGCAAGAACTGGAAGCTGCTCAAAGAGACAGTTTAAAAGAATTCTTGGCATTTAGTGATAGTCCAGAAGTCATGGCTCATGTCCAAGAACTCAACCGGGCTACTGGCGGTGAAAATCTCAATCCTAAAATACTTAGGCGTCTGCAAGACTTTATTCGGCAACTAGATATAAATGCGGTTTTGCTCTATCCCCTGATTCTAGAAGACCGCCTGGAACTAGTGTTAGTTACTCCTTATACGCCCCCAATCCGTCGTTCTGTGACTGTCAAGCGTCAAGAACTATACCGGACAATTGAGGAATTCCGCAAGGCTTTGGAGAATCCACCAAACGACGCGAAAAAACCAGGACAGAAACTTTATAGTTGGTTAATCCAACCAATTGAACCTGCTCTGAAGGAAGCCAATACAAAAACCATTATCTATGCACCAGATGGGCAGTTACGCTACATACCCCTGGCAGCGCTTTATGATGGCAAACAGTGGTTAGTGCAGAATTATCGAGTAAATAATATTACTGCTCTTAGTCTCACCGATTTACAACAACGTCCACAAAATTTGAAGATATTAGCAGGTGCTTTTACGCGAGGAAATTACGATATCAAGGTTGGTAAACGTACCTTCAAGTTGGGTGGACTGCCTTTTGCGGCAAAGGAAGTAGAAAATGTGACCTCAGCTTTTCCTGGTTCAGCAAAGCTGATTGACTCAGAATTTACCGAACAAGAAACCTTAAAGCTGATGAGCAACTACCCCATTCTCCACTTTGCCACCCATGCTGCTTTTGTCCCAGGTGTGCCGGATGAATCTTTTATTTTGTTTGGTGACGGTAATGCAGCCAGTTTTCGGGATTTACGATTTTGGAATCTTTCTAACGCTGATTTAGTAGTATTGAGTGCCTGCGAAACTGGGTTAGGAGGACAGTTAGGCGATGGTATAGAGATTTTGGGATTTGGCTATGTTATGCAAGAGGCGGGTGCAAAAGCTGCGATCGCTTCTTTATGGCAAGTTTCCGATGACGGTACGCAAGCACTTATGAATGCTTTCTACGCTGCACTCCAACAAGATAAGCTTAGCAAAGTTGCAGCTTTACAAAAAGCCCAGTTATCATTACTCGACGGTATTTACGACCATCCCTACTACTGGGCAGGATTTATTTTAATTGGGAATGGGATGTGATTTGTTGGTGGTTATAAATAGTCATCATGAACTGTCTACACCAATGAAAATACCTCTTAACTTGTTGCCTGTTCCCCGTTCTCTGTTCTCTGTTCCCTATTTTCAAGCTAGTGTTATTCTCGATTGTCAATCTGCGCTCTTTGCAAGCTACCAGAAAAATCTACATACACTGTCTTCCATTCTGTGAAAATATCCAAGGCAGTAGTTCCAGCTTCCCGGTGTCCATTACCTGTTTGTTTAACACCACCAAAGGGCAAATGCACCTCTGCACCAATGGTAGGGCCATTGATGTAGGTGATTCCTGCTTCGATATCGCGCATGGCTGTAAAGGCACGGTTGATATCACGGGTATAAATTGAGGAAGAAAGACCGTACTTGGTGTTGTTGAGGATTGATATCGCCTCCTCAAAACTATTCACTTCTATTAATGCCACCACTGGCCCAAATATTTCTTCTTGAGCAACTCGCATTTGCGGCGTTACTTCGTCCAGAATAGTTGGTTGAAAGAAGTAGCCATTTTCTAGTTCTCCCTCTGTTGCAATTTCTCCACCAATTAATACTTTTGCCCCTTCTGCACGGGCAATATCTAGATATTGGCTGACTCGTTGCAGTTGTCTTTCGTTGATGATTGGCCCGACTTCTGTGTTTGGATCACTACCAGTACCCAGACGTAATTTGCTGGTACGCTCTTTGAGCATAGTGGTAAATTTTTCTTTGATGTCTCGATGCAAAATCAGACGACTGGTAGCAGTGCAGCGTTGGCCGGCAGTACCAAATGCCCCCCAAACCGCACCATCTAGGGCGAGTTCTAAGTCTGCGTCTTCCATGACTATTTGAGCATTCTTACCACCCATTTCTAAACAGACGCGTTTGTGAGTGCGTCCACAGATAGAACCAACTTCTGCACCCGTTTCGGAAGAACCTGTAAAAGATACCAAATCTACATCAGGATGAGCAACTAAAGCTTTTCCAACCTCTTCGCCCACCCCATGCACTAGATTAATGATTCCTGGTGGTAAACCTGCTTCGGCAAAAATTTCTACTAGTTTTGTGGCACAGGCGGGGGTATCTTCTGCTGGTTTGAAAATAACAGTGTTACCGCACACTAAAGCTGGCATGGCTTTCCAGCAGGGAATAGCGATAGGGAAGTTCCACGGAGTAATGAGAGCACAGACTCCGATGGGCATCCGTACCGTCATCGCGAATTTGTTGGGCATTTCTGATGGTGTGGTTTGCCCAAACAAACGTCTCCCTTCAGCTGCACTATAAAAAGCACAGTCAATACCTTCTTGTACATCTCCCCGTGCTTCTGCTAGGGGTTTACCCATTTCCCGGCAGATTAATTGTGCCAGTTCTTCTTTGTACTTACTTAAAAGTTCCCCGACTTTAAAAATATATTCTGCTCTAGCTGGGGCGGGGACTAATCGCCAACTTTGGTAAGCTTGACGCGCAGCAAACACTGCTGTATCTACGTCAGTGGCAGCAGAACGGGGAAAAGTAGCAATGACTTCACGTTTGTTAGCAGGATTGCGGCTTTCTAAAGTAGCTGCTGCAACAGCGGTTAACCATTTACCATCAATATAATTACGACAAGTTAGTGGAGTGTCCATTTGATTTTGGATTTTAGATTTTAGATTTTGGATTTTGCGAAAAGTTTGAGCTAGGGCTTGGGGCGTTCACGTAGCGTCCCGGAGGGAACTTCAAAGCTTTTCAAGACGGATTAGTTCTACAGATAAATCTGGGGGCTTTTACCCTTTTGTTATACCCCCACGGGCAATTGCCCACAACAAGGGGATGAAATTTCAACGAACACGGATACACACCGTGCAAGGCGATGGATTATGGGTTTGCTGTTAAGTTGATCCCCAATCCCTATTTTCAAGATAGTCATTCATGCTGCTGTTTTGGCACAAACCTTGCTATGAAAATTATTACCTCTTCTGCCCTCTGCCCTCTGCCCTCTGCCCTCTGCCCTCTGCCCTCTGTCCTCTGCCTGTGCCTTAATTTTCAAGCCAGACTTTACAAGAGATTCTACTGAAGGCGCGAATATTACGGACGTAGTTATGGACAATCAGTTTCTATAATTAATAAAACGAAAGGGAGAAATCCACGAGGCAATAAATGAAACTCAAAAATATATCACTGATAGCCACAGCAGCTGCCCTCAGTTTTACAGTCATGCCCCAGCGCTCTGTGCAAGCAGAAAGCGCTCCGAAAGTCCCCTTGCAACTTGCACAAGCAAACCAACAATTACAACCACCCCGGATTCAATTATCACAGCAACAACAACAAAAGATTGCCCAAATTCGTGCTAACGCTCGTAATAGCATTGAGAAGGTGCTTACACAGAAGCAGCGTGACCAAATCAAGACTGCGATGCAATCAGGCCAGCCTCCTCAACAAGCTTTTGCTGCACTAGATTTTACCCCACAACAAAAAACCCAATTGCAGCAAATTTTGGTGTCTTCACAACAGCAGATGGAAGCTGTTTTAACTCCCCAACAAAAGAAACAACTAGACCAGTATCGGGAGAATGTAAGACGCCAGCAGCAACAGCAACAAAGGTAGTAACTAAGACTATATGTAGTTGTTAGCTGTTTGTTTTTTTACAGCCCGCTTGTGCGGGCTTTGTTTTTTATGGACGTAACTGGATTCGAACCAGTGACCTCTACGATGTCAACGTAGCGCTCTAACCAACTGAGCTATACGTCCGCACTTTTGCGAATATAACATAAATTTTTTGCTGTAAGCAAGTTTTGCAGACAATTTATTTTTGTCTATTTTTATAGCGTGCCTGCTTTGCTTTATTGGTGCTGAAAGTGGAGACTGGCGTGATTCGTTACAATAGAAATATCTATTGATCACAAGTCTTCGTCTTATTGCCACAATTCTTATTTGGGTGTCAAGTGATTATGCGCCAAAAAGTCTTAGCCTGGTTAGCTGAGAATGTTCCGAGTTCACGGATCAACCACATTCTTAGAGTAGAACAGATGGTGGTGGAATTAGCTCAACATTATCAATTAGATCGAGAAAAAGCTGCCACGGCTGGGCTAATGCATGATTTGGCAAAATATTTTCCATCCAAGAAGCTTTTGCTGATGGCAGAGGTAGCTGGGTTGGAAATAGACGAAGTGATGGTAGCCTCACCCCATCTGTTACATGCAGATGTCAGCGCCATCGTTGCCAAAGAGACTTTTGGTGTACAAGATGAAGAAGTATTACAAGCGATCGCCAATCACACTTTGGGTAGACCAGGCATGAGTCCACTCTCTTGTATCGTATTTTTAGCAGATACTCTCGAACCAGGGCGGGGTGACTCTGCTCAATTACAAGCTTTAAGAAAAACAAGTTTTGAAAATCTCGAACGGGCTGTTTGGTTAACCTGCGATTACATGTTCAAATTCTTGCTAGAAAGCCCTAGTCTGATTCATCCACGCGCGATCGCCACTCGCAATTGGTTTTTACAAAAGTCGAGAACTAAACAGCCAATTATGGCAACAACTGTATAGACTGCTATTTTTTTGTTAGTATTCAAAAAAACCAGCTCATTACAGTTGCAGTTCAATGCTCATTTGTCAGTAATTGTAAAAAATTGTCAATAAACAAAGAAGCAGCTGAGGTTTAATGTCTGATTATTTCCAAGCCAACTTTCCATTACAATCACTCACTGTCCAAAAAAGTGCGCTCACAAGCCCACAATTTGACACCAATGACACTAGTGAAAATGTAGTCGCAACCATTGCTGAAGCAGCATCAGACCGGAAAGCAGGTGATATTTTAATACTGAGAGTAGCAGATGTATCTTATCTAGCAGACTACTTTGCATTCATGACTGGCTATTCCAGGGTGCAAGTCAGGGCGATCGCCGAGGCAGTAGAAGATCAAGTACAACAAGAGTGGCAAAAACGTCCCTTACGGGTAGAAGGAAAAGCTGAAGGAACTTGGGTAGTGCTAGATTACGCCGATGTTATCGTCCATATTATGATGCCAAAAGAGCGTGAGTTTTACAATTTAGAAGCCTTTTGGGGTCATGCAGAACGTGTCGAGTTTCCAACATCCGACGATGGTGGGGGTAAGTCAACATGATCAAGTCTTCAGTCTCTAACTGCCCGGTTCCTACTGAGCAACAACCACTTAATGAGTATGAAGAGTTAAAATCTTCTTGGTTATTTAGTGATTGCACCTTAAACTGGCGTGACTACATCACAAAAATAGCTTGGATTTGGGGTTTATCTTGCGTACTCGCAGCACCAGTAGCAGCAGCAAGCTTTACTCCACACAAGTACACGCTCCAGTTTATTCTCTCCGGTGCTGCCGGAGGAAGCATCGGTGTAGTACTGATACTGTTACGGTTATATTTGGGCTGGTCTTATGTGCGCGATCGCCTTGCCAGTCCCATTATATTTTATGAAGAATCGGGCTGGTACGACGGCCAAACTTGGACAAAACCATTAGAAGTACTCAATCGCGATCGCTTAATTGTCACCTATGAAATTAAACCAATCATCAAACGGTTACAAATTACCTTTGCTGGCTTGGCTGTGTCCTTCGTTGTTGGTACGATAGTTTGGCACTTAGTTTAAATAGTCATTGGTTGGTGGTTGGTGGTGAGTCCAGCCCCCCAAAAAGGCGGTTCCCGTCACGATGGGGGACTGGCGAACCCGAAGGGTTGATAGTTGCTAGTTGGTGGTTGTTATAACAAACAACAAACAACAAACAACAAACAACAAACAACTACCAACAAAAGATGACGAATAACAAAATCACCATAGATAATTACCCATGACAATGGGAAAACGAACCCAAGCCGCCACATTAGAAGTTAGATTACTGCGCGAAGGCATTATAGAATCAAAGCATATAGTCCAAGCAGTCGTATGCGACGAACGGGGACGGGTGCTGTCGGTTGCTGGCAATGCTGAAACCGCCACCTTTGTCCGTTCTGCCCTCAAACCATTTCAAGCTCTGGCTGTCACCACTACAGGGACACTAGAACGCTATGATTTGAGCGATCGCGACTTAGCAATCATCACTAGTTCCCACAAAGGCACGATTCAGCAAGTTCGACAAGTATTCAATATTCTCTGGCGGGCTGATATTGATCCCTCAGCATTGCAATGTCCAACTCCTGAAGGCAAGCGTAGCCCCCTAGAATATAACTGCTCTGGGAAACATGCCGGAATGTTAGCCGTATGTCAACAGTGTAATTGGTCTTTAAACAACTACTTACAGCGTAAACACCCTGTACAGCAGCTGATTATTACCAAAATAGCAGAATTGCTAAAAATGCCAGCTGAAGAATTTATCAGCGCTCATGATGACTGCGGCGCACCCACATATCTCATGCAACTAGCGCAAATGGGGTATTTGTATGCTCTGCTAGCTTCTCGCAGTAATTTGGATATGGAGCGGATAGTCCGAGCCATGACTCATCACCCCACGATGGTAGCAGGAGATGGAGAATTTGACACCGAACTGATGCGTTTAACTCCAGGAGAACTGGTAAGTAAATCCGGTGCGGAAGGAGTGCAGTGTATTGGCAGACTCGGTGAAGGTATGGGACTGGCAATAAAAGTTATAGATGGAGCCAAGCGGGCAAAATATGCTGCTGCCATTCACTTGCTTCAGCAGATGGGTTGGATTAGTCCTAGCGTTGCCCAAGCCTTATCAGAAAAGTTTATGAACCTCGGTAAATACAAGCGTTTAGAAGTCATTGGAGAATTATCACTTTTATAGTTGCCAATTTTTAGTCTTTACTGTTATAGTAGAGAAGACGAAGCGACGCGGGATAGAGCAGCCTGGTAGCTCGTCGGGCTCATAACCCGAAGGTCAGTGGTTCAAATCCACTTCCCGCCACCAAATAGAAGCAAATCCCTACAGTCATAAATATTGTAGGGATTTGTTTTTGATTATGAATATGGTAGTTCAAAACAAACGTGATTCACCACCAAGACACAAAGTGAAATTGCGGTTAGTAGTTAGTGGGTAGAGACGCGATTAATCGCGTCTGTACAATAGTTGTTAGTTGTTAGTTGTTAGTTGTTAGTTGTTAGTTGTTTTACTCCTCACACTCCCCATTGCCCCCCAACCCACAAAGTGGGGACCCCTAGCCCCCCATCTCCCCATCTCCTCATCACCCCATCACCCCATCACCCCATCTCCCCTTCTACCCTTGCAATTCTTCGCTTAAACCCTGTTCCAACATATCCAATAAACTATCCACATCTTTTCCGACTTCTGCAAAACATTCTGGTGGTGCTGGTTGTGGCTCATAATGGATCAGCTTGATTTGCTCTTTGCCAATACCAACCATGACAACTTCAACTTCTGGTTGATAATGTTCTATGATTCCCAGGACTTCCTGGAGTCTATTTTCCACACTCTCATTTAATTTTTCGATCGCTTCTTTGGGACAATACACAAATCGCGGTTGAGGCTGTAGATCAATACCGATAGTACCCTGAGTGTCACCATTTTCTAACCACAAACCCCAAGCTAGTGCTGCTAATTCTCGCTGATGTGCTTTGACAAATTGATCTAGTTGGCGACGCCATTGGTTGTTAGGTGATTCTGGTTGGGTAGTACCGAATATCATGTCAATTTTGGATTTTGGATATTTTGGATTTTAGGTTACTTCAAACCCGATTGTACACGCCAGAGACTTGCATACACTCCGTTTTGCTCTAACAGTTGTTCATGAGTTCCAGACTCAATAAATTGTCCGTATTCCATAACGTAGATACGATCAGCATTGCGGATAGTAGAAAGACGGTGAGCGATCGCAATTGTTGTTCTGTTAACGGTAATCCGTTCTAGTGACCTTTGAATTGCTGCTTCTGTTTCATTATCCACTGCCGAGGTAGCTTCGTCTAATATAAGAATCGGTGGATTTTTGAGAATAGCACGAGCGATCGCAATCCGTTGGCGTTGTCCACCAGATAACTTTTGCCCTCGTTCCCCGACAATTGTCTCATAGCCTTGGGGTAAACGCATAATAAAATCGTGAGCTTCAGCTACTTTCGCCGCCGTGATAATTTCTGCTTCTGTGGCGTCAAAGCTTCCGTAGGCGATATTTTCGGCTACAGTACCATGAAATAAAAAGACATCTTGACTTACCAAACCGATGCAACGGCGTAAGTCTCGAAATTGCAGCTTTTGGATATCAATGCCATCTAGGGTAATTGTTCCAGATTGCACTTCATACAAGCGTAATAATAGTTTGACTAAAGTGCTTTTACCAGAACCAGTGGAACCAACAATCGCGATCGTTTTGCCGGCGGGAATATCCAATGATAAATTTTT
>NZ_AJLK01000097.1 GCF_000317205.1 Fischerella muscicola PCC 7414 | reverse complement strand
AATTTTTGATAACTGCTTGCCTGTCTTGATAGTTAAAAGTGACATTTTTAAAAGTCACTTCCCCACGTACTTTTTCTACAGGTAAAGCTACATCTCCTGGATGGATAGCAATAGGCGTATCCAACAAATCCATAACTCGATTTGTAGAAGCCATCGCTCGTTGATATTGGTCAAAAGTATCGCCTAATCTAGTTAAAGGCCATAACAATCGCTGAATTAAAAATATTAAAACACTATAAGTTCCGACAGAAATTATGCCATTCACTGCTGCTAAGCCACCAAAGTAAAGCAAAGCTGTAAATCCCACTAAAATTAACATCCGAATTAGGGGAACATAAGCAGCAGAAAGTTGAATTGCTTTAGCATTACTGCGGCGATAGGCTTCACTTTCTCCAGCTAAACGTGAGATTTCATAATCTTCGGCCGTGAAACTTTTAATAGTAGTAATACCACTTAAATTATTTGCCAAACGAGAATTTAGTAACCCTACTTTTTCTCGCACATTAGCATAGCGGGGTGCAAGTACATCTTGATAAGCAAACGTTCCCCAAAGAATAAAAGGAATAGGCAACATTGCCATCCATGCCACACTCGGAGCCAAAATAAAGAAAGCACCACCAATAATTATGACAGTGACTGCAACTTGAATAATGTCATTAGCGCCTACATCCAAAAACCGTTCTAATTGGTTAATATCATCACCGAGGATAGACATTAAACCACCAGTGCTGCGTTCTTCAAAATATGCTAGTTCTAAATCTTGTAAATGCTTGTAAGCATCCAAACGCAAATCATGTTGAATATTCTGTGCTAAATTGCGCCAAAGTCTAGCAAAAGAGTACTCAAAAATCGATTCTAAAATCCAAATAATCACAGTTAGAGCAGAAAGAATGAAAAATTGTCCAAAAATATCCTTGACTCCCAACCGTGCAATGATAGAATCTTGCTGCTTTACTACCACATCTACTGCAATGCCAATTAACGCTGGTGGTGCTAAGTCAAACAGCTTATTGAGGATAGAACAAATACTAGCTAGCCAAATTTGTTGGCGATACTGCTCTGCGTATTTTAGCAGGCGTTTAAGGGGATGAACTGAACCCCTGCGTCTTTTAGCCACCCGATGAGATTTAAATACTGTAGTCACAACCCTGTGCAATTGCATGCAGAAACCGATATTACCACGTTTGCCAGAACAGAGGCTTCACCACTCAGCCATATATACCTGACATAGACATGAGGAGAGGGGAATGAAAAATCAGCAATTTGGTAGTTGGCAAAATGTAGTGTTAGGGGTTGCAATAGCAATAATTGTGATCCTCGCCCTGAATTCCTTTATTATTATTAATCCAGGTGAGGCAGGAGTCCTGAGTATATTGGGGAAAGCGAGAGATGGAGCCTTGCTCGAAGGTATTCATCTTAAACCACCATTCATATCTAGAGTAGATGTGTATGATGTGACGGTGCAAAAATATGAAATACCTGCTCAAAGTGCCACCAAAGATTTGCAAGAACTATCAGCCAAATTTGCGATTAATTTCCGTATTGATCCGGAGCAAGTAGTTGAAATTAGAAGAAAACAGGGAAGTTTAGAAAATATTGTCGCCAAAATCATTGCTCCTCAAACTCAGGAATCATTCAAAATCGCAGCTGCGAGGAGAACTGTAGAAGAGTCTATTACTAGAAGAAATGAACTTAAGGATGATTTTGACACCGCATTAGGTCAACGCTTAGAAAAATATGGAATAATAGTTTTGGATACTAGCGTGGTTGACTTGACTTTTTCTCCGGAATTTGCCAGAGCAGTAGAGGAAAAACAAATTGCTGAACAAAGAGCGCAAAGAGCTGTTTACATAGCACAAGAAGCTGAACAAGAAGCACAGGCAGAAATTAATCGTGCTAAAGGCAAATCAGAAGCTCAAAGACTTTTGGCGGAAACATTAAAAGCTCCAGGAGGGCAATTAGTTTTGCAAAAAGAAGCAATTGAAGCTTGGAAGAACGGCGGCGCTCAAATGCCAAAAGTTCTTGTAATTGGTAAAGACTCACAAAGTAGTGTTCCTTTCCTTTTCAATGTGGGTAACATACAGGATTAAGCCCAAACTTGTCTGGAAAAAGAGGGCAATTCTTAGAAATAAAGCGCACATCAACACAGATAATAAACTGATATATGTCAAGCAGAAATCAAACTAATTTCACAGTTGCTGAAGCTAAAAAAGTTCTCAATAAATTTAACTGTGTAGATATAGCACCAAAAGTCAACCCAGCAGAAAAATCTTTAATTCGTGAGGCTTTACTTTTCATTGCCAAACTATCTGATTATCAAATTTTAGGGATTTGCGCTGACACTGAAGAAGAAGGAATGCTAGCAATGAAAACTTATTCCCTCGCTTTAGGATATGAACCACCAAGTAATTTACCTAAAATTGATGGCCCTGTTTATATCAAATTAAACGGCAAAAATGGCGTGTGTCATATTGATACTTATTTTGGACATCATCGCGGTGTGTTGGTATCTTGTCAATCTTATTCTTCAGAGGGAATTAATGAGATGTATGGTCATTTACCTTTGGATTTATTTGTGTAGTAGACTGAGTAATTCCCA
Organism: Fischerella muscicola PCC 7414; assembly: GCF_000317205.1. Classification (GTDB taxonomy): domain Bacteria; phylum Cyanobacteriota; class Cyanobacteriia; order Cyanobacteriales; family Nostocaceae; genus Fischerella; species Fischerella muscicola. The sequence continues at coordinate 6,251 of NZ_AJLK01000097.1, read as the reverse complement.
ATAACTATCAGAAATTTGCTCAGAGCGCAAATTATTATCTTCTCTGCGCTCTCTGTGTCTCTGTGGTTAAAAAATTTTTTTATTGAACCGCAGAGGAACAGAGGACACAGAGGAAAGAGTTAAAAGAGAGTTATTAGTTAAGAACTAATAACTAATGAGCAACAATTTAATGATTAAATTAATATGAGTATTATTACACTACAATCAGTTCAAAAAGATTTTGGTATTAAAGAAATTCTTAGGGATGCCAGTTTTAGTTTAGATGCTAATGATAAAGTCGGTTTAATTGGCACTAATGGTTCTGGTAAATCAACTCTATTAAAAATGATTGCCGGGTTAGAACCGATTGATGCAGGGCAAATTTTAGTTAATTCTGGTGCGAAGATTATTTATTTACCCCAACAGCCAGATTTAGATGAGAATCACACTGTTTTAGAGCAAGTTTTTGCTGATAGTGGTGAAAATATGGCTTTGGTGCGTGAGTATGAAGAAATATCTGATAAGCTGGCTCACTATCCAGAAGACAATCAGCTAATGTCCCGCCTTTCGGTGGTGATGCAGCGTATGGATGCGACTGGTGCTTGGGAGTTGGAAACCAACGCTAAAATTATTCTTTCTAAGTTAGGAATTACGGATTTTAATGCCACTGTTGGGACTTTATCTGGAGGTTATCGTAAGCGTATTGCTTTAGCCACAGCTTTGCTATCAGAACCAGATTTGTTATTGATGGATGAACCAACAAACCATCTAGATGCAAATTCGGTGGAGTGGTTACAAAGTTATTTGCACCGTTATCGTGGCGCACTTTTATTGATAACTCACGATCGCTACTTTTTAGATCGCGTCACGAACCGGATTATTGAGATAGACAGGGGTGATATTTACACCTATTCTGGTAACTATTCATACTACCTGGAAAAGAAAGCCGAAGCAGAAGAAAGTGCTGTTAGTAGTCAGCGTAAGTTTCAAGGGGTATTGCGGCGGGAGTTGGAGTGGTTGAAAAGGGGGCCAAAAGCCAGAAGTACGAAGCAAAAAGCGAGAATAGATCGCATTCGTGATATGCAAGCGACGGAGTTTAAACAAACTCAAGGTAAGGTTGATATTGCTACAGCCAGCCGTCGCATTGGCAAAAAGGTGATTGAACTGAATAATATCTCAAAAGGGTATGGCGATGCCTTCGGCAACCCCTTCGGTGTACGCACTTTGATTAAAGATTTTACCTACGAATTTAGTCCTGAAGACCGGATTGGCGTTATTGGTGGTAACGGTGCGGGTAAATCTACGTTAATGGATATTATTACTGGGCGGGTGCAGCCAGATGCAGGTAGTGTAGATATTGGTGCGACGATTCATATTGGCTATTTTGATCAGCATTCTGAAGAATTGCTCACTGCTTTGAACGAAAATCAGCGCGTGATTGATTACATCAAGGAAGAAGGGGAACACGTCAAAATAGCCGACGGTACTAAAATCACTGCTTCCCAAATGTTGGAGAGATTTTTATTTCCGGGGAATCAGCAGTATGCACCGATTCATAAACTTTCTGGTGGGGAAAAACGGCGGTTGTTCTTATTGCGTGTGCTGATGAGTGCGCCGAATGTTTTGATCTTAGATGAACCGACTAATGATTTAGATGTCCAGACTTTGGCGGTACTGGAAGAATATTTAGAGGATTTTAACGGTTGTGTAATTGTGGTATCTCACGATCGCTATTTTCTGGATCGCACTGTAGATACCATCTTTGCTTTGGAAGAAGGAGGAGTGATTCGCCAATATCCTGGTAATTACTCAGTCTATCTCGATTACAAAAAAGCCGAAGAAGAAAAGCAACAAGCGACTAACAATACAAAGGAAAAGCCAAAAAATCAACAGACACAGCCAGCGGAGAGTCAAGCCAAAGAAACAACGAAGAAAAAGCGTTTATCAACTTGGGAAAGGCGGGAGTTTGAGCAGTTGGAAGATAAAATTGCTCAATTAGAAGCCGAGAAAGCAGAAGCGGAAAAAGCAATGGCGAATGTTCCAGCGGGGAATTATACGCAGGTGCAAAAGTTGTATGAACAGGTAGAAGCACTGAAGCAAGCCATTGATCAGGCGACAGAACGGTGGTTAGAATTGGCGGAGATTGAGTCGTAGTATAGGTTTTTTAAACGCAGAGGGACGCAAAGGTAAGCGCAGAGAGAAGTTTGATCGCCGGTTTGGGGCGATCAAAGCTTCGGTGGGGACGCAGAGTTTTTTCAAAAAAGATTGGGTTTTTTAGAAGTTAATGCATTAATAATGCAAGGCGATGCATTAACAATGTAACGCGATGCATTCGTAATGTAAGTTGATGCATTCGTAATGTAACGCGATACATTCGTAATGTAAGCCGATACATTCGTAATGTAAGCCGATACATTGGCAATGTAACGCGATACATTCGTAATGACAAACCCATTTCAAAACGTCCGGGACGGAGTGAAGCAAGAGTTAGAAAGCACCGTCCTAAAGCTTATCTCTTATGCAGCAGCCTCGTTCTACTTTACGTCAGCAGATGGCGATCGCTTATCAAATGGGAGTGCAGCGGCTTAACTAAGTGCCATTCCGCTATATTTACTTTTAGCTATTTAAATTATGACAAAGTTTCCACTCATTATTCTCCTTAATTAATCGCAGCCAATCACGTCCAAATCTCCTGTATGGAAATAATGCATTTTGACCATTGGGTGATTTGACGATGACGTTTCCTGTGATTGCTACAACAGCTCTTCCTAATTTTGCATCATAATACTTGGTTTGATAGTAAAGCTGAGACATATCTATAGAATATATGCTGGAGGAAATCCGCAAATAAGCATTGAGAAGAGCCATGTTCTGACCATCTGGATCGAGACGGCTATTGACTTTTTGCGCCGCAATCTTTTCTATTGAACAATAATACTTGTCGAGTGAATTGAAACTACGATTTTGAATAGCTTGATGAAACTTGGCAACCGTACTTTCAGGACCATCAAGCTGGCGATCGCGATTCGCCTGAGAAGTATTCTGATTAGAGGGTTTTGGTTGTAAAGCATTCTGGGTATCAACTTTAACAACCTCAAACGTTGAGCAACCAGGTAATGCCACTTTACCAGTAATGCTACGTTTAGAAGAGGAAACATTGCCGCGAAGATCAACAGTTGAGTAACCGCGAGGCTGATTAATCCATGTTGTAGCTTTCAAATCCAATAAACCAGATACATCTGGTGAATCAAATACCTTGAAGTTACCTTGCATTCTGAAACGACTAGATGGGGTACCTGGATTATTGGGGTGTTCAGAAAACGAAAAAACTGCATTAATATCTGTCGTATTCTTTGCTTCAATATCTAATCTCAGTTTAGTGAGTCCTTGCCTACAAGTATAACTTCCCTCCCAGACACCATTTAAGAATAAAACCTGTGAAGAAGCTGATTGTGCTTGTGCTATTTTACTAAACGGCACTATCAAGATTGCCATTGGCCCGAATAAAATGCAACTAGTGAGCCAAGCAAAAGAAACTTTACTCATTCACACCTCTTCGCACCTCTAATTCTACAAGTTGACAATTTCTGTGAAATCACTATAGCAGAGCTACAACTTTGCTTGACAAAAATTTCAGTTGTAAACAAGACAGCGTTATACATGTTTGCATTTGAACAACAAGAACCCCGACTTCTTGAAGGATGCAACTGGCAAATCACGGGTATCACCCCTCATTAAAAATTTTTCGTCATTCCACCAGATGTAGAGACGTGCCATAGCACGTCTCTACAAACCAGTTTCTTTTCAATTAATATTGATTGTATAGTGATTAAACAAAAGATAAAATGTCATTTAACTGCACCAAACTATTACTAACCCATTCTCAAATCTGGCACGCTGCTACTATACATCCTTTCCTACAACAATGTAAATTAGGCACAATTAAAACCCAGCAATTTAACACCTGGTTATTACAAGATTATTTGTTTGTTGTTGAGTTTACGCGCATGTTAGGAAGAGTATTAGCCAGCGCACCACCACATCATTTTGAACTAATACTTGGTGGATTAGCAGCACTGCAAGACGAACTTACTTGGTTTAAACAAAAAGCAGCAGAAAGACAACTGAATCTCCATACAAAAAAACAACCAACCTGCACAGAATACTGTGAATACATGCATAGTCTTGGAACCAAACCTTACCCAGTACAAGCAACTGCCCTTTGGGCAATAGAATTAGCTTATAATCAAGGTTGGCAACTACCTGGTGAAATGCCAGCACCCTACAAAGAATTTGCAAACAGATGGGGAAACCCTGGTTTTACAGAATATGTAAAACTTTTAGAACAACAAGCTGATGAAGTATTAGAAACTGCTACAGATGATATTCAACAGCAAGCCGAAGAAGCTTTCGTCAAAATAGCAAAATTTGAACAAGATTTTTGGCAAATGGCCTTTAACGCAGCCTAACTAACTTTTCCAAACTAATTCTCCAACCTCAAAAGCACACAAAAAATCTATCTGTGTCCATCTGTGTTCATCTGTGTTCGATAAAAAAATATATTCATCTTCTCCAACCTCAAAAGCACACAAAAAATCTATCTGTGTCCATCTGTGTTCATCTGTGTTCGATAAAAAATATATCATCCCTTCGCAAACACCATCAAATGCTGCTGCGGTAACAAATTTTTAGTCTCCCGCCAAACCAAACCAACAGCTTGCATTTCTTTTTTCACCTGCTTTTGAGTCATTTTATGCAAGCCTTTAATCAGAATAAAAGGATTTTCACCCCGGTACTCAACTAACACCACCCTACCACCAGGTTTCAACGCTTTCACAATAGCTTGCATTACTTCCTGTGGATATTCAAATTCGTGATACGCATCCACCATCAAAGCTAAATCAATACTTGTGGGTGGTAAGTTGGGATTAGTAGGAGTTGCTAATACTGGTTCAACATTGGTAACATTTAGCTCTTGCTTGAAAAAGTTAATAATATCCAGCATCTCTGGCTGAATATCTACAGCTAGTACCTTTCCCTGTGGTACTTTAGGAGCGATGCGAAAACTCAAGTAACCTGTACCCGCGCCAATATCAGCAACTACATCAGTAGATTTCAGGTCGAGAGCGTCTACTATTTTACTCGGCTTCTCTTCTGCCTCGCGACTGGGACGTTCTAGCCAAGCTGCACCTGTATGTCCCATGACTTTCGCGATTTCCCTACCCATGTAGTACTTACCGATACCATCTGGGTTATGTAATTGCCGTTGTTCGTAAACAGGAGAAGATATTGTAGTTGCGATCGCTATATTTATAGGCTGAAGTAAGCAACTCCAAAATATTACTAAAGCCAGGAGTATAAAAAATAAAAAACTATACTTTCGTTGCTGATGCATATTTTATGAATACGGCTGTGTCCAAATTCAATAATAATAACGAACACCGTGCAAGGCGATGCACACAGATGAATTATCGGTGTACCCTCCCTTAAGCCGCTTGCGACTCACTAAACTTCAGTCAACTATCTTAAATGTCTTAACTATTTTAACTATTCTGCTTTATCATTTATTTTTTTACATTCAAATTTTCTAGATCAATAATATTTTTGTAATAGTAATTTGATTGTCTCAGCAGATATCATAATTCTTAAAAAAATTGGAGAGATAACTGCCTTATTATGATATTTATAATTGAAATATGAATACACTAATTATTCTAGACAAAGTCATATTTTAACTTTCCTTGCATATCAATTTCAAAAATGATATTATTCTCAAAAATTGCAGAAGTTAATTATGAGTCAGCAAATTTGTGAAAAGCTTGCTCTAAATGGCAATGGCAAACTCGATATAGAGAAGTTGACAAATATTATGTCTCAATGGCTTTTAACTAATGATTACAACGAGAACGTCAAATATTTAATGATGAGAAAGTTTAACTAGATAAAAACTCTAATTAATTATATTTGTTGATTAGAGAGACGAAACTATGAATCTGGGTATAGCGTAAAATCAAGTAGTTTGTGATTTTTCTTCAAGTTGTTGTGTAATTTATTTACCTTTTTTACATTAAAAATTTGTGATTTGTGGGCTAACAGATACCCAAATTATTAAATAAACCGAGAATATAACTGCTTTTTTGCAAATATTTATAATCAAAATATGAATATACTCATTATTCTGGGTGAAGTAATATTTTTAATAGTTATCTTCTTGTTGTTTAACTGGCTGATTGGCATAATCTTCAAGCAGATCGCCAAAGTTTCTTGGCTGA
>NZ_AJLK01000096.1 GCF_000317205.1 Fischerella muscicola PCC 7414 | reverse complement strand
TCAGGTTTCTTGGCTACAAGGAAGAACAGCAAATCTTACCTTACTACGCCGGAGTATCAGCAGAATTTTAATTCTGACTTCTGTGGTGCTATGTCTGGCGTTGGTCGGTATAAATGGGATGGTAATTTATCGAGGCGGAAACATTCAGGAATTTCAACTTAATCTTATCCGCACTCTTCCTACTCAATTTTGGATCAATATCTTCACGGCGAGTTTAAAAATTGTGAGTTTACTAATGCTAGTTAAACTTAGCATACCAGTCTTACATAGAGGTATAGATCAGGTTTGCAACTACGCTAAGAAGATCGATCAAATCAAGGCTAATGATGAGAGTATCGAGGCTTTTTTTAGGGTATTAAAAAGAATTATTGCTCATACTCTATGGATATCTTCTGCTATCCTATGTGCTAAATTTCTCTACCTACCAGAAGTCTTTCCAAAATACATTTACGTTGTTTTAAAAATATATATTACTATTTCAGTTGGGTTACTAATTGTCAAAGCTGTTGCTACTATTGTTGATACGCTTGATGCCCTAAGTCTTAAATACTCTAGTTCTAATAATCTACTGAGTTTATACGAACGTTTACGCCACTTAATTCCACTCTTCAAAAAATGTTTAGAATACGTCCTCTATGTTGGCATAGTAAACCTTGTTGTTCCAGAAATAGAACCTATTGCGTGGATAAGTTCTTATACCCCTACAATTGTGCAGATTATTGGGGTTTTCTTTATTAGCAACGTTTTGGTTGAAGTCGTTTACTTCATTCTTGATGAGTTCTACTTAAAAACTACAGATGTTAATGACTCACAACAACAGAAACGACTGACGCTGATTCCCTTAATGCGGAGTTTTGCCAAATATTTCGTTTACTTTACTGCTGGAGTAACTATACTCAAGCTGATTGGCATTGATCCTGCGCCCATCTTAGCAGGTGCAGGAATTGTGGGTATAGCAGTTGGTCTTGGGGCGCAAAATCTGATTAATGATGTCGTTTGTGGATTTTTGATTTTGTTTGAAAATTATTACTTAGTAGGTGATTATGTTGAAGTTGGCAAGTTGGAAGAGAGAAATATTGAGGGGGTTGTAGAGGCGATCGAACTGCGAACCACTCATGTCCGCCATCCTGATGGACAATTGCAGATTATTCGCAATGGGGATATTGGCTCAATTATCAACTACTCCAAGCAATATATATATGCAAGGGTGGAGCTTAGCGTTTCCTATGACTCAAATTTAGATCATGTGTATAGGGTGGTTGAAAAGGTAGGACAACAGTTAAAAGCTGATGAACAGGATATTTTAGAACCTACGCGAGTAGCTGGAATAGAACATTTTGGGGAGAATCATCTGTTGCTGCTGACGCTGACAAAAGTTAAGCCTGGAAAACACCTTCATATTCAGCGTCTTCTCCGCAAGATATTGAAGGATGCTTTTAACCAAGAAGAAATTGAAATTTGCGGTTTTTCCAAGAATTAATACTAGCTCTTTTAAAAATTTTCTCAAATTTACTTGCAAAGATGACGATCGCTCTGTTTCACTTTTGTATTAGTCTGCAAATAATTCTTTACTAAAGCGCAACCATAAGCTAGTAGCGTGTCTAGGCTAAAATGTTGCAATAAATCTCTTCTTCTATCTGGTGTGTTCTCTCTTGCCTCATGCGGTTTATTAATTCACAAATTAAGGCTTGACACGCTAGCACTAGCTTTTAAGCATGGGCAAAAGCAGAGTCTTCATGAGGGTTACTATGGGTACGTAGGTAGTGAAATAGAAAAGGCTTCAATATGAAGGAGCGCAACTTTCGTAGGATTGAAACAAACGGAGTTCATCTGAATACGGTGGTTGAAGGTCAAGGACCTCTCGTCATCCTACTTCATGGTTGGCCTCAGTGCTGGTATCTGTGGCGTCATCAAATCGACCCACTTGTAGAAGCAGGCTTCCAAGTGGCCGTTCCCAATCAACGCGGATACGACGGTAGCGATGCTCCAGAGGAAATCGAGGCTTACGACATACTCCATTTAACAGGAGACGTTGTTGGAATTGCTGATGCTCTCGGTCACGAAACTTTCATTGTTGTCGGACATGATTGGGGTGCGCCTGTAGCTTGGAATACAGCACTGCTATATGAAGAACGAGTTAATGCTGTTGTGGGCATGAGTGTCCCCTACTTTCGTTACCCAGTTGGAGCATTAACAAAGCAAGAGAATTTTGGGGACAATTTCTGGTACATGGTTTACTTCCAAAAGCCTGGGATTGCTGAAGCTGAATTTGAAGCAGACATTCGCCGTACCCTACGTATAATTCACTATAGTATTAGCGCCTCCGCTCCCGAAGGAATCGTCCTGAATCCGAAACCATCAACGTCTGGTTTTCTTGATGGACTGAGCGATCCCGAACAGCTACCGAAAGGTATGACCGAAGAAGATTTAGAATATTACGTTGCACAGTACAAACAGAGTGGCTTTCGTGGCAACTTGAACTGGTATCGCAATATCGATCGCAACATGGAAATTACTCCCCAGTTGGAAGGCAAGAAGATATCGCAACCAGCATTGTTCATTGCCGGCGAAAAAGATATTGTGTTGCAGTTTCCAGGTATGAGTCTTGACGCAATGACAGAGTTAGTTCCGAACTTGAAAGCACAGGTTATCGTCCCTGGTGCTGGTCATTGGGTTCCCGCAGAGTATCCCCAGGAGGTCAATAAAGCTTTACTTAGCTTCCTCAAGGACTTTAGCCCTCAAAGATAAACATGTGGTTCTAGTTAAATCTCAAATGGTTCCATTTCTTTGTTAAACCACTCTCCTTGAAACCGTTCGGCAACCAGTGGTTTAACAACAAACTTGGGTGGAGTGCCACCTCTAACGTCAATTCGCACACATGAGTATGGCAGTCGCTTGAAAACATCGTATCCATTGCGACCAACAAATAAAAGTGAATCCGCAATTTTACGAGTCGGACTTCCTTCTAAATACTCAAAAGTCTCCATTAACTCTGTCCCTTCCTCTCGCTGACGACGGGGACGACGACCACTACCACCGCAGACTATACAATTGAGGTGAGAGTCACCATAGCCAGTGTCGGTAGTGCGGAGATATTCTAAGCAGTGAGCGTGACCATTTAAAATTAAATCAACAATGGGACGCCCCTGAGTTGCGGAACCAAGAGTTTGTGCCACACTATCAAATAACCAACGCAAACGCCGACGTACTGCTAAAGTTTGGGCTTGATGCCATTTACTCGCTTCAGTAACATAGGGAGGATGGTGGAAATACACTACTCGCCCCCGTACCTCTTGGCTGTGCCAAGATGCAATTAGCCTTTGCTTAAACCATTCCAATTGTTCAAAGTCGGTAGCTGGTTCCTGGTGAGATGTGAGTTGTTTTTCGATGTCTATTTTGACTTCATCAATTTGGTATAACTTGGCTTTGAGGGCGTCGAGTCTTTCCGCTTCTTCAGGATTATCTGGGTTGAGGCGATCGCACGCTTCCAAAATTTGCATTTCTTCGTCTTCAATCTCGTGGCGGCGCTTCTCTAGTTGACGGCGACTGCTTTCTCCTTCTTTAGTTGCGGGTAGCGGTGATGGGGCGTTAAAAGTATTCGAGTCGAGGGCGAAAAAGTCAATCCCCCCGTAGCGAAAAGTATAATAACGGTTGGGTAGACGGGTAAAACGTCCGGGTTCATAGCGCAAACAGCGTCCTGTGTCTGTTTTGGCGGTGTAGTGTTCGTCGAGGTGAAATTCTAACTGTTCCCTAGAATGGAATGCTTTGAGATAATCCAAAAATGCCTGTGCATAGGCATCTCCTTGATAGGAACCATGCCAACCAATTTCGATATCTTTGTACCGGAACAAGCGGCGTAGTGGTAACGTACTTCCTGCCAGCAAACGATACATCAACGGTACATCATAGTAATCGTGATTGCCGAGAACTGGCAAAATCGGGGTTTTAAAAACCATGCGATCGTAGAGAATACGCTTGTAGTTTTCTCCACCCTCAATGAACTCGCGGTAAGGTTCGATAAAATTTCGGGGATAATACTCGCGGGAACCAACAATGTAAATTACATCACCTGTATGCAAGACAAAACTACATTCCTCTTGGTGCGGTAGCATCAGTTCCGCAACTTGGCGCTGGGGGTGGTGTTGGTAATATGATTTTGTCCCACTATCGCCGATCACCATAAACGAAAATTCTGGATTATCCGAGTTGCGATCATCGATCACCATGCAAGTTTGATCAATCCCACGCTGGACGATACTTGCATTACCCCAGCGCACCCGTTCTTTCATCTTTTGAATTTTTACAGGTATCGACGGTTCAGAAATGAATTTCATTGGCGATCGCTCCAGAATGCAGAACTTTATCAATCTCTGCTTGCATTCCGATTGTATCTATAAGTCGTTGGTAGTTGGTTGTTGGTGGTTAGTGGTTAGTAGTCGGTTGTTTAATACTTACTCCTCATACCCCTCACACTCCTCATACTCCTCACACTCCCCATCCCCTATCACCCCATCACCCCATCCCTGTCTAACCCTGTCGGATAAAACGCGATCGCACGATTATTTATCTTCTTGGCTACTCAATAGTTTTAAATTATCAGCAGGTTCTATACTCGAACCATATAGTTCAACGAATCTTCTAAACAGCCACATGGTTTGGTGATTAGAAATCTTATTTAAGCTGATTAAACGGTCTATATTTCTTTTGGCAAGTGCGCGTAGATAGGGTAAATCTTCATATAGTGTGAGACAAGAGGCAAAATGTAAGATAATTTGCATTACTGGCTTAGGCCACTCTAGATCACTATAAATATCTACAAAGAATTTATGGGCATTACTGCTTAAAGGAAGAGCATTGAATATGACAATTATTCTTTTATTATTATAAACTGGAATGCTCAATTCCACAGTAAAAGGAGTATGCAATATTAAATCTACTTCGACTATTGGTTGTCTCCAAATTCTTAAAATATTGATGCCTGATACAGCTAAGATGGTTTGAAACTTTAGCATTCCACCATTGTTTGTAGCCTGAACATAATTAACATTAACAACCTTTAAATTATTTAGGCTAAAGCTGTGAACTGTTTCCAAATGTTTTAAGTTTAACAGATGATAAATTTGACATACATAAGGAAAAGGCAGAGTATACGCCTGACTAATCATATGTTGTTTTTGCAACTGAAGCATTCTATCTCTAACTGTAGATAATGCTTCATGGCGATAATGACTTAAGTCAGTTTGCTCACTTGAAGAAACACCCTCATCATCATTCAAGCTTTCATCTGGCTTCAAAAACAGCCAACTCAAGAATAAGAAAGAGATTGCACATATTTGTAGAATCTCTATCGGAGATAAATAGCCATCAGCAAACGCAGCAACACCTCTATCAGTGACTCCAAACATCCAAGAAAAAATACCCCAAAACCAAATATTATTTTTGAGGTTTGCGAGTAACAGAGAAATTTCTACAGTTTGATGATTTCTAGCAGATTCACAGACATTGTTGGATGACATATTACTAGTCATAGCAGTTAAAAAATTAGAGCTTTACTTTATTAGACAGCACTAAAACATTAACAATATTGAAGTTACTGTTATGACTTAAGCTTGCTCATTTTATACTCATAAAAGCATCTTTCTTAAGTAACAATTCTAAATTTATTTAGCTGCTTCATTGGGTATAAGGATTTCTGTTTTGAGAAAAAAGCTAGCAAATACAAGTAGTCTTCTTATACTTCTTAAGTAGTAATTAATGATTGCCTTGTCAAACGTTTAGTACAATCTACCAGCAACTCAATTACAAATATGTTCATTGTGAGCAGCAACAGCAAATGATCTACTACATCAATGTAGTAGATTATCTGAACCGTATTGGGTGAAAAGTATTGAGATACTGGGGACTTGGTGGGCGATCGCGTCGATGTTACATAGGACTCAAAATAGATATTGAGGTATCGATTCTCTCAATTTTTGATACAAATCTAGTGGAAACAAGCTGATAGGAGAAATTAAATCTACCCTCATTATCATCACAGGAAGCCGCACAAAGCGCTTCTACACACTCCCCCCACTCCCCATCCCCCCATCTCCCCACTGCCCCTAATCCCCACTCCCCTAAGGGAGTGGGGGCCGGTGAGTTCCCCATCTCCCCATCCCCCCATTGCCCCATCCCCCCATCTCCCCATCTCCCCATCCCTACTGATACCCCGCCGCTTGCAAATAAAACAGCCTCGCGTAAGTGCCTCCAGCCTGCAATAATTCCTCGTGATTTCCCTCTTCTACCACTTCCCCTGCTTCAATCACTAGAATTTTGTCAGCCATCCGCACTGTCGAAAAACGGTGAGAGATTAGAAACACCATTTGATTTTTGGTGAGGGTGCGAAAATGATTGAAAATCTCGTACTCAGCTTGGGCATCCATTGCTGATGTTGGTTCATCCAACACTACTATATCTGCGTTAGTTCGCATAAAAGCACGGGCAAGGGCAATTTTCTGCCATTGTCCTCCAGAAAGTTCTTGTCCACCTTTGAACCATTTACCCAGTTGAGTGGTGAAACCTGCGGGCAATTTTTCAATAAAAGGTAGGGCCATCCCCTTTTCGGCAGCAATTTCCCACAGTTCTCTATCTTCCATCCGTGCCACGTCACCTACACCAATATTCTCTCCTACCGTAAATTGGTAGCGAACAAAGTTCTGGAAAATTACACCTATGCGTCGCCGCAACACATCTACATCCCACTCTTGCAAATCCAAGCCATCTAGTAAAATCCTGCCGGAACTAGGGTTGTAGAGTCGAGTCAGTAGTTTAATTAGAGTAGTCTTGCCGGAACCGTTTTCGCCAACAATAGCTAATTTCTCTCCTGGTTTCACGTGAAAAGAAATATTGGTTAAGGCAGGTTGGGTACTTTCTGGATAGGTAAATGTGACGTTTTCAAACCGAATACCATCACCAGGTTTGACGCCTTTAGTAGCTTTACCCCTTGGTTGTTGTACTTCCTCCTCTAGGAATTCGTAGAGATTGGAAAGATACAAGTTGTCTTCATACATTCCCCCGATAGAAGTCAACGCACCCGAAAAAGTCGTCTGTCCTTGGCGAAATACGGTGAGATACATCGTCATATCGCCTAAAGAAATTCTGCCTGCGACGGTTTCCAGCACAATCCAAGCGTATGCGACATAGAAAGCAATGGTACTTAACAAACTCAGCAAATATCCCCATAGCCCCCGCCGAATTGTTAACTTGCGGTCTTCATCGTAGAGTTGATAGAAGATATTGCGGTAACGTTCCAACAACATCTCACCCAATTGGTAGAGTTTGACTTCCTTGGCAAAATCTTCTCTAGCTGCCAAGGTTTCTAAATAATGCTGCTGACGGGTTTCTGGCGCACGCCAGCGAAACAAGCGAAAGGCTTCTCCGGCAAACTTGGTTTCAGCAATGAATGCAGGCATTGCTGCTAGAATCAGTACAACCACTGCCCAAATTGAGAAGTTGATTAACAAAGCCCCATAGGTGAAAAGTGAAAGGGCGCTTTGTACCAAGCCAAAGGTGCGGTTCACTAGTGACAGGGGACGAATGGAAGCTTCTCGTCTAGCGTTTGTCAGTTTGTCGTAAAATTCCGAGTCTTCAAACTGCGTCAGTTCCAAAGTCAGGGCTTTTTCCAAGATTAGTTCATTTACCCGTTGACCGAGTAATACCCGCAACAACGACTGACAAATCGTCAGCCCCCTCTGGCTAAAAGCAAGTAAAGCGACAGCAATAGCTTCAAACCCTACATATATTAAAGGATGAGAATTATTGACAATATTGTTAGTTTGTGTATTTTGAGATGCAAAAACTACTGCATCGACAATTAACTTACCAATGTAAGCTACAGCTGCTGGTAAAAGACCAGCCACCAGAGTTAAAGTCGCCAGAATAATTGTGAGAGAACGGCTAGTATTCCATACTAAAGCGATCGCTCGTCCACTGTAGCGAAATACCGCCAGTGATTGGCGTAGGGCGTTACGTTTTTTACGAAGAGTCCTCATTATTATTTGTATAACGCAAATAGCCCTTAATTGCCTATATTTGTCCAGTAGCATATGAAAAACAAGCTCCCCGACTTTTCTAAAAACTCAAGGATCTGGGCGATGTGATTGTTTACAACTTAAATAGGATTGCTATATTCACATTCAAAGTAAAATAGAAGTAGAGGGATATTGAAACAACTTTTTTAATTAGTGAGTCAAAAATTAATGAGTCCTTCTGTTTGTCAGAATATGTAAGAGAACTAGCCGATAACAGAAGCTATTTTTCTCAAACACACTCCAGATAGTTGTCTGCTGGAGACTAAAGCAATGAAATTAAATTTACTTAAATATAAGCGTGTTTTTTGGCTGAGTTTATTTCCTCCGCCATACTTCTTTATCCTCTTTCTAGCTTGGCTGTGACTGTCCAAGAAGTCCCCAATCCCCGAAAGCAAAATGGTGGTTGGGTGAGTGATATGGCAGGTATTCTCAGCAATCAAACAGAAGCTCAAATCAATCAAATAATTTCTCAATTAGAGGCGAAAAATGGTACAGAAATGGCGGTGGTAACTGTGCCAGAAACTGCCCCTGCTAGTTCTCCAAAAAATTTGCCACGGAACTGTTTAATAATTGGGGAATTGGCAAGAAAGGACAAGATAATGGCGTCTTGTTTTTGATTTCAGTAGGCGATCGCCGCGTAGAAATTGAGACGGGTTACGGTGTGGAAGCAATTTTACCTGATGCCAAAGTCGGTAATATTATCGATACCCAAATTATCCCGCGATTTAAACAAGGAGATTTTGAAGGTGGTACGCTAGCAGGAACAAAAGCGTTGGTGATCGTCCTAGAGGGTGATAAGTCGTCGTCTTCTGGGCAAAAAGTGACGACTCCCAACCAAGAACCAATTCCCAATCAGGAAACTACTGCGGATGATACTGTTCCTTGGGGAGTCCTGATCGGAGGCGGAACAGCTGTGTTGGCGGGGGTGAGTGCTGTTTTTTTGATACGTCGCCCTCGTAAAGTTGAGATTGCATCAGAAGGACGTACGCGCTATCGTTGGGGCGATCGCATTTTTCTATGCGCTGATTGCCGCCAGCCAATGACAAAAGTAGATAACACTACACTCCAGTCACATCTGAGTGAACCAGAAAAAGTAGCACAAAAAATTGGTAGTGTCAGATTTGAGGGGTGGAAATGCCCCAACTGTAGCCACAAGCTCACTGATATAGGATTTAACATTGTTGGACGGGAATCTGGTGGGTCTCAATTTAGAAGATGCTCTATCTGTCAGGAGTTGACAGTCACGCGCACTCATAAAACTCTATTCCCAGCTACGCAATTTTCTTTTGGAAGGCGTCTAATTATTGACAATTGTCACTGTTGTTCTGATCACAAAGAACAAGACGAAATCATCCCTCGCTTACCTCCCCCTCCTCCTCCCCCTCCCCCTACTTCCCACGGTGGCGGTTTCAGTGGTGGCGGCGGCAGCTTTGGCGGTGGTAGTAGCGGCGGTGGTGGTGCTGGTGGTAGTTGGTAAGTAAAAGGCAGAGGGCAGAAGGAGAAAGACTTATCTTATTTAGTGTCTGGGTATAAGCATTTTATGTTTAATTACGCCCATCTGCTTAATTCGTTGGAATTTGTAAGTTATAAATGCTATGAACAATCCAGATAAGAGAATTCCCGAAGAAATTGCCCCAGAGGTGCTAGAGTTAGCCTCGCGCTATTATGCCAATCACACCCAGAGTTACTCAGCTTCTGAATTGGTAGCAGCTGGAAAGGAAGTCGATATTCCTGCCGAGTTTATTCAGCAAGCCATTCAAGATGTACAAGCAAAGCACAAGCAGAAACTAGAAGAACAGAAGCGGCTAGCGCATCTGCGCCAAAGAATGCTGATAGTCGGTGCAGGTATAGTAGCTGCATTAACTGTTTGGTGTGGCTGGACTTACAACTCTCTCCAAAGCAGTAGCACTAGAGTTGAAGCAGCTTGGGCGCAAGTAGAAAATCAACTCCAACGACGTGCTGATTTGATTCCCAACCTTGTAAGTGTGACACAAGCCTATGCCAAACAGGAAAAAGAGTTAGTCGCTTTGTTGGTGCGATCGCGTCAGGCTTATTTAGAAGCAACTACTCCCAATCAAAAAGCTGCTGCAACAGTACAAATTAATCAAGCGATCGACCGTTTTCGGGATTATGCAGCCACTAACCCCCAATTGCAATCTAGCCAATTGTTTACCAATCTTCAGTACGAGTTAACGGGTACTGAAAATCGCCTTGCTGTAGAACGGATGCGCTACAACCAAGCGGTGCAAGCATATAATCAAAAAGTTCAGAGTTTTCCCAACTCGCTGGTAGCTAATACTTTTGGCTTTGAGAAGCAGGAATTTTTTCAAGCCACAAATACTGATGTTCCCAAGGTTTTCAGGGAGTGAATTATGAGATGTTAGTAACTGGTAAATCGCGGAGGAAATAAAAGCGATCGCTTCTCCAATCAGTTCCTTTAATTCGTCCCAAGTAACCGGTTAAAGGTGATGAGAGTTCTATGAGTAACTCATGGACTGATTCATCATCTAGCTGTAAAATTTGCTCTTTGACGAAAACAGCATTATACTGTACGCGAATTTCGACGGTTTCACGTCCTTTTTGTTTTGCTTCACCTAGCTGTTTGACAGACTCAACAATATGTGAACGTACTTCTAAATTTTTGCGAATGTCGGCTATGTACTGCTGAATTTTTGTATCAGCTAATCCATAAGAATTTTGCAAACATTCTTTGAGCTTTAATAAGTCAATTGGAATTGAATACCTGCTCTGAAATTCAACCAAACTTTGCAAAGTTTCTGGTGTAATCACGTTGATTTTATTACCAATACAAGTTTTGAGAGCATCTTTTGTTAATTCGCCAGCAGCGACAATTAATTTAACACAGTTATCAAATTTTTCTTGAAGATGCTTATATCCAAGCTTGATTAGTTGGGCTGCTGTTCCATCAGGCACTTTTTCGCTTTGAGTGGCTTTGCATTCTCCTACTAATTGATAAGGAAAATCACAATAAAAATCTAAACCTCCAGCACCACCAGTTGCTTCATAATCAAGACTTGCTTCTGGTTTAGAGTTAGTATTTTTAAAACCTAGTTTAATCAAACTTCTACGTACTAATTTTTCAAATGCATGGCCATTACTTGAATTGCCTACCTCAGCAATTCTCTCAATCCAAGCTAAATCTGGATCTAATTTGAGAGTAGATGGTTTATGACTCCAACCTAAAAATACTTTAATATCCTCTTCTAATTGTTTAGCGACGGAGTTGGTAATAGCAAGGGAAGCTAAAGCACCTTGCAATTCTTCTAATTCTGGATGGAGTGGAGGTTGTAAAGTTTCTATTTGGTGTTTTCGTTGGGCGAAGATGCGATCGCTTAATACTGGCGTTGCATTATAAGTATTTAAACAATTTGGTAAACTGGCAAATCTTCCTGCTTTATCTTGAATGTTCAAATTAATAGTAACTTTTTCAGATTCAGGAAATTTGTAGACACGCAAGTATGCTAAGAAAATATGCTGACGCTGTCGTAGTATTTCTTGTAATCCTTCTGTTGTCCATATTGTTACAAACTCCTAATTTGGTCATTCCAAGTAGCAGGATACATTGCTAACAGTAAAACACCACGTTTGATACTGTTATATAAATCCTTGGCTAAACTAGCAACTACTTGTGCTGCTGTAAAACCGTTGTCAGCCATATCTGCAATATCTAGTTCATCAAAGCAAATAACTGGAATCCTATAATCACTAGTTAATTCTAGAATTTGGCGAACAAATTTTAATGCTTCGGCTTCTCTATCTTCTGATTTAGGATTCGGTAATCCCATTACTTCAGCTTGTGCATGAGTTAGTTCTAATCCAGATAACCAGTAGTTTGCATAATTAGCATGGACAGAAGATAGTGTCCATAAAATAGCTTTAACCAAGTAAGGATTAGTTATTTCTGGCTTTGATTGCAGGACAATTTCTGTTAACTTATCAATTACTTTTGTAGAATATTTATTTAACCAATTAGGATATATGCTACTAATATAATGCTGGGGAGTGTATTTCCACTGTCTTACTTCATTAAGTAAAGCTGCTGCTATCTCTTGCCTGTAGTTATGGAATCTTCAATCTTGTCCGGTGCGCTGTCTTCTACACTTCCGCCTTGTAGTTGCAAAATATCGTTAGCTTGCATTTCCAGCAACCATTTATTGAAATTGGAACGACTAACACGCTCGCCTATTTCTCGACGAATTCGATAAATCGGTACTAAATGATTCAGGTTATAGTCACTATTTAATCTGTCATAAACTCCCAATGTGACTTTCTCAAACTCCTTATAAGATGCGATCACACTCTTTACGCCGTTAACTAATACAGATGCACTATTAGCTACACCATTCATCTGACTAATCCACTTCAGCAAAGCATTCGCCGCACAAGTACCAACAATAGTCCCTTCAAACTTCTAATCAGAATTTTTCAAACCTTCACTCAGTACCTCTAAACCTTCAGGAGATACCAGAGAATAGCCTTTTTTAGAGATGGCGATCGCACCTTTTTTCTCCAATTCTTCAAAAATTTCCTGATAATCTGCTACCTTCTTACCTTTAGTAACAATTCGCTTCGTTAGTTCCCCTTTTTTGACTTCCTGTTTTGTTCCTCCCATATCCCACAAAGCTAGAAGAAGGCGAGTTTCAACTAAAGCTTCCCTAGCCTTTAAACCAGAATTTTTTGATGCCATATTGATAAATCCAGTAGAAAAGAAACCCGCACAAGTGGGTTTTGTCTGTATAGCCCCAGTCTTCTGAGGGCAATCTATACAAGTATAATTTTAATAAAAACTTGTAATCTAAGTGTAAATACTGAAAATGTCCAGAAAATATTTTGAGATTTAAATATATTAATTCATCGAGCAATACCAGCAAATTAAAATCTACACCTTGCAGATGTATTTAAAAAAGAGGCTAGTAAATTATTTAACCGCATATTTCTTTGGTATGAATGCAGATTCATTCAAAGGCTAGAGGGAATAATTTAAAACTTCCATCACCATTGCATTAATAATCTTGCACTGCACTATCTAAGTGCAGTTTTTAATATGGCTTGTAAAAAAGGGCATTTAACAAACGCAGGGTGATGAGGAATTGAGGATGAACACAATATTCCAAGAACGTAAAATTGTTTCGCGTCTGCTGGCGGTTTTTCTTTCAGCATTGCTAATAGTTCCAATGCTTACTAGCTGCGGTGGAGGTTCCCAAACTAGCGCGCCACCGCCTCCTGTTGATGATACTATTGGTAGAAATGTGAATAATCCTGCCCCTAGAAATCAACCCCAAGCGAAGAAAGGATTGAGTACAGGGCAGAAGGTGGCAATTTTGGTAGGCGCTGCCGCACTTTACTACATCTATAACCAGCGAAAAAATGCCCAAGGTACAGGGCCACAAGGCAAGTATTACCTTTCCAAGAATGGACGTGTTTACTACCGCGACGAACAAGGCCGCGCTCATTGGGTGACACCGCCACCTGAAGGAATTCGAGTTCCCGAGTCGGAAGCACAACAATATCGAGATTTTCAAGGTTACAACAGACGTCCCACAGGGCGCGATTTAACTGATATTACTGCACAACCAGCTCCAGCATTATAAATTCGGTAATAAATTATGGTTGATGATTTTTTGCGAAAGGCAAGAGATTTTTTCACAGGGTCTGAAAACGATCAATATGAACAAGATAGGGAATATGGCGATCGCCAAGTCAGACCTGCCAGCGAAGACCCCTACGGCGACCCTGCTGACCAAGGCTATTACGGTTCTGACCAGGGATATTACGGCAACGTCCGCCCTGCCAGTGAAGACCCCTACGGCGACCCTGCTGACCAAGGATATTACGGTGCTGACCAGGGATATTACGGCAACGTCCGCCCTGCC
>NZ_AJLK01000095.1 GCF_000317205.1 Fischerella muscicola PCC 7414 | reverse complement strand
ACCCCTACGGCGACCCTGCTGACCAAGGATATTACGGTGCTGACCAGGGATATTACGGCAACACCATTCCCGCTAGCCAAGATCCTTACGGCGACCCTGCTGACCAAGGATATTATGGCAACGTCCGCCCTGCCAGCGAAGACCCCTACGGCGACCCTGCTGACCAAGGCTATTACGGTTCTGACCAAGGATATTACGGCAACACCATTCCCGCTAGCCAAGATCCTTACGGCGACCCTGCTGACCAAGGCTATTATGGCAATGTCCGTCCTGCCAGTGAAGACCCCTACGGCGATCCAGCAGATGAGGATTACCGCTAATTAGTAAATTCATTCAAGTTCAAGTTGCAACTACAACAAAAATTCAGAAATCAGGAGTCAGGAATTTATTTATTCCGACTCCTGACTTTTTATTGTGCATTACCTGTTGAAACCATCAAAATTTCCTGCGCCCGAACAATATTCTGCTGCACCGACTCCGCTGAAATACGCAGTGCCCCCATCTCCTCATCGCTGAGATCCAATTCCAACACACTGGCAATTCCACCACATCCCAACCGACAGGGAACACCGATCGCCACATCTTCTAAACCGTATTCTCCCGTAAGAGCCACTGTTACAGGTAACAAACGCGACTGATTTAATAAAATCGATTCCACCATCATGCAAGTAGCAGAAGCAGGGGCAAAAAACGCACCACCTGTTTGCATTAATTCCACAATTTCTGCACCGCCGTGGCGGGTACGTTCTACCAAGCGTTCAATTGTAGCTTGATCTAGCAATTCTGTAAGCGGAATGCCGTTGACAGTAGCAAAACGTGGCAAGGGAACCATCAAATCACCGTGGCTACCCAATACCATCGTCTTGACATCACGTGGCAATACTCCTAGTTCCATCGCAATGAAAGTTTCAAACCGCGCCGAGTCTAACACGCCTGCCATACCCATGATGCGATCGCGTGATAATCCTGTTGCTTGCCATGCTAAATATGTCATTACATCTAAAGGATTGGTGACAACAATAAATATGGCATCAGGAGAGTGAGCGATCGCTTGCTTGGCTGCTTCCACAACAATCTTGGCATTTGTCCGTAACAGATCATCGCGACTCATACCTGGTTTGCGGGGAAAACCTGCCGTAATCACCACAATCTCCGAACCAGTAGTATCGGCATAGTCATTAGTACCGATAATCTGACGGTTATGCATTTCAATTCCCCTCGCCTCCATCAAATCCAGTGCTAGTCCTTGGGGCATTCCCTGAAGAATATCCAGTAACACGACATCTGCAAGATTTTTTTCAGCAATGCGTTGGGCAAGGGTACTGCCAACTCTACCAGCACCAATAATGGTGACACGGGGTGAATAACACAGAATCGGGGAGGAAGGGGAAGTATACATAAATTTTTACTGATAATTCTACTTAAATTCTTCAAGTTGATCTAAACGCAACCAAATATTCGGCGTTGGTACTTTCCCAAACTTGACAAAGGCATAATCACCTTTGATATCTACGATTTCGCCTTTACTGTCAAATATATAATCAGGAAAGCGAGTATCGCTGGCTTTTGCTTCTACACTGTTTTCTAACTTCTCGCGAATCACGCGAACCATATCTCCACGTTTTACAGGCATATATTCCCCTCTTGAGTGTATCGATTGCTATACAGAATTCTATCTTGGCAAGTGGTGTTAGTTGTTAGTTGTTAGTTGTTTGGAATCATCAACCACTAACCACTAACCACTAACAATTACCGTTGACACTGCAAACAAAAATGACTAGATCTACCAGCTAATCTTGTCTGTTGAATCTCAGTCCCGCAAACACGACAGGGTTCGCCAGTACGGTTGTAAACCCATGCTACACCACCGTAGTTACCGTTAATGCCCTTGACGTTGAGGAAATTACTAAAAGTCGTTCCACCAGCTTCGATACTGGTTTCTAATACTTTAATTATCTGCGATCGCAGCTTTTCGATTTGCTCTCGCTGCAAATCTATACACATTGTTTCTGGTAGTATGCCACTCATGAACAACGCTTCATCGGCATATATATTGCCTAATCCTGCCACCACAGATTGATCTAATAAGGCTGTTTTGATTGGACGACGTTTGTTTTTGAGTTTCTCGGCTAAATACTCAACTGTAAATTCTGGTGAAAAGGGGTCTGCTGCTAGTTTTGCTAAACCAGTGATAATGCTTTCTGGTGCTTGATTTGCTGACACCCACCACATTTGACCAAAGGTACGCTGATCAACAAAGCGCAATTCCCACCCATCTTGAAAGAATAATCTGACTCGCGTGTGCTTGTGTAATGGTTCGTCTCGTCGTAACCACAGTAGTTGACCGGTCATACGTAGGTGAATGCCTAAGTAACTCGTGGGGGGAGTATGAGGAGTGTGTAGACGCATAAGCGGCTTTCCGTAGGGTGGAGTGTGAGGAGTGGGGGAAGACAAGGAAGCAATCTCTCCTCCTTGTCCTCCCTGTCCTCCCTGTCCCTTATCTATTAAAGGAAGAGTAAGTTCGGCGAGAAGATATTTGCCGCGACGATGCCAAGTAGCGATCGCACTTCCCTTGATACCAGTAACAAAATCATCTACTGAAAACGGATAAGCGATCGTCCGATGCAGCAGTACGTCCCCACCCGTGATTTCTTGGTTGAGGGTCAATTGATTTAGACCCCGCCGGACTGTTTCAACTTCAGGCAACTCAGGCATCTAAGCTAATTATTGACAACAAGCTTATTGTGACAAGTACTGTGGTTTTTTGGCAGACACTAAAATCGGGAGTAGTCTACAGTGAGTATTGAATCAAAGCCTTGACTCTCTACCCTCTGCTTTACTCCCGAAAATCACCCCATTAAGTTTTTTTGGAGGTTTCTAACCCTTAGGCTTTTTTAGCTTTTGCCTTTGGTGCTTCCACCTCTACTAACTCGTCTTCAGCAAAGTTATTTGTGTTCACGCCAGCATAATTCACTTTCTCAAAGCGGACAATCACTGGGTATCTGCTAGTACCACCTTGCTCGATAGATGCAACAGTGCCTACATCCTGAAACCAGTAGGATTCTGGACGGAGAATGCGTACTTTAGAACCACGTTGAACCATGAGTTTGTTCCCTTTTTATTATCAATTGCCAACGTATTAAGGCTAATTGATTTCACTGTACAATCACAGCGCCTCTGGCAGAAGCTTTGTTAAGTTATTTGTCAATGGTCAATGGTCAAGTGTTAGTGGTTAGTGGTTAGTGGTTATTCCCACACTCCCCACACCCCTCACACTCCCCACACCCCTCACACTCCCCACCTCCCTATCTCCCAACAAATAGGGTGTCACACCCTCCTTGACAATACCCAAATCATGGAATATCCTTCAGTCGCAAACAAAAATTTTTTTTCAACCTATGCTTTGGTTAAAACAAATACACTACCCTCGTTACCCCTGCCAATTCGTAAGTCGTTATCTAAATAAGTGATATCCAACCAGCCTTGTTGTTCGTTGCTGTTGAGAGAAAAATCAATCGCAGTCAACTTCTGACCAGCTTCTATTTGTTGGATATATTTGTCAGGAGACTTGTAGTCAATTAAACGTTGGAAGCTAACTATTGATCGCTCAAATTTAACTTGGACACGACGGCCTGAAACTGGTTCAAACTTAGCAGCGACGCTGACTAAACCTTCAAGTAAGGGTAAACCATAAATTTCGGCTATGTTGTAAACGCTATTAGTGTTAACGCGAATACACTGATAGATTTCTCCAAGCTTGTATAAAGGAAAGCGATCAAGATTCAAAAGGGCCTTGCTGGTGGTATAAAGAAGTCGCCAATTGCCATCAAGTAAATCGCCAGCTTCCACCGGACGCGGTGTGGGGTTAAGGTCTTCTAAGTTGGCGATCGCGACTAAAATAGCTTGCTTATCCTGTTCGCTTGCCAAAAGACCACGATTTTTACCAGCAATTGCTTCTAATAAAGTCGCTTTTGTGAACATCACCTGTCACCTAAAACAGTATTAGTCTCAATCAAGAACAACAAGAAGTTAATATCTTTGTGTATTGCACTGTATCAATAAGCTTTTTGCAGAAGTCAGGAAAAGAGAAAAGCCAAACAATTAAAGGTATTAATTTTTCCTTTACCCTTACTCTTTAACTTTTACCCAAAATTACTTACTGTAATTGTTACTTTTGCAAGATGCCTAATCACAAAGTTACTGTCACTATTTACTTAGATTGATAGTAAAAACAAAAAATTTTGTCGGATTTTGGAAGTAACTCGTTGAATGATCAACTAAAATCTTCCGTATCAAGTGATAGACTCTTAATGTCAAGCTATAATGGCACTCCTTGTATCCTAAGTCTAATATGCTAAATTCCCCATTACGCGAAGAACCTCGCAATCAACGTGCTGCTGTAATACCATTAAAGCAAGAGTCCTCCATTTTGGATTGGTTGCAAAATAGTGGTCGTCTGATAGCGCGTGATACCCAAGAGCTAGATTTTAGTGAAGATAACGAAGAAGAAATTTCGGAATTTTTGGGTGGTGATGACGGTATAGCCGATTATGACTTTGATGACGATGATGATATCGTTCCAGACGAAGAGTAGTCAGTAAAGACTAAAGAGTCAACATCTTAACGAGTCCCTATTGTTCATCTGTCGTACAAGTGTGGAGTGAGGGGAAACAACCGTGGACGCTAAATTATCTCCTGACCAGGGGTTGAATATTTCTGGCATAGGTTTAGTTTCTGTTTTAGGTGTAGGGTTAAGTGTCGCAGCGTTAGTTTTGGATGGCATGGCAAATAGATTGCCGTGGGCTAACACTTTTTCCCTCACCTTGCCATTTCTATTATGCGCTGTCATTTCAGCAGCCGTGGGCTTTTTTGTTGTGCCAATGCTGCAAGCACTCAAAACAGGGCAAATAATTCGCGAAGACGGCCCTCAAGCCCACTTGAAAAAAGCAGGTACGCCGACAATGGGTGGTATCTTTTTTGTTCCTGTTGGGGTGATAGCTGCTTGTATATTATCAAACTTTAATACAAATGTATTGGCAGTTTCGGGATTGACGTTAGGTTACGGATTAATTGGCTGGCTCGACGATTGGCAAATTTTGCGCCGTAAATCCAACAAGGGTATTTCCCCTCGGATGAAGCTTTTTCTACAGATTGGCTTTGCGGTTCTTTTCTGTTTATGGCTGCTTTTCAATCAACCTGCTAATATCACAAATTTAGCTTTACCTTTGGGCTTCTTTTTACCTTTAGGCTTGCTGTTCTGGCCTCTGGCGGGCTTTGTGTTAGTAGCAGAGAGCAATGCTACTAACTTAACAGATGGTATTGATGGATTGGCAGCAGGAACAGTAGCGATCGCATTACTGGCATTAGGTGCGCTGATTGGTTCCACTTCACCCGAACTGATGATTTTCTGCGCTGCTTTGAGTGGTGCTTGCTTAGGCTTTTTGGCACACAACCGCAACCCAGCCCGCGTTTTCATGGGAGATACTGGTTCTCTCGCCCTGGGAGGCGCATTAGCGGCTGTGGGATTGCTAACTAACAGTCTAGTAGCACTATTCATTTTGAGCGGGATTTTCTTTGTAGAAACCCTGTCTGTAATGGCACAAGTTAGCTACTACAAAGCTACAAAAGGTCCTGATGGCAAAGGCAAACGTTTGTTGAAAATGGCTCCACTACACCATCACCTGGAACTTTCAGGTTGGTCAGAATTACAAGTAGTAGCCGTTTTCTACATCATCAGTACTATTTTGGCTGTCATCTGTTTAGCGATCAGCAAATTCTGAGATTTCGACACAAATCATCACAGCAAATAACCTCCTTATGTAAAGGAGGTTATTTTAATTTAAACCTTCTGCCCTCTGGCTTAAAAGTCACCTCACCCCAGCTACGCCACCCCTCTCCTTGGTAAGGAGA
>NZ_AJLK01000094.1 GCF_000317205.1 Fischerella muscicola PCC 7414 | reverse complement strand
CTTGGTAAGGAGAGGGGATCTCGGGGCCTCCACTCCCTTGGGGGAGTGGGGATTAGGGGTAGGGGGTGAGGTTTTTTATGCTTGGTGGTGAAATCTTTTCATCGGGACTGCCCTCTCTGTGCCCTCTGCCTTTCTTCGGTCAAGACTTTAATTCACATCAGGTAGATTGGAAAGTGCTATAGGCTTAGATTCTGGTTTAGTATCACGAGCAGCCATACGTTTGTAGACAAGACGAGAAATTTGGGGAAAGATGTCTACGCTATTGGAGTATGCAGGACTTTGACCAAAAATGGCTAAAATATAGGTTGCTTTATCATCTCCTGTGGAAACCATGGCCATTTCTGCACGGGAGCGAGAAGTCCAACCAGCCTTAGAATGAAAACTAACGTTATTTTTAGATAAAGACTGACCTAAAAAACCTCTTACAGGATTGAAAGCATACAAATCCGGATCTTGCCAAGCTTTCGGATTTAAATCCCTTTCTAGCCAGTTGCACATTTTTTGACTAGCTTCTTGAGAAACAGCTGTTTTCAGGTAACAAATTTCGTACATGAGTCTGGCTGCTTGTCTGGTTGTAATCCGATTCGGATTCCAAGCTGGCCTACTTAGCATTTGCGACTCACTACCTCTAGGTTCTGGAAGATTGAGGTAATAAAGCGGAAATGTTTTTTGACTCACATTAATCCGTTTATAGCCAGCTTCCCGGAAAAACCTGTTTACTTGTTCACGTCTATTTTTCCAACTCTTAAATTTTTCGCTCTTGAGTCTGGGTTGAGAACGTGTAGCAGTAATTTGATCAATAATGTAGCTAGCAGCTTCATTATCAGACTCCTTAATCATCTTGGCGATGTAAGGAGTAAAATCTTCTTCATTTTTCCAAATCCCACTCTCGATTTGGGAATATAAAACCGTCAGCCAGAAGGTCTTTACTACACTAGCAGGATATCTAGGTACGTCTTGCTGGTATCCTGCTGTCTCGCCTGTTTTCGCATCTATCAATGTAATTGATAAAGGTTTTTTCGGCAGACCTTTAGCAGCAGCTAGCCTCACAACTTCATTAACAATTTTTTGCAACTCTTGGCTATATTTAAAATCTGGAGGTGTGTCAAGATTGTAAGCAACTTCTGTATTTTCTTTTCCTGGAAGACGAGAAGGAATAGGCATTCCTTTAGTGATCGCCCAACTAGGACGTGGTGGCGGAGTAGTACGTAATTTTAATTTTTTTTGAGTAGATGATGTCGCAGGAAGTAGTACAGAGTCTGGTACATTTGTACGTAATTTTAATGTTTTTTGAGTAGACGATTTGGCAGCAAGTAAAATACCGCCTGATGCAGCAGCATTCAGTGAATTTAATGGTTGTGCAGCAGATGTTCTTGCAGACTGTGTAGTCACGTACTTAGCCATCAAAGCAGCTGCCAGCACAAATGGAATAGTCATTCTTACGGTTGCAGTATTGAATCTGGCAATGAAGCTTAGTGCTGAGATTTGCTGAGATGAAACCTTGGATTGAGGCGATTTCTGCATATTTATTTTTGGCTTGTGTATGGATATAGTTTGCAACTTCTAGTTACAACAACAAGCGTAATTATATTACCAAAAATATGCAGTATAAAACAATTCAGATTCGATTGTCTGTAACAGTAAATTGTATGAAATTACAATGTCTGATTCATATTGATTACAAATTTTAATAACGTGCTATCTTACCCAAAAATGAAGTTAAGAGACTAAAATTGTCACAGGATAAGGAACAGAAGATTTCACGCTTAATTTACGAGATCAAATCTGATGGATAAATGTTTATCAAAATCTGGTTTGATTAATTGTTGTTAGTGACTGTATTCATGATAGTCTTGTATCAAACAGACAAATTTATCTTTTTCAATCTCTGATATTGAGTACGGGACAGCGAAAATAAAGATACTATCTAAAATCAGCTAAACAAACCAAAATACAGGCTTTTTTGAGTTTGAGTTTTTAATTTTGTGTAGCACTGTTAACACCTAGCCTTTAATCCCTAGATACAGATACAGCTAATACCTGTATTTTGATAATTGTGCCTATATCTTGAGGCAGATATTTAGTTATTTGATATAAAAAATTGCTAAAAAAGCATTTCTTATTAAAAAACACCGCTTGGGGTGAAATAAAGCGTTGTAACTGCTATTTTTTGGGGATAACATGGGAAATAGTTCTAATTAGGCTTCTCACACCACATTTGGTGTTAGTTTTTTATGGACATTCAGCTAATCAACATCGGTTTCGGCAATATTGTGTCCGCCAACCGAGTAGTTGCCATTGTCAGTCCAGAATCTGCCCCTATTAAGCGAATCATTACGGATGCACGTGATCGAGGTCAACTTATTGATGCAACCTACGGTCGCCGCACCAGGGCTGTAATTATTACCGATTCCAGCCATGTTATCCTCTCGGCGATTCAACCGGAAACGGTTGCAAATCGTTTTGTGGTTTCCCGTGAACATCAGGCGGTAGATAACTAAATCAGGAGTTGATGAAAATTCTTACTCCTATTTGCGCCATATCGGCAGTAACATGTGAAATAGACAAATTTTCTGTCACTCATACTACAAAATTCTGTTAGTCACAGAAAGTTGGCGGCAAGGGGGATGGGTAATAGGTGTTCTTACCAATTACCAATTACCAATTACCAACTACCAATAAATAATGTCTATTAATTGATTCACAGGTTGAGCGGATGATGCAAGTCTTATCCATCCAGAGTGGTGCTACTACCAAAGATTGTCTATCTTCTGGCAAGCTAGTTGTCTTAACCGGACCTAGTGGTGTCGGCAAAGGGACTTTAATGCGATCGCTTCTGGCGCGTCATCCAGAGCTTTATTATTCGGTATCCGCAACTACTCGTTCTCCTCGTCCAGGAGAAATCGACGGCAAAGATTATTACTTTATTAGCCGTAGTAAATTTGAACAATTGGTGGCAGCTGGTGAATTCCTAGAGTGGGCAGAATTTGCTGGCAACTATTACGGTACTCCCCGTGAACCAGTCATCAACCAAATTTGTTCTGGCAAATTGGTTTTACTGGAAATAGAGTTAGAAGGAGCTAGACAAATTCGCCGTTCCTTCCCCGAAGCACTCAGTATTTTTATCTTGCCGCCTTCATTCAGCGAGTTAGAAAAACGGATACGTACTCGCGGACAAGACTCGGAAGAAGCGATCGCTCGTCGTCTACGCCGCGCCCAAGATGAGATCAATGCTGCTGATGAATTTGATATTCAAATCGTTAATGACGATTTTGAAACAACCCTCAAATCTATAGAAGCAACTTTGTTTGGATAGTTCACCACCCTTAAAAAACCCAATTCTTTGCCCAAAAAAGCGACAAAGGACACAAAGCAAGACTTACTAAGCCTTTTGTTTGTGTCCTTTGTATTTTGTTATCTGTTGATAGTTGTTAGTTGTTTGTTTCTATTGACCACCAACCAACAACCACCAACAAACAACAAACACCTATATTAACCAAAGAAACCTTGAATCAATCCGATATTGACAGTTAAGAAGTAGGCTGTAACAGCACCACCAATACCACCAATCAAGAAAGCACTGCCGAAGTTACTCCAACCTTCTTTTGTGTGGAAAGCATCAGAAGGATGAGGTGCAGTTACACTCGCAACTGGTTCGGGAGGATTACTATTTGCGTACAAAGATAGAGCAATAGTCAAAATCACGAGTAAGCCAATAGTTGATAACAAACCAGCTAAGTCAGCATTCACAGTATTCCGCAGGGGACCTAATTTGGCAAAGGGGCCAAAAATCCAGTAACCATGAGCCATGCCAACTTCCAGTCCTCTTCTAAAAGGAGTAATACCTGGACGATAGGCAGGCAAGTTGTTAATGAACCACTTGGTTAAGGCAGAAGAATTAATTGGGGTTTCTAGGTTGCCAATTTGCGGATCACGTTTTGCTGGAAAAACTACTTCCCGATTTCTAGGATCGCTAGGAAGATTTTTGGATGCATCTACTGCTTGCGCCATATTTTAATTTCGCCTCTCAACAGTAAGGTGGCAATATTTTATATTAATAATAATTGTCTTTAGATGTGATTTTTGAAAACTAAAGTTTAGAAAAATTAATTTACTCTCTTACTACCTAAAAATACTCGATTGTTGAGCTTTGAGCTTTCTTTTAAAGATTTATATTCATCAACCACAAAGGACGCAAAGAACACAAAGAACACAAAGAAGTTAACAGTATTTTTAATTTTTGATATCACAAAAAATCATGTTGTTACCAACATAAAAAAGTTTTAATAATCCTGTAGCAGTCTTATTTAATTTGTGAAAAGACTTTTAATTAACGAACCACAGAGGCAACAGAGGTAGCAGAGAAAGAGAAAAGAGAGTTTCATGAATGATTTAGGATGACTATAGTGGTAAGTAGTTATTTATGATTTACTGAAGTTAACCACTATATGGGCGAAGCATCTGTACAATAAAATTTTCGCTTTGGCGAGAAATATAAATAATACAAATGCTTCGCCCCCACTAACCAAACCCTTCAAAAACTAAAACCCGTTATTTTTTATGGCAACGGGTGGAAAAGTAGATCGGGGAAAAAGCGGTTAAATTCAATCAAAATGCCTGCTGTAATGAACAGCCATATCGTAGTGATTACAGGTGCTGTACTAAGAAACTTAAAGAAAGGGCTTTGATTATCCATGAATTAATCTCCGAAGTAGTCAATGAATCAAGCAATACTAGCGTGGTGAAATGGGAATTTCTTCATCCTTGGCTGTCAATTCACCAGAAAGCAATTCTTTGATTGCTGCTGCTGGCCAAGCAAAGCCGGATAGCATGATTGGCAGTGCCAAGGGAACATCGATTTGAATTTCCTTCTGTTCTACGTCGCCTCCTTGCTTTTTGATTGTTTGCAGGTAAGCACGACCAACCCAGCCAATCCAACCAGCAATATACAAAAAGAGGATGCTGGGAATTAAAAAGTCACCAGCGCGATCTAAACGACCATCAACTATCAAGTGAGGTAAACCCTCGGGGCCACAATATGCCTGAGAATAACGCTCAAATCGCTTTTGCCCAGACTGGGGATCAGCGGTGGTGTTGCGAGCAACTTGGGCGCGCTGAGCAAAGGCAGGAGATTCACTACAAGGTACAAGATCAGCTCCTAGCGCATTAGCGGCAGGAGCAAAGTTAAACCAAAGACAAATCGCTAAAATCAAAGCAAACAAGCGTCGCATGGAATTGTTTCCTTTCATTACGAAACAAAATTTTATATTGTACAAAACGAAGCGGCTTGTACAATTTTGATTTGCACAACTATCACGTCAGTATAGTTTCATAGAATAAAGGTGAATACTAAGATTACCTTTATTTTATGTTTCTGGGTATAACACCCAATGGCTGAACTAAAACAGCCTTTGTCGAAAAAGGATGTGATCCGTTTTCGACTACTTTAATGTAGAAGCATGTTCACTTTTGATGACCAGTAGAAATTTAATATTTCTTATCTGGTCTTTTGTGAAATTGTGGGGTTTCAATCCACAATCAAAGCAGGATAAACAAGGCTTTTGACAGGTATTAATCTGACAAAATTTCTTATTTTTCCTGTTATTTTAGTGGGTTTTGAGTCTATGGCAATCATACTCTTGCCTGTGAACCGAGTAAAGTTGAAGTAAATAAAAGTTAAAGTTTCTCAAACTAGTCTTTATTAAGCATAACCCAGTGATGGCAAGCGTTTTAGCGATAGAAACCAGCTGTGATGAAACTGCTGTAGCAATTGTTAACAATCGTCAAGTAATAAGTAATATTGTTACGTCGCAAATTCCTGTCCACAGCCAATATGGCGGTGTAGTGCCGGAAGTGGCGTCTAGACAGCACTTAGAGATCATTAATATAGCGATCGCTCAAGCTTTGGAACAAGCCCAGCTAGATTGGCAAGGGATAGATGGTATCGCCGCCACCTGCACGCCTGGGCTGGTGGGAGCGCTACTAGTTGGGTTAACTGCCGCCAAAACCCTGGCAATGGTACACAACAAACCATTTTTGGGTGTTCATCACCTAGAAGGTCACATTTACGCTAATTACCTCAGCGAACCCAGCCTCAAGCCTCCTTTTTTAAGCTTACTAGTTTCCGGTGGACATACAAGCTTGATCTACGTCAAAGATTGTGGTGTATACGAAACTCTGGGCGAAACTCGTGATGATGCTGCTGGTGAAGCCTTTGATAAAGTTGCCCGCCTCTTACAGTTAGGATATCCTGGGGGGCCAATCATAGATAAGTTAGCCCAACAAGGAAATTCTCAAGCCTTTAGCCTGCCAGAAGGGAAAGTTTCCTTACCAAATGGTGGGTATCATCCCTACGATGCGAGTTTTAGTGGCTTAAAAACAGCTGTGCTACGTCTGGTGCAGCAATTTGAGAAACAGGAGCAACAAGTACCTGTGGCAGATGTTGCAGCTAGTTTTCAAGATACCGTCGCGCGATCGCTCACAAAAAGAGCAATAGCTTGTGCGATCAACTATGGTCTACATACAATTGCTGTGGGTGGTGGTGTCGCAGCTAACAGTGGTTTAAGAAAACACTTACAAGCCGCAGCCACAGAGCATAACCTTAAGGTTTTGTTTCCTCCCCTCAAATATTGCACTGACAACGCCGCAATGATTGGTTGTGCCGCCTCTGACCATTTAAGTCGGGGTCATACCTCACCTTTAACTCTCGGCGTTCAGTCTCGCCTCGGATTGACGCAGGTGATGGAGTTGTATAGGGGATAGGGGATCGGGGATCGGAAATTGGGAATTGGGAATTGGGAATTGATGTTTATTCTCCCCCTTGTCCCCCGATCCCATGTCCTTAGTCTCTAACCTTTATTTCCGAGTGTTTGAAAACAATTGAGCGGATATGATCAGCGACCGCGTCTGGTTGCTCTAACATGGCTAGATGCCCACAGCCAGGAATTTCGATCACATTGTTACCACTGTATTGGAACAACGGATGAAAACTAGCTAAATGACGGACATACTTAGGTTCCATGACCTTATCTTGAGCGCCTGCAATGAAATAAATTGGCTGTTTCAGTTGCGCTACTAACTGGGGTAAACGGTTGATTTCATCCTCAGTTGTGGAATCTAGCAATGTTCCTAAAGCTGCTTCTGGATCAGCGCTAATGAAATCAATGATCCGCTGACGTGCCCAGTAGCGTTCTAGGGGACGCACCACACTCGCTCTACTAAATAGCAAATCAATTAAAGGTACTTGACTAAGCCATCGCGGACGAATTTGTAAAAACCGTTGACCTGCTAGGCGAAACTGCTCAAAGGCTTCTTTGAGATAAATACCGCCACCAGAGTTAATACAGATGACTCCCCGAATGCGTTCAGGCTTCTGAGCTGTTCCCCACAGAGCGATCGTACCTCCTAAGGAATGACCAACAAGCCAGGCACTGGTAATATTTAGCTGTTCCAACAGAGCAGTTAAATCCTTTGCATAGGCAGCGGGTGTGTAAAGAGACTCAAATGGATTGGCAAAGTCACTGCGATGGACAGAACTCAGGTCAAAAGAAACTCCCTGATGAATAAAATCAGTATATTTATTGGACTGGGATTGGCCAAAACCCCTTAAATCATAAGACAGACACTGAAAATCACCGGACAAGCGAGAAATCACAGGTTGCCAATAGCCACGACTATTGAGCCAACCGTGAACAAATACCAAAGTATGGGGATAGGACGTGGGAGCTGTTAGTTCGTATGCGTGTGGAACGCCCAAGATTTCGATGGTAGCCATACTTCTATCGTACTCCGAACAGTGGGTACGACTGAGTCAAAACTCAAAACTCAAAACTCAAAAAACTAGGACAAATGATCAATGACCAATCATAATTTTTCATTTGCCCAACAACCTCTGTCGCACCCCTTCAGCAATTTTGTGACCTAAGTATTCTGGAATTAGACTTTCATTTGGCCCTAGCAAATAGAGAATCAAGCGTGTACGGCCACGCCATACTAGCAAGTTGGCATTTACTACCAAAAGGTCTTCCTGCCAAATGGCATACATCACTTTATAAAATAATCCCGGTTGGTTATCAGCCTCTATGACTAAAGCAGGAAGATGAAAGACTGGATCGACATAAAATTCAGTTTGTACTTGCTCTAGACCAGCATCAAGATTGAATTCTACTGCCAGCATTTCTTCTACTTCAAACCGCCCGGCTAAAGCTTCTCGAATAGCGCGACAGACATTTCCGGAAGTTTTCTCGCTCAAGGCTTTACTACCACGGGAAACCAGTAGTTTGATAAATACCAACATCGGTGGTCGGATCTGACCATATAAACTTAAACCGTGAATCGTTAGCCCATAAGCCGCTAGTACACCAAATATATCGCTGAGCAGAAACGATTGGTTACGGTAAGCAAAATGCAAAGCACTTTTGCTACCTTCCGACTTCAGTTCAATAACTGCGCGCCTGCTTTTATAGAGGCGGTAGGCCAAGCGTAAATTTTGCAGTTGAATTTCACTGCTGACAAATTGCTCATAAAACTGAGGAAATGCGCGATTAAAGCGCTTTAGGAGTTCCAGTGTTGAAGATTTTAAACCAGAAGCCATTGTTGGAGGTAAGCCTTGCTTGCTGTGATCACATCTAAAGCTTTCATATTTTTTGTGTGCTATTTAGTTTTAAGTTGTTGTCCTTTTGGTTAATTTTTCCTAGCCTTACTACAAAATGCTAAAGTTGAAAATGATTGATGTGAAATAAACGATTACTGAGAACTGTCATTGGAACTCTCGACAACCCCAAAAAACACGGATGTGAGAGATACCTAGACATAACTGGCTCAGATAAGCGTTAATAAACACTCTTTCATTAGAAACCAATTCAGTTATACTACCCGAACCACGCTGGCATGGGTTTTTGGAAAACTTGGTTTAGTGCTTCTGAACCGATCGCAACAAATAAAACTACTTCCTTTGAAGAGCATACAGTGGACAGCGCTGGTAACTCCAGTGGCGTCACCGAAGCTTCTACCCAGGAGGCTCGCATTGTTTTTAGTACCGAAAGAGATATTGATTTATATGAACTTGAAGAACTATGTGATGCGGTTGGCTGGTCGCGTCGCCCTTTAAGAAAAGTTAAAAAAGCTATTGAGCATAGTTTTCTCGTTGCTTCAATGTGGCAAGTGCGAGGTAATAAAAGGCGACTCATTGGTTTTGCCCGTGCTACCTCAGATCATGCTTTTAATGCCACGATTTGGGATGTGGTAGTTCATCCAGACTTTCAAGGTAAAGGGCTGGGTAAAGCATTGATGAAATACGTTCTCAAAAAACTGAGGAGTGAAGAAATCAGTAATGTGACACTTTTTGCTGATCCCCATGTTGTAGACTTCTACCGAAGCTTGGGTTTTATGTCCGATCCAGAAGGTATTAAAGGTATGTTCTGGTATCCTCAGTAATCAGCAAATCTATTTAATTAGCTCAATTAATAAACATATATATTCTTACTAGAAGATATGGTTATAGCTGTGTAGGTGATAAAAACACTTAAATCTCTAACCTAGCTGCTTTGTTTCCCCTACACCCCTATACTCTTATCCCCCTACACCACTATTTCTTGACATATAAACGCCTTTGTTGTAAGTTAGTCTTTGTTTACGTAAACGTAAATACGCATATTCATAAGAAAAAATCTAAAATCTTATCTATTTTTTATGTAAACGCTCTCAACTGTGATAAGATATTAAGGTCAACGGGATGTAGCGCAGCTTGGTAGCGCGCCTGCTTTGGGAGCAGGATGCCGCAGGTTCAAATCCTGTCATCCCGACTTGAAAAATTCAGTTATGTAACCCTAGATCGTTTAATGTGGTCTAGGGTTTTTTTAGTCTAGGACTTGCTGCCACGGAGCATACACTCAAGTGCTTAGACCTATCTTGAAAATGGGTGTGTAGACGCGCAAGCACTGAGACAGCGATTCTTGTCACAATTTAAAAACACGTAAATTTATAGTAATAATTGATTCAGATTGATAGTCATACCAACTAGATAGTGCGATCGCAGTTTACAACCTATCTGTCATCTATCACTTCCAACTTCAGTTGGTTCAATAATTATTGCTTTAACCTGAGGTGAACTACCAGAGCGTGACACTTCGTGTACACTCTCCGGCTTCCTGTCCAACAGAAAGCGCAGTAGTAGATTTCTTGCGTCCTCTATTACTCCGACTTACATCTGGGCGACAGGCTTTATCCCCTGTTCCAGAGGTCAAAATTCGTAGACCCTCATCTGTGAGGTTAATAGCTGCATTTACATCCCGATCATGCTTTGTATGGCAGTTTTCGCAAGTCCAGAATCTTACATCTAGCGGCAAACTACCAACTTGATTAAGGCATACATGACAGGTTTTTGAACTAGGGAAAAATCTATCAACTTCAAGATAAATCTTACCTATCATTTCTGCCTTGTATTAAAACATCATAACATAAGACTTGTTCGTTTCCGACCTGTCCTTCTCCCTATTCTCCCTGCGGGAGAATAGGGAGAAGGACTGTCGTCAACTCCGACGCATTCATGAGGCGGCGGTGTCGGAACCTGCGTCCGACACTCCAGCCGCCGTCCCCACGCTCCCCTTCGGGTGAGTCGTGGGGCTTCTGTCGGTTTCAGCTAAATTATATAGAGCTTTTCATTTTCTCAGAAATAAATAAAAATTGACTATATTTTAATCTTAGATATTTACATAAAGTTTTGGTAATTATATTTGCACTTTAATTACTGATTATTGCGGAAAAATAAAACTTTGTAATTTTGCTGTCAGCTTAGCTTTGAGGTATAAAAGACAAATTCAATTTATTGAAGGATATGTGTAGATTAAAGCAATCATGTTATGGGGTAGATGGAACGAATGACTAGCATATGGCGTCAACTATGGCATAGTAAAGGCAATAAAATGGCATTTGTCGCCTTCACAAGCGGGAGAGTTTTCACAGTCTGAAAGCAACATAATAGCAGGCATCTATCTACGTTACTTTGCTGTCAATCTCTAGGCGAAATTGACGAACAAACAACAGCACAGTCCACTGGCAAAACAGATACTAGTCGGTTCTGTGCGACTATAACAATTCATTTGACTTGATAAAAAATATTGATGCTAGGAGAAGTCATGAAATCATTGGTTCGCTGGGGTACAACATTAGGTTTAGTGGGGAGTACTCTGCTGGCAACAGTTTTTAGCGGAAATGCCCCAGTACTAGCATTACCCGAACAACAAATAGCAGAAAAACTGAATGAAGTACCGGTTTTTCTCATCACTAACCTTCAAGGTGTACCCCTAACTCGTACTCTGCCTCCTGCCCAAAACGGACAAAAAAGTACTACGGTGGCAGATGTTTTTATGAACGGACAAGAAGCGCAGGCCTTTTTAGAGCAACTGCGGAAACAAAAAGACCCGAAACTTGTAGAAATGGTGAAAACCCTGCAAGTCAAACCTGTGCCAATGGGAGTCGTTTATCAAAAGCTCCGAGAAGATAGGAATAAACCAGACCGCGTCTTGTTTGCCCTTCAACCCGGACAGCAAGATCTTCAAGGAGCAGTCACACTACTACGCCAAAAAGGTCAAGAGGTCAAAGGCTTAATTGTACCCGTGTTTATTGTTCAATCGGCAGACAAGGGCTACGTTTCAGTCAAACGGAAGTCTAACAATCAAGAAATTGTGCCTTTGTTTTTGAGTCAAAAAGACGCCCAAGGTTTGTTGAACCAGGTCAAGAAAGATATTCCGAAAGCCGAAATTCAGGTAGTTGATATTGAAGGTGTCATCCAAACGTTGCAGCAAAAAAACGATGAGTGGTTGAAGCAAGTTACTCTAGTACCGTCTTCAGAGAGCTTAGAATACATCAGCAAGCAGCCAAGGACTAATGCACCTAGCACAGCTGCGACACCAAATCTCAAGCCTAATAATGCTGTCACACCACCCACTCAACCGAAAAAATAACTAGCGCTATCTGTTATCAGTGAACAGTTATCAGTTATCAATTTGATATCTCCCCACACATTTATTTCATGTGTGGGATTCCTTATTCGCTCTTCAACGATTTGAGTCATTGAAATTAGCTGATAACTGATAACTGCTAACTTATAAGTGTTAATTATGGCGGATCAACAACCCAAAGAAATTTCTGGTTTGCAACTCTGGCAATGGCGTCAAGCAGCGATCTATGGAGCGATCGCTGCTGATGTATCACCTGCTGAGGTAGACTGGCTATTACAAGAAATAGCTGGATTAGATCGTTTGGCCCTACGTTTGGAATCGTTTAAAGACTGGCCACAAATCCAGTTGCCACTGCCTTTAGCAGAATTAGATTTGCTATGGCAAAAACGATTAAAGGAACGCCTGCCAGTACAGTACATTGCAGGAGTTACACCTTGGCGAAAGTTTAAAATCACAGTTTCTCCTGGGGTTTTAATTCCCAGACCAGAAACAGAGTTGTTGATTGATATTGCAGTAGCAGCAGTTGCCAAGAGTAAGGACAAACTGCGCCTACAACAAGGACAGTGGGCAGATTTAGGAACTGGTAGTGGATCAATCGCCATTGCACTGGCAGATGCCTTACCAGAGGCTAGAATTCATGCGGTTGATTATTCAAGCGCAGCAATTGCGATCGCTCAAATTAATGCCCAAAATGCCAAGCTGAGCGATCGCATCAAATTTTATCAAGGCTATTGGTGGGAACCCCTGGAGTCTTTCAAAGGACAATTCAGTGGTATGGTGTCAAACCCGCCTTATATTCCTACCAGTATTATGTCAACCCTACAACCAGAAGTTGTCAACCATGAGCCACATTTGGCACTTGATGGTGGTGACGACGGTCTAGACTGTATTCGTTATTTGATCGAAACTTCCCCGACTTATTTAAAACCAGGTGGGATGTGGCTTGTAGAGATGATGGCAGGACAGGCGGATACTGTGCGAGAGATGTTACAAAATCAAGGCAGCTACTGCAATATTGAAATTTATACTGATTTAGCTGGTATAGAACGCTTTGCTTTTGCCCAAAGATTATGAATAATAAGCTTTGATTTCTTAAATTAATTCATAATTTAGATTTTATAATTCATAATTTTAAAATGACACAAGTTTCCTTCGATACGCTCGTAGCTGGCGCACTCTCGGGTAAATTAATCAGTTTCCCCACAGACACAGTTCCCGCTTTGGCAAGTTTACCAGAGCAGGCCACCTTGATTTTTCAAGCTAAACAACGCGCTCAAGATAAACCATTAATTTTAATGGCAGCTAATCCAGAAGCACTCTGGGCTTTTGTTAAGGGTAGTGACCAAGAGTATCAAATTTGGCAAGAAGTTGCTGATAAATATTGGCCAGGGGCGCTGACTTTAGTTTTGCCAGCCTCTGCACGAGTACCAATAGCGATGAATCCTATAGATCCAACGACCATTGGTATTCGAGTTCCTAATTGTGCGATCGCTCGAAAGATTTTAGCGCAAACAGGGCCCCTTGCCACCACTAGTGCTAATTTGTCAGGTCAACCACCTTTACAAACAATGGCAGAAATAACAGCTCAGTTTCCTGAAGTTCTGGTATTGGCTAGCACAGAATACGAAAGTAAAATACCGGGAAATGGAATACCCTCTACTGTTGCCAAATGGACTGGGATGAATTGGCAGATTTTACGGCAAGGAGGAGTTAAGCTGAATTAAATCAGTTATCAGTTGTCTGTGAATAGTTATCAAGCTTGTTCACTGATAACTAGTAACTGATCACTGATCACTAATAATGTTTATATTTGCCAAATGTATGGATTGGAGTAACTGGGCATATCTAGGAGCAGGACTATTATTAGGATTGGGTTTTAGTGGATTATTGGCACGTAAAAATAGGCCATCTAGTTCATCCCCAGTACTACCAACAGAACAACAGGATGTGGTGAAACTCCAACAACAGATAAAACAAACGCAATTGGCATACGAAATGGCGCGCGAAATGAGCCAGTTTAAAGCCGGGTATTTAGCACGAACTACCCACGTCTTGCGATCGCCAATCAATGGTTTAATTGGTTTACAACAGCTAATTTTGGCAAATTTGTGTGAAAACCCAGAAGAAGAGCGAGAATTTATCAAACAAGCTCACGACCGGACACTCAAGCTACTGAAATTAATTGATGAAATTCTTACTGTTGCCAGATTAGAACATGGTACAAATAAACTAGACTTGCAACCGCGATCACTCAAAGATTTGTTGCAGGAAGTTTATGATTTAACTTACATGCTGGCAGAAAATCGCAATTTCCCTTTCAAAGTCTTACTGCCAGAATCAGAATTGAAAGTGGTAGTAGATTCTCGTTGGTTCAAACAAGTATTAATCAATTTAATTGAAACCGCGATCGCTCAGATGGAGGAAGGCGGTATTTATATATCAACCCAAGCCTCACCTAAAGATAAATTCGTTTACGTTTGGCTAGATGTGCCGAAACAAACTGTTTTACAGTCTGAACCAATAGATTTAATTTCATCTACCAATAAACTTGCTGAAACTGAGGAAGATAATATTACTTTTGATCCAGGAATGAAGTTCTTGCTTAATCAAACTCTACTAGAAGTGATGGGGGGCAAATTAGAAATTGTTCCTCCTGTAAAAACAGAACAGGCGGAAGAGATGACTAGGTTGCAAATCACTATTCCCCGATCTATTAGTTAACAGTGATCAGTGATCAGTTATCAAACAATTCTGATCACTGATCACTGATATCTGATCACTGTAAAGCACCATTGTAGTGGTGGAATTTTTTTGGAAGCCAATTTTTTCATAGAACAGCTGCTGGCTAGTAGTCATTAAGTAGACACGTTCTACCCGTTGTAGGCGAGGATGACTCAGAACAGTTTCCACTAATTTACTACCCAATCCCTTACCACGATAGTCTGGGTGAATCACAACGTCCCAAATTGTGGCACGATAAATACAGTCGGAAGTTGCCCTAGCAAAGCCAATAAGTTGTTGCCCATCCCAAATGCTAATCACAGGGTCGCTGTTGGCAATGGCTACTCCTAAATCTTCGATACTCCGTCCTTTTGCCCAGAAAGCTGAAATATTTAACAGCTGTTGGAGTTGGTAAAGGTCTATTTTTGATTTGCGATCGCTAAATTGAATTTGAGAAGAATTCATCATCGCACCAATTTAGGCAGTACCTTTGCTGAGTTTCGCTGTGCAAAAGATACAGCCTTTATGAACATATCGCAACTATCTTTGTAATTAATAATTCAAGATTTACTGACAAATCCACTTCCACAGGGGATGACTCGGTCCTTGTTGGCGTATCCGAAATACCTGTTTTTCGAGACGTTCCTTATCTTGCTGCGGTAGCCCAAATAGGATATTACGACTTTGCCAAACCAAAACAGCAACCGTCATGCCGATGCAAAAAGCTAAACCAAGGGTAGCAAATGGATGGAAATAAAGCCCATATCTGACAGCAACCCAAGTAAAATATTGTCTCCACAAAGCAATCTCTTCACGTAGACTCCACAAGCTCCAAGGCGCAACAGTAAGCCAGAGTAAACCAACAAACAGCCATCTACCATATACCGTGAGCCGATGTAGCTTTTGTACTTGCTTTGTCAAATTAATATCAGGGTTTACACTTGAATATAAAGTTTCTAGTTCATCCATAGGCGAGGGAGGAGTGGGGAGGTAGGGAGATGGGGAACTCACCGGCCCCCACTCCCTGTCGGTCGTGGGGATTAGGGGAGATGGGGGGCTAGGGGTCCCCACTTTGTGGGGTTGGGGGGCAATGGGGAACATCACCGGTCCCTGGTGGGGATTAGGGGCAATGGGGA
>NZ_AJLK01000093.1 GCF_000317205.1 Fischerella muscicola PCC 7414 | reverse complement strand
GGTGGGGAGGTGGGGAACTCACCGGCCCCCGCGACCGACAGGGAGGAGCCAGTGCGGTGGACGGGTTTCCCGGCATAAAGCACCTGGCGTTGGGGATTAGGGGCAGTGGGGAGGTGGGGAACATCACCGGTCCCTGGTGGGGATTAGGGGCAATGGGGAGAGTGTGGGGAGTAGGGGAATAATTACTAACTACTAACCACCAACAAACAACAACCAACTACTAACCACTAACAACAACCAACAACTAACTATTCATAGATTCTGAAGTTGAGGAAACAACAGGTTGGCCTTTGCGTTCTCGCCATAAAGCTAACAGAGTACTGGCGATGAAAATACTGGAATAAGCCCCCATCGTAAAACCAATAATCAAGGCGAGGGAAAAGTTCTTCAGGGTTGCTCCACCAAATAGGAAGATCGCAAATAATGTTAGCAAGGTTGTTAACGTTGTGTTGATAGAACGTGTGAGAGTTTGGTTGACTGCATCATCAACAATATCAGCGATCGGACGATTGGGGTTGATTTGCAGTGTCTCCCGAATCCGGTCATAAATTACAACGGTGTCATTTACAGAGAAACCTGTAATTGTCAACAAAGCGACAATGAATAGACTGTCTACCTCTATACCTGCCACCAAGCCGAGAATCGAGAAAATCCCTACTGTCACTAAGACATCGTGGAATAGAGCAATGATCGCGAAGACAGCGTAATCTAACTGAAACCGGAAAGTTAAGTAAACAATAATACCAACAAAAGAGACTACGAGCGCAATTACACCAGTCCTAAATAGTTCTCGTCCAATTGTTGGACCAACAGTATCTATCTGGGTTTTTTGCGGGTCAAATGTGCCAATTTTTTCACTAAGGGCATTTTGTAACTTGGTACGCTGCTCTACATCCAGGGTTTTTGTGCGGATTAATACACCGTTGTCTTTGCCTGTATCCTTGTCAGCGACAATCTGGATACTGCTGTCACCAAGTCCTTGGGCGTTGGCTACTTCCCGAACTTCGTTGATATCAATGGCTTTATTACAGTTCTCTGGATTTGTGCAATCCCGTTCAAACTGCAAGCGTGTACCACCAACAAAATCCAGACTGGGGCGGAGGGGTGCGCCTATTTGTTGCCAGGAAATCACCATTGAGATGATACCAGCAAGAATAATGATGGAGGAAATACCCCACCATAGCGATCGCGATTTGTTAATACTCAGTTTCATCGCGCCACCTCCGTTTTGTTTGAGGCTGACAAGTTGGGACAATATAATTCAGGTTTCTTTAAGGAAGGAATAGAAATTGCCAAGAACATGAACGTCCGACTACAGGTAATGGCTGTGAACATACTTACCGCTACACCTAAAGCAAGGGTGAGGGCAAACCCTTTAACTAAACCAGATCCCAACCAAAACAGGGCAGCACATGCAATCCAGGTCGTGACGTTACTGTCCAAAATACTAGAAAAGGCACGGTAAAAGCCAGATTCTACAGAACGATATAAAGTTTTGCCTGCTCGCAATTCTTCCCGTGTACGCTCAAATATAAGTACGTTGGCATCAACTGCCATACCAATACTGAGGATGAAACCTGCAATTCCTGGTAGGGTGAGTGTAACGCCTAACAAAGCAAAACTAGCCCAAGTCAAGAGTGCGTAAATTACTAGTGCTATGTCAGCAATTACTCCTGGTAGTCTGTAGTAAATCACCATGAATATGAGAACTAAGATCAGACCACCAACACCTGCCCAGATACTGCTTTGAATACTATCTTTACCTAGAGTTGCTCCTACTGTACGAATCTCACCAATTTCTACTGGTACGGGTAAAGAACCACCTTTAAGTTGTACACCTAATTCGTTGGCTTCTTGGGGTGTAAAGTTACCAGTAATTACAGCACCACCACCAGTAATACCTGTGGCTGCAAATTCCGGTCCGACTACGGGAGAACTAATCAGTTCATTATCCAGAAAAATGCCAATGCTGCGACCTGTACCAGCGAGATTTTTGGTGATCTGGGCAAAAAGTTCACCACCTTTTTGATCAAAGCGAATGGCAACTTCCCAATTATTACCTGAGGTTGGTTCGCCACGGGCGTCCTTGAGGTATTGACCAGTGAGTGGTGGATTGGTACTCTCAAATAATTCAGCGATCGCTTTGCTATTATTTTGCAGCGCTTCTCTATTTTTGGCGATCGCTGCGGTATCGTTAGAATTTTTTAATTGTTGCTGTTGTTGTTTGAGTTCTTGTTGTGAAGTTCGTAAAGCAAACAACTGAGTTTCTGTATTTGGTTTTTGTTGGCGAAACTCTAACTGTGCTGTACCACCTAGTACTCTTTCTGCTTCCTCTGGATCGTTGACTCCGGGTAGCTGCACTAAAATCTTGTCTTCTCCAACTGTTTGAATTACAGGTTCAGAGACACCAAGGCCATTTACACGGCCTTCCACAACACTTTTGACAGCTTCTAATTCTCGTTCAGTGATGCGTGGAATTTCTGGCGTTGGCTTCACCTGAATTGTCAGTTGTGAACCTCCCCGCAAGTCCAGTCCTAGCGGTATAGGAATTGTGGCAATTACTGCAATAGCGGCAATTACCATCACTAAAATTAGGGCTAATAGCGATCGCTGTCTTTGCATACCATCACTCGCTTCGACAAACGCTATAATAGCGCTCTTTAATGAATTATGAGTGAAGAGTTAAGTTTTTAAATGTTGGTTGTTGATTGTTGGTTGTTGATTGTTGCCAACAACTATGAACTACCAACAATCAACAAGTTGTTCCTAAACTCGCAAAGCCATCATTTTTTCTACAGCTTCGACAATTTGCTCTGGTTGAACAATTGTCAATCTCTCCAACATACCATTGTAAGGTGTAGGAATATCTTGGGAAGAAAGCCGCAGTACAG
This sequence comes from Fischerella muscicola PCC 7414, assembly GCF_000317205.1. Classification (GTDB taxonomy): domain Bacteria; phylum Cyanobacteriota; class Cyanobacteriia; order Cyanobacteriales; family Nostocaceae; genus Fischerella; species Fischerella muscicola. The sequence continues at coordinate 11,943 of NZ_AJLK01000093.1, read as the reverse complement.
GTGCATCTAATTCATCAAAAAAGCGCTCGTTAATTGAGGCAATTAATTCTGCGGCAATGCCTCCTGTTCTCATACACTCTTCGACTATAATCACTCGATGGGTTTTGCGTATGGATGCCCCAATGGTTTCCATATCCAAGGGTTTAAGAGATATTAAATCAATGACTTCTGGGTCATAACCTTGTTTTTCCAAAGTTTTTAAGGCTTGTGTGACATGATGGCGCATCCGTGAATAAGTGAGGATTGTGACATCTTGGCCACGACGCACAATTTCTGCTTTATCTAGGGGTAATAGATATTCTTCTTCTGGTAGGTTTTCTTTTAAGTTGTAAAGCAGGACGTGTTCAAAGAATAGGACTGGGTTATCATCGCGAATAGCAGATTTCAGCAGCCCTTTAGCATTGTAAGGTGTGGAACAGGCAACAATCTTCAATCCAGGTACAGCCTGAAAGTAAGCTTCTAAGCGTTGGGAATGTTCTGCACCAAGTTGACGCCCTACACCCCCAGGGCCACGAATTACCATCGGAATTTTAAAGTTACCGCCGGAGGTATAGCGTAGCATACCGGCATTGTTCGCGATTTGGTTAAAGGCAAGGAGCAAAAAACCCATGTTCATGCCTTCGATAATCGGTCGTAACCCGGTCATTGCTGATCCTACTGCTAAACCGGTGAAGCTGTTTTCGGCGATCGGGGTATCTAAAACTCGGAGTTCTCCGTATTTTTGATACAAGTCCTTTGTCACCTTGTAGGAACCACCGTAATGTCCTACGTCTTCACCAAGTACAAATACTGTGGAGTCACGCGCCATTTCTTCATCAATAGCTTCCCGTAAGGCGTTGAAGAGTAGTGTTTCTGCCATTCGACCTCTTGTACATTTATTGTTCTAGAATCTTATCGTGCTTCTACTGTAAATACGGTCAGCGATGCTGCTGTTCTAAATGTGTGTAAACACATCAATATCTTGGATAACTTCAGGTATATCTCAAACTAATGCTCTTGGAGTAAGACAGAAATTGCGATGCAAATGGTCAACTGCTGCCACAGCGATATTGTACGTCTATTGCCGACACTTAGCTCAACACAAAGTTTTGTGTACCAGCTTTAACAGTTATCAGTTATCAGTGAACAAGCTGGATAACTGTTTACTGATCATTGATAACTGATTTAATCCTGGGACAGCCTGACAAAAGAAGCCTACAACGCCCTTGAATATAGCGTATAAATTTTATCAGTTAATTTCATTATTTTCCCATAAATTTTGAGATAGTAATATCTGTGATCTCTTGAGCTATATCCGTATCTCAGCAGCAGGCGCATCAGGCATAGGAGTTACCTGATTTAATTGATTGTTAGGAAATCTCCTTGGTCTTCCTGGTTTGCGTTTATGCCGTTGGTTGATAGATTTTTCGCTTGCTGCTGCTAATTCTTCTGGTGTACATTTGAATAGTCGCAACGCTTCTAAGTATTTTTTGGGCGTCATTGTTGGTTCTGTACGCCCTGCTTCCCAGTTGCGAACGCTAGTTTCACTGATTGCAAGCCTGAAGGCAACCTCTGCACGGCTAAGCCCCGCACGTTCTCTCAGGACTTGCATATCCATACCTAAATGCTCCCTTTGATAACTATATGAATACATTTATTAAATCAATTGACGTAAAAAAGCCAACTAAGGGCTATATTATTAACTATATTATTTTATAGGTAATCGCTGTACCTTCTGACAAGCAAACAAACCAACTTGATAGAAGTAATACTGACGCTAAGACAATAAACTTAGTGGTAGATCGCATTAATTATAAAGGGTTTGTAGTGAGCGATTTATCGCTCAATTTCAAGGGCTAAAGCCGTAACTATAAACTTTCACAACTGATCAAAACTAATGCGATGAACCACTCTGCGGATTTAGGACTAAAGTCCTTATTACGAACTTATACAGACATCATAATTAGCGATCGCCAATGATCGATAATTCCTCCCGGGGTACAAGAAAGCAGATTTATCCGTGGGATAAATCGGGGTCAATCCAAAATCCAAAATCTAAAATCCAAAATTGTCTAACCTTCGCCAGGCATGATTTAAACAACGATACCCTGTAGAAAATATTGAAGGAAAAAGAATAAATGGCTGGCAAGTTGACACTGATTGTTGAAATGGTAACAGTGTTGGGGGTTGCGGTAAGCGGAGGGTATCTGGTAAGTCGTTTGCGTCAGCCCGTGTTACTTGGATATTTGTTGGGAGGTATAGTTGTCGGACCTGCGGGGTTAAAGCTGGTCACCCTTGAGGGGGATATTCAAGTGCTATCCGAAGTTGGGGTAGCTTTATTGTTGTTTGCTTTGGGTGTTGAATTTTCTCTTAAAGACTTATTACGATTAAGGGTTATTGCCCTTGGTGGTGGATCGCTGCAAATTATGCTCACGATTCTACTAGCAGGAGGACTCGCCTATTTGACAGGCTGGGTTCAGACAGTTCCGAAAGCGATTTTTCTGGGTGCAGTTCTTTCCCTGTCCTCAACAGCAGTCGTACTCAAAAGTTTGATTGAACGGAATGAAGTCCAAACCGTTCATGGGCAGGTGATGCTGGCGATTCTGATTGTGCAAGACCTGGGCTTAGGACTGATGTTGGCAGTCCTACCTGCTTTAACCCAGCCGACCAATATTATTGGTATTGCCTTATTTACTGCACTAGTCAAGGTACTACTTTTTTTACTTGGGGCAATTCTAACCGGCAGGTGGGTCATTCCCTTCCTGATCCGATTACTTGCTCAAAGTGGGTCTCAGGAGTTATTTCTACTCGGAATTTTGGTGCTTTGCTTGGGAATTGCCCTATTTACCTACGCCATTGGTTTGGGTATTGCTATGGGTGCATTTGTGGCAGGGCTAATGATTTCCAACGTGGAGTATGCTGATCATGCCCTCGATCGCGTTTTGCCAATGCGAGATGTGTTTGCGACTCTGTTTTTTGTTTCAATTGGAATATTGATTGATCCTGGTTTCCTGCTGGCAAATGGCTGGGTCTTAATTGGGTTAATAGCGGTCACTATGATCGGTAAAGCAGCGATCGTTGCATTGATTGTCAGGGGGTTCGGCTATTCCTTAAAAACAGCACTTACGGTCGGTATCGGTATCAACCAAATTGGGGAATTCTCCTTTGTGTTAGCAGGTGTTGCTCAAACTCAAGGACTTTTTTCTTCTAGACTTTATGGACTGACCGTAGGAACAACTGCTATCACATTATTGCTTGCGCCTTTTATGCTGAAAGCAACGCCGTATCTGCTTCAGTGGTTAGAACAGCTTCCGGTGCTGAGTTCATTCTTGCAGTTGCATCATTCCCCCCGCTTATTCGGGTTGGATAAAGAACTTGCCAATCATGTGGTAGTAGTGGGCTATGGTCGGGTGGGGCAAACTCTCGTGAGGATGCTATATTTTCAGGGGCATAAAATTCTAGTTATTGATAACAATGAAGCAGCTCTCCAAACCTTGCGGGAGCGAAGAATTCCCTATCTTTTTGGCGATGCTTCCAGCTCGTTGGTGTTGGAGAAAGCCAATCTCACTCAAGCCAAAGCAATGGCGATCGCTCTACCAGATCCGATGGCAACTCGATTAACTTTAAAGCGTGCCTTGAGTTTAGCACCAGATCTGGATATTACCGTCCGTGCCCATGTGAATGAAGAAATTGATTCGCTTTACCAATTGGGCGCTCAAGAGGTGGTGCAACCAGAATTTGAAGCTTCTCTGGAAATGGGCGCACATATGCTGTTGAAGTTGGGTGATTCTACCTATGCAGTGCAGCAGGTTGTGAACCGTTATCGCCGTGGACGGTATCGGGACATTTTGCCAGAACGATCAGAGTACTGGGGTGCAGCTGATCTGGAGGTGGCAATCGAAGGGCTACAACACCACTGGTATGTCCTAAATTCAGATTCTCCTTTAGTGGGGCTGACCCTGGCTCAAACCAACGCGCGCCGTTTAACTGGAGCTACTGTGATGGCAATTGAACGCAACAAACAACTTTACCGCTATCCCACAGGTGAATTTACCCTGGCATCAGGCGATCGCCTACTGGTAGTCGGCAATTCCCAAGAGCATGTCGCGTTTACAAAACTCCTGAAAGGGGATAAATAATATCTTACTCTTGAGGAGAGCGATCGCCTGATTCTAGAAGCATCTCAATCACTTCACGAAGATTCTCTTGTAATTCATCTAAGGTTTCTCCTTGAGAATGCGCTCCAGGAAACCCAGGAACATAGCCGACGTAGAGATGAGTGTCAGAATCACGCTCAATAATTGCGGTGAAGGTTTTCATAAATGATGATCACTAGCAATACACTCTAGAATAGCCTGATAATCATCTACTCATTATTAGGACTCAAGGGCATAAGCTAAATAGTCAAATCACCACTTCCTGTTCTAAATTTGTGGTCTTTAACATCGGTAGCAAACCTCTGAACTGTTTGCATGATTTAGTTTCAAGCAACAGTTCTACTTGCACGCGATCGCCTAATTACAAACAATAATCTCACGCCCAGACACCAAGATACACAAGATTCACTCTGCACCTTTGCGCCTCTGCGTGAGATTAAAAGCCAATCAACCAGATGAAATTTTGTTGCCCTAGAGGACAAACCCCTGCTTACCCCAGCCAACGCGCTGCGTCTTTAGCGTGGTAGGTTAGAATTAGATCTGCACCAGCCCGCTTGAAACCAGTTAAAGTTTCCATGACTACGCGCTGTTCGTCAATCCAGCCGTTGAGGGCTGCGGCTTTGACCATAGAATATTCACCGGAGACGTTGTAAGCAGCAACAGGTAAATTGCTAGCTTGTTTCACACGCCAAATAATATCCATGTAAGCCAAAGCTGGCTTCACCATTAGCATGTCAGCGCCTTCAGCGATATCCAATTCTATTTCTTTGATGGCTTCGCGGGAGTTACCGGGATCCATTTGATAGGTGCGGCGATCGCCAAACTGGGGTGCTGAATCAGCGGCATCTCGGAATGGGCCGTAGTAAGCGGAAGCATACTTGGCAGCATAGGATAAAATCGGTGTGTCTTGGAAACCAGCTTCATCCAAACCAGCGCGAATTGCTTGCACAAATCCATCCATCATCCCTGAAGGCGCGATAATATCAGCGCCTGCTTTCGCTTGGGAAACGGCGGTTTTCTTGAGTAGTTCCAAGGTGGGGTCATTTAAAACCCGTCCTGTCAAGTCACCAACTTGCAAATAGCCGCAGTGACCATGACTGGTATACTCACACAAACAAGTGTCAGCAATGATAATCAAATCTGGTACTGCTTCTTTCACCGCAGTTGCAGCTTTCTGAACAATACCGCAATCATGCCATGCGCCTGTAGCATCGACATCTTTCTCGGCTGGAATACCAAACAGAATAATGGCGGGAATTCCTAAGTCGTAAACTTCTTTTGCCTCTTCCACAATTTTGTCTATCGAAAGCTGATAGACGCCAGGCATGGATTTAACTTCGTTGGCGATCGCTTCACCTGGTACAGCAAATAGAGGGTAAATCAAGTCGCTGGTGGTGAGAACAGTTTCACGTACCATCCGGCGGAGTTGGGGATGAGTACGCAGGCGGCGGGGTCGATGAATTGGAAACATAAATTTTTATGAAGAAAAAATACAAATGGACAAAAAACAAAGCGTCACAAACTTAGGGCTAAATCCCGTTTCAGAAGGACACACTACAAACAGCGCTTAACTGTCCTCTGCCCTACTGCCGATGAGGTTGTGGGGCAATTTTGTATTTTACAACTTGCTTGTCATTTATCTTCTAAAAAAGACAAGAAAGTATACGAAAGCTTGCATCAATACATGATCGATGGACTTGATGAAAAATTAGTGGTGATATGTGTGTGAGGCGCAACGGTAATTGGTCAGACAATTTTGGATTTTAGATTTGGGATTGCTCCCACTTATAGGATCTGGAAGCTTGTAACTTCAAGGAGTTTTTGGTCATCAAAACACAGCCTATAACCCATTCTCGGTCAGTGATGACCAGTTATTGACAAGCTCAGCCACCTGTTTATTTTAGATATTCATTGGTGACTTCGATGCAACCGGATAAAAATCTATTTTTGTGCTAAAAAATTCGGAAAATGAAGGGATAACGAAAAGGTTTTTCAGTATCACTTAAAACATGAAAAAGTGCCCAAATTGTTAATCCCCAATGAACTAAAAACCATAGACCAGCTAGAGGTATCAGCAAACCAAAAGTTATCCAAATCAACACACCAATAATAGCCCCATAAAGCCAGACATTAAAGTGAAAATTAATGGCTTCTTTGGCATTTTCTTTCACAACAGGATCGTTAGTTGCAAAGAGGATGAAAATTGGTATAGCAATCGAGACTAATGTCGTACTTAAAAAGATAGCTGCATGAGAAATTGCTGATAAAAGCTTGCGCTTCTCCGTGTCGTACATTTCTCTGTTCCTTTGACTCTAGTGCAGTGTGAAGCATGAAGCATCAAGCATGAAGCATGAATGTTGGTTTTATCCTTCTGCGGGTTCCCCACAAATTCGCTCTCCGAATCGCGAATTTGTGGGGAACCCCTTCTGCCTCCAGCATAGCTGCCCTCTGCCTTTCTTACATAAAGACCCTATCATGAGCATCGTTGTTCTAAGATGAAAAGACTCGCTAAAGTTGGAAAAAGTTAAGTTAAATTTAATTTACAAGTAGATACAGTTATGTCAACTGACCTTGAGTTAGAACTTCAGAATGCAGTTGAACTTCGTCGCAATTTTGCGATTATTTCTCACCCTGATGCTGGTAAAACTACGCTGACAGAAAAACTACTGTTGTACGGAGGTGCTATTCATGAAGCTGGTGCAGTTAAAGCACGACGGGCACAGCGGAAGGCAACTTCTGACTGGATGGCAATGGAACAACAACGGGGTATTTCGATTACTTCGACTGTGTTGCAATTTACCTATCAGAATTGCCAGATCAATTTATTGGATACTCCCGGACACCAGGATTTCAGTGAAGATACTTATCGGACTCTAGCGGCAGCAGACAATGCAGTGATGCTGATTGATGCTGCCAAGGGTTTGGAACCCCAGACACGCAAACTGTTTGAAGTTTGTAAAATGCGGGGTATTCCCATTTTCACTTTCGTGAACAAACTTGACCGTCCCGGACGGGAACCCCTAGAACTGCTAGATGAAATTGAGCAAGAATTGGGATTGCAGACCTATGCAGTCAACTGGCCCATCGGTATGGGCGATCGCTTTAAAGGTGTCTTTGACCGCCACAAACAACAAATTCACCTGTTTGAACGCAGCGCCCACGGTAGTAAAGAAGCGGTAAATACAGTCGTTGATTTGGGTAATGCCCAAATTGAAGAACTTTTAGAACAAGATCTTTACTATCAGCTGAAAAACGACTTAGAACTATTAGAAGGGGTGGGCCCAGACCTAGATTTAGATTTGGTACACCAAGGCAAAATGACGCCTGTTTTCTTTGGTAGTGCCATGACTAACTTTGGGGTGGAATTATTCCTCAAGTATTTTCTAGAATACGCCCTCAAACCAGGCCCACATCAAAGTAGCGTGGGTGAAGTTTACCCCGACTACCCAGAATTTTCTGGGTTTGTGTTCAAACTCCAAGCCAATATGGACCCCAAACATCGCGATCGCGTCGCATTTGTGCGTGTGTGTACAGGCAAGTTTGAAAAAGATATGACGGTCAATCACGCCCGTACAGGCAAAGTTGTCCGTTTATCTCGTCCGCAAAAACTCTTTGCCCAAGAACGAGAATCTATCGATGTCGCCTATCCAGGTGATGTGATCGGTTTGAATAATCCTGGTGTTTTTGCAATCGGGGATACAATTTACACTGGGCAAAAGTTAGAGTATGAGGGCATTCCTTACTTTTCTCCAGAGTTGTTTGCTACTCTCCGCAACCCCAACCCATCCAAATTTAAGCAATTCCAAAAAGGCGTATCGGAGTTGCGTGAAGAAGGGGCTGTACAAATTATGTACTCCGTGGATGAAGCCAAACGCGACCCGATTTTAGCTGCGGTAGGTCAGTTGCAATTCGAGGTGGTGCAATTCCGCTTAATGAATGAATATGGAGTAGAAACCATCCTGGATTTGTTACCCTACAGCGTTGCTCGTTGGGTAGAAGGTGGTTGGGAAGCATTGACCAAGATTGGACGTTTGTTCAATACAACCACAGTGAAAGATAGTATGGGTCGCCCTGTTCTACTATTTCGTAATGAGTGGAATTGCCACCAATTACAAGAAGATCACCCGGATTTGAAATTAAGCGCGATCGCCCCGGTGTTTTCTAGTCAACAACCAGTGGTAAACAGTTAGTTGTTTGTTGTTAGTTGGTTGTTGTTTGGAACAACCAATCATCAACAACCAACCAACAACAATATTTAGTTATTGGAGTGCAGACTATGCCTTCACATCCTGAACCATCTTTGAAGGCTGGTTTAACCGCCCTGAAGCAAGGAGATTACCAAACAGCAAAAGCTATATTAGAAGCCATTGCAGGTAGCGAAAGCGATCGCACGGCAGTCATCCAAGCTGAAATCGGCTTGGTTGTAGTTTATGCGCGTATTGGTGAAGTTGCAGCAGCGATCGCATTATGCGAGACTTTAGTTGAAAACGAACGTCCGCAAGTTAAAGAATGGGCAGAACGTTCTTTAAAACAAATCAGAAGACGTTATCAAACTGAAGATACTTCTACAACAGATGGCACTGGGTTTATCCCTTTGGAAAATTCAGCAGCAGCAAAATTCCAGGTGGAGTCTCAAAAGTCGGTAAGTGGGGAAGATGAAAATGAACAAACACCTCCTTCCCAAACACCAGCCCGTAGCCTGCGAGTACCCACACTTAGGGCAAGCCAAACACGTGGTTGGCTGGCTTCGGCATCTTCCACACCCCGTACCTCTGTACCAAAAACTTCATCTTTGCGAGTTCCTCCACCGCCCAATTCCCCCACTGCTGTTAACCAAGAAAAAGTCAAACCACCCACAATTTACTGGCGACAAGCTAAACGCGCGAAAGTGTGGCAACCCTTGTCAAAGCGGGGTTTAAAGTTATTATGCTTACTCGAAGTTGGAACGTGCATAGCGCTGTTTTGGGTAATCAAAACGCTGCTGGTGTTGCTAATGAGATTTATCAACGATGCGTTTGTGAAACTGCCTTTTTTAGAGCCACTCCAGCTTTTATATAGAGATCCTACACCTGTCTTGCTGGTTGTGATTTTTTTCCTGTTTTGTTTATCTCCTTGGTTGTTGGATCGATTACTGAGAAAGTTTTACGGTCAACGACAATTAGAAAAAGACATTTTGCAACGGCACAGTAAAGAGACAGTGCGGGTTTTACAACGCTATTGCAAACAACAGGGCTGGCGGACACCAAAACTATTTCTCCTACCAATCACAGCACCAGTTGCTTTCTGCTATGGGAATCTACCTCGTACAGCCAGAATTGTAGTTAGTCAAGGGTTATTAGAGCAACTGACAGATGATGAAATCGCTACAATCTATGCTATTCAATTGGGACATATTGCTCACTGGAATTGTGCAATTATATCTTTGTTGCTACTGTTAACTATTCCGATTTACCAGCTATATCATTTCTTGGGACACTGGGGAGATGCAAAAACACAACCTTTGTGGCGTGGGATTTTTGCTGTGCTAACAAGTCTGGTTTACGGTTTGTGGTGCTTGTTGACAGGAACTGGTTTATGGTTGTCCCAGCTGCGGCAATACTTTTGCGATCGCGTAGCTGCGGAAGTGACAGGTAATCCCAATGGGCTTGTTCGTGCTTTACTCAAAATCGCTATAGGTATTGCTGGTGATGTCCAAAAACAAGAACATACCAGTTGGCAGTTAGAAAGCTTAAATATAGTTATACCCGTAGGCTATAAACAAAGTCTGTGTTTGGGCAGTATTGCTGGTTACACTACCTTTGAGTCTTTTTTGATCTGGGATTGTCTCAATCCTTACCGTTGGTGGTTTGTAATTAATAATACTCATCCTTTAATTGGCGATCGCCTCAGACGCCTGTGTAAAATCGCTCGTCTTTGGCACGTAGAACCAGAATTATATCTCGAAAGTCAACAGCCTTTAACAATCAAACGTCAGTCTTTTTTATTACAAATTGCCCCTTGGTTGGGAATTCCCTTAGGTATTGCCTTTGGGGGTCTAATCTGGTTAATTTGGCAAACTCTGTTCGCACTTAAACTTTTAAATTTGAAATGGATTTACGACAACTGGAATTTTATCAAGGGCTGTATGCTAATTGGCTTTAGTATCGGCATCTTGTTGCGGATAAATTCTTTCTTTCCTAACATTAAGCCTGCGACTGTCCAAACTGATGACCAACTGCTTGACCTTTTAATTAACCCAGCTGCTCTTCCTATTGATAGCACCGGTGTACGTCTTGTGGGCAAGTTATTAGGCCGTCGGGGTACTAACAACTGTTTGGCACAAGATTTAGTCTTGCAATCTAGCACAGGTTTAGTGAAACTACATCACATTTCTTGGTTGGGGCAACATGTCAATCCTCAGGAATTGATCGGTCGTCAGATTACCGTCACTGGCTGGTTGCGACGAGGAGCAACACCTTGGATTGACGTTCAAACCCTACAAACTCAAAGTGGAAAAATCGTTAATAGTCCTCACCCCATCTGGTGTATTGTCTTGGCAGTGGCAGCAGAGGTTTGGGGGGCATATATTCTTTTGAGAGGTTAGTAGTTGGTAGGTAATTGGTAATTGGTAATTGGTAATTGGTAATGGGTAATCGGTAATTGGTAATTGGGCATTGTTATTAGCCATCAACCACTAACCACTAACAACCAACAACCAACAACCAACAACCAACAATCCAAAAATGTAAACAAATGTTGCAAACAATTTCCAATTCTGTTACATTTATTAACATAAGCTAGAGTAAGCAAGTTTTATTAGCAAACCAGGTAATGAAACTCGCCTACGAACCCCAATCCATCCCCTTTTCTCCTTCCAACACAGCAGCAAATTAACCAGCCTATGGCTGGTTTTTGTTTCCAAAAAGTCAAACTTCAATAAAAAAAGTATTTTATGCTACGATGCTCTCATGCAATAGTCGGAAATGTCCGTCCTAAGCTAGCTACGTAGAAAATACCGTGATAATGTAAGAAATGGTGTTTAATTCTTTGGAACAAGGGCGTTGAAGTCATTTCCTGTCGTAAGCAGTAAGTTGTAAGATTCATAAATTCTTAGAATAAAGGTATTGTTAGCGCAGTGTACGCTTTTGTGTTCAACAAGCTTAATCCTGGTAAAAAACTGTATTGTATAGGTTAAAAGTTTGGAGTAAAAAAGTAGGTTTGTGGCATTGTTATTCAATAGCATCTATCAAAAGCCGAAACCAAATTACTGTTTTTTGCCTGGTAGTTTTTCAATTAACTCTGGAGGTTAGTCCATGTCCGTTCGCCTATATATAGGCAATTTGCCTAAAGAAGAAATAGATCGTCAAGAACTGCAAGCAGTTTTTGCACAAGAGGGTGATGCTGTCACCACTAAACTGATAAAAGATCGCAAAACAGGCAAATGCCGTGGCTTTGGTTTTCTCACGGTAAATAATGACGAACAAGCAGACCAGATTATTGAAAAATATAATGGTCAATTGTTCAAAGACTCTCCCATTAAATTAGAAAAGGCATTACCTCGTACTAAGGGAGAGGATAATGAAGAACAATCAGCTCCTAAAGCTGCTAATCAAGCTGGTGGTAACGCTAGTGCCAACACACCGAGAGAAAACAAAAAATCTAAGAAGCCTCGCCGTGGTGGTAGTCCCAAAGAAAGTGCCCCAACTAGTAGCGATACAGAAGCTATTCGTCCAGATCCGCGCTGGGCTTCTGAGTTGGAAAAACTCAAACAAATGCTGGCTGCACAAACTACAACTTAATCCACCAGTAGAAGGAATTAAAAATTAAA
>NZ_AJLK01000092.1 GCF_000317205.1 Fischerella muscicola PCC 7414 | reverse complement strand
AATTTTTAATCATTTACCCATAAGCTATCTGAAAAATAAGGGCTAGGGGCTAGAGGTTATAAGTTAAAAAAATGATTTTTATGCCTCTGATAGGTTGCAGTTTGAGACATCTACTTAGTCAAGAGGAATATGCAGCCATTGTTGTAAGTGCGATCGCAAATTTTGGGTGAATTGAGAACGTTGTTCGTGTTTTTCTGTGCGAATTGGCTTGCGTTGTTGATCTAACATCCAGCCATAATCGCTACTCAAGCGTAGTTTATCCTGCCAATCTGAAATAGAGACAATCAGACTAGGTGCAGGAGTGTTATCTGCGTCTTTGACTCTGAACACGTAATTAAATGTGTTTTGTTTCCCAGGAGCAACTGTTGAGGGTTGTCCACATTCTGCCAAAAGCCGCGATCGCACTTGTTCTACCAAACCAGGTTTATCTATTTCTTCCAGTGTGCGAACTGCTAGGGTAAGAGCAAAGTAAAACTCTTCAACGGGAATGAATTCTAATTGCATAAGGGTATTTTACTAGACGGGAAGTCTGTATCTATTACGATTGCTTTTTAATTTTGCTACAGCGAGTATTGATTAGTACTGACTATGGCAATACGCAATAGAAAAATAATATGTGTAATTAATTTTGTCTAACTACTAGTTCACCAAATTGATTTTGATAGGTTAGCCAGATCCCCGACTTTTTTAAAAAGTCGGGGATCTGACCCCTCGCAAAGAGTTAAAACTTATGTGGTCGAGTACTAGTTATTCCTATAATTAAGCATAGGGAGAATCTATGCCTATAGGTAGATATATAGATATATTAATATCTGCGTAATATATAAATTATTCTTATCGGTTATTGAAATTTCATAATTCTGTCTTGAAAATAAGGCAGAACCCCAGGGGCAATTGCCCACAACGAGGAGATGAATTAAACGTAGACGCGCTCATAGGCTTCGGTGAAGGGTAACCGATGAACACCGATGTAGACGCCCCTAAGGGCGGCTTAAGGTAGGGTACACCGATGGATTATGAGTTTGCTGTTAAGTTGATCCCCGTTACCCCTAATCCCCACTCCCTACGGTCGTGGGGACTGGTGAGTTCCCCGATCCCTATTTTCAAGACAGCTAGACCCTTTCCAGACACAGATGAAGCGAAGTGCGCTGAAATATTATTATTTCAAATAACTATTATTTTAATTTATTATAAAAAGACTATAAATCACCTTAATTATCTTCATAGATGCAACGCAATCTTAGCAATTCCCGGTAAAAAACTTAACTTTGCTTATAGATACCATCAAAGAAAAATATTACTAATTACATATAAACAAAACGAATGGAAATATGTAATTTAGCAGATTACTTCTGGTAGAAGATGTATAAAAATCTTAGGCATATTAAATTAAAATAAAGATTACTTAAACTTTCCACATGATTGAGGTACAAAGGCAGGCGAAATCTCAAACTTGCCATAGACCTCGTTCAATTCAAAAACCAACAGACTATGAACTCTAGAACTGAACAACGCATTGCCTTGATTTCAGTACATGGCGACCCCGCAATTGAAATAGGCAAAGAAGAAGCTGGAGGGCAAAACGTTTATGTGCGCCAGGTGGGTGAAGCGCTAGCCCAGCTAGGATGGCAAGTTGATATGTTTACTCGCAAAGTAAGCACAGAGCAAGATACTATTGTTCAACATCGTCCTAATTGTCGAACAATTCGATTAGAAGCAGGTGCTGTGGAATTTGTCCCTAGAGACAATTTATTTGGAAATTTGCCAGAATTTGTGGATAATTTTCTCGAATTCCAAAGATTAAATGGGATTACTTACCCATTAATTCACACAAACTACTGGCTCTCTAGCTGGGTAGGAATGCAGTTAAAGAAAATTCAAGGCAGCAAGCAGGTTCATACATACCACTCATTAGGAGCAGTCAAGTACAACACTATCAAGACTATTCCTCTAATTGCCAGTACACGGTTAGCAGTGGAAAAAGAGGTATTGGAAACAGCAGAACGGATTGTGGCAACAAGTCCACAGGAGAAAGAACATATGCGATCGCTTGTTTCCACAAAAGGTAACATTGATATCATTCCCTGCGGTACTGATATTGAGCAGTTTGGTCGTATTAGTCGGCAAGCAGCAAGAGTTCAGTTAGGGCTTAACCCCGAAGACAAAGTAGTTATGTATGTGGGGCGTTTTGACCCCCGTAAAGGTATAGAAACCTTAGTGCGTGCTGTTGGAAAGTCTCAATTCCGTGGTGATAAACATCTCAAGCTTATCATTGGTGGTGGAAGCCGTCCAGGGCAAAGCGACGGCATGGAACGTGAACGAATTGAAGGTATTGTTCACGAATTGGGAATGAGTGACTTTACCATCTTTACCGGACGTCTGAGTCAGGAAATCCTACCTTCTTACTATGCTGCTGCTGATGTTTGCGTTGTTCCCAGTCACTATGAACCATTCGGACTAGTAGCAATAGAAGCAATGGCTAGTAATACACCAGTAGTGGCCAGTGATGTTGGTGGACTTCAGTTTACTGTCGTATCTGAAGAAACCGGTTTGCTAGCACCACCACAAGATGAAGATGCTTTTGCTGTGGCAATTGACCGAATTCTTGCTAATCCCCAATGGCGAGATAAATTAGGCCAAGCCGCTAGAAGAAGAGTTGAAAACAAGTTTAGTTGGAATGGTGTGGCGACTCAACTCAGTGAATTATACACCCAATTGTTGCAAGCAAAAGTTCAAGAAGAAGAACCAGTATTACTGAGTTCATAATTTTTTAGCCATTAATAATGGGTAATTGGTGAGCCAGCGACTCTTACGCAGGGGGTTCCCTCCCCCAACCCCAAAGGGGACCCCTAGCCCCCATGAGCGTAAGCGCGAACCCGTAAGGGTAATGGCTAAAAAGTAACTTTTATTATTGCCATTTACCTATTAGTATAATTTTGTTCTGTCTTTCATCCTGATGAAAAATATTGGGATGGAAGGCAATTCACTGTAAACGTGGGTTTTTGCTGTTAGCCCGAAATTTATTTGAGGGCGGGATGTTGGGCTAATGAAATTTATCAAACTCATGTTTTAATCAAGTATTTTTACACAAAAGCTATAAAAAATAATTGCCAGATAAATATCTAAAGTTTTGGAGATTTTCAGTATTCTCACCACTTACTGAAAAGTTTTTATTAAGTTCCAAATTTTCTGTAAACTAAAATACTTTTCCTCGACATTTAAAAGACTGGATTGTAAGTTGTAATAACTACAAAGAATATTTTGCACAAAGCAAAAGATGCAGAAATCAACAAAAATCTGCATTGCTTGTTTTTATATGTGTTGAGACAAAATTTTCTTTGCTTGTTTAATGAGGCATAAGCTATCTCAATAAAAGATATTAGGGTGTAAATCTTTTTATATACAGCTACAGAAAAATCGCAAGTTAGGAGATTATATGCGCTATTTGAATAAATATGTAAATCACAGCAAATCTATTTTCGTTTTGGGAATAGCAACGCTAGGCTTGCTGATGGCAGCTAACCCAGCAAAAGCTTTTACACTTACTCCTTTGGTATCTCAAGATGCTGATACAGATTTTGATGATTACGATTTTAATGCCATGCTTGACAGCAACCAGTTTAAAGAACTTTTTGTTGCTGAAGGACGAATTGGTAACAACAGTACAAATACTGCTGAGCGGGAATTAGGTATTAATAGAGATGTCAGAGATCCTGACCCTAATTTGGCTGGTAAACCTGTTGCTCAAGATCAGTTTGTCTGGGGAAATGGTACGCTTTACGATCTAGTTCTGGAGTATACAGGTTCTCGTGTTAATTACATTGTTGGAGGTAAGACCCTCAGTAGCACAGCTTTTAGTGGTTCTGTAACAGATATTTTCTTCCGTACTCGTGCTGCTAACAACAGCACTATGACGCTAAGCAACTTCGCCATCCAAAGCCTAGATCAAAATGGAAATCTACTAGGAAATACATTTAATATTGGGGGCTTATCTTCTACTGGTCAAGGTAGTAGTGATATGGACTATCTCCGACTCAGCAATATATTTACTCCTTTCCGACTCACTGGTAAAGTCTCCATGAGTTGGACTGGTGCAGCACCTAGTCGTTCTAATTTGGCATATCAAATCAAAGTTGGCACTTCTCCCCAGAGTGTACCAGAACCTGCCACAGTCGGTGCTATTTTCTTAGCTGGGATTGCAGGTGTCAGGTGCAGTCAAAGAAACAAACAGACTCAACAAGTTTAATACCGTTTCACTTTAATTCAGCGACCAGTAGACAAGGAAGACAAACCAGACAAGGGGGAGGATTGGTATCCAGCATTTTGTGAAATGGTATTAAGAGGATTCTGATGTTGAATTGACGTTTTCCTAAAACTCAATTGCCGTTAACATAAAAGATGCATACCGATAGAGATATGTTTATTCGGTGTGCATCTCTTGTTTTCAAGAGCTATGTAAACCATCGAAGTTACTTGAGCGAAAAATTGTTGTGCAAACATTCGACTTTACCACTCTCACTGCTGTTTGTAGCGACATCCGCGCTCAGTGGTTGCCATCGCGCTTGGAACAAGTTTATCAGCGCGATCGCTATACTATTTCTATAGCGCTACGTACCCTCAAACAGCGCGGTTGGCTAGAGATTTCCTGGCATCCCCAAGCGGCGCGTCTGCACATCGGCGATCCACCACCGCGATTACTAGATACATTTACCTTTAGTCAGCAACTAGTTCATCAGTTGGGTAGTTTGGCGTTGGTGACAGTTGAGGCGATCGCACCTTGGGAACGCGTTGTTAATTTACAATTTGCTCGTCGTCCAGGAGAAGAACCTCTGTATCACCTGTACGTAGAAATTATGGGTAAATACAGTAACGTTATTCTCACTGATGCGAATAACATGATCATTACTGCTGCTCACCAAGTTAATCAGCAAAAATCCAGCGTCCGTCCTATCCTGACTGCACAGCCTTATGAAACACCACCCAGTCTGACTAATGCTATACCTAGTTTGAGCGAATCTCAACAACGCTGGCAAGAAAGAGTCAGTTTAATACCAACAGCAATCAAGCAACAGTTGTTAAAAAACTATCGTGGTGTTTCTCCAGCATTGGTACAGTCAATGCTGTTGGCAACAAATATAGATCCAGAAACTAACACTGATACCCTGACACCCCAAGATTGGCAGAGACTATTTGCACGTTGGCAAGAATGGTTGCAAGCTTTAGCAGAAGAAAAATTTCAACCAGCTTGGACAACAGAAGGATACACAGTACTCGGCTGGGGTGGAATTGAACCAGCAGAGGATATTCAAGAATTACTCAACCGCTACTATACAGATCAACTCAATCAACAAACTTTCTCTCAACTACAGCATCAACTGACTCAGAAAGTCAGTAATCTTTTAGAAAAATTGCGGTTGAAGGCACAAACTTTTGAGCAACGCTTGCACCAATCTGATCAAGCCGATGAATATCGCACTCAGGCTGATTTGTTGATGACATACCTGCAAAAGTGGAAACCAGGCATGAAGGAAATTACCCTTCCTGACTTTGACACTGGTAAATCAGTAAAAATTGCCCTAGAACCAGATAAAACTGCTGTACAAAACGCTCAATATCTCTATAAACAGCACCAAAAACTCAAACGCGCCCGTGTTGCTGTGGAACCACTATTAGCAGAAGTGAATGCCGAAATCGAATATTTAGAACAAGTCGAAGCAGCGATCGCTCAAATAGAGAATTACACAACAGCAACAGATTTGCAAGCCTTAGAAGAAATTCGTGAAGAGTTAATTCAACAACAGTATTTAGAAGATCAAGAATACCGCAGTCGTAGTAAAAACGAAACCACTGATAATTTTCATCATTACCGTACCCCTAACGGTTTTGAAGTCTTGATTGGTCGTAATAATCGGCAGAATGATCAATTAACTTTCCGTATTGCTAACGATTATGACCTGTGGTTCCACACTCAAGAAATTCCAGGTAGTCATGTACTACTAAGACTAGAACCTGGTGCTGTTCCAGACGAAGCAGATTTACAATTTACTGCTAATCTGAGTGCTTATTACAGTCGCGCTCGTCAAAGCGACCAAGTACCAGTAGTTTACACTCAACCAAAGTATGTCTATAAACCCAAAGGAGCTAAACCGGGAATTGCTATTTACAAGCAAGAACGGATTATTTGGGGACAACCACACTTAGTAGTTAGTGGTTGATTGTTGGTTGTTGGTTGTTGGTTTGGTTGTTGTACCAGACGTGCCATGGCACGTCTGGTCATTGGTTAGTGGTTAGTGGTCATTTGTGAGCTTTGTTACTATTTATTCTCCCCACACTCCCCACTGCCCCCCAACCCCACAAAGTGGGGACCCCTAGCCCCCCATCTTCTCAGTTTCTCTGAACTTTCAGCATCTGTGCGGTTAAAATATTTTTTCCCAACAGTTAAATTTTTAACACCAAGT
>NZ_AJLK01000091.1 GCF_000317205.1 Fischerella muscicola PCC 7414 | reverse complement strand
CCTACTTAAACAAAATAAAAAGGAAGCTTCCGCAGGTAGACGAGAAGACACTCAAGACTATTCACCAACTCCTATTTAACCAAAACGCCCGGATACGTAATCACGGGTGCGTTCATCAAGTGCTGTAGTAAAGATTTGAGATGTTGCTCCAAATTCAATCATTTGACCAATACGACTTTCATCAGTGCTGAAGAAAGCTGTAAAATCTGAGACACGAGCTGCTTGCTGCATGTTGTGGGTAACAATGGCAATTGTTAATTCTCCACGCAAACTATGAATTAATTCTTCAATTTTCATAGTTGCAATTGGATCAAGAGCTGAACAGGGTTCATCCATGAGTAGAACTTTTGGTTTTACTGCTAAAGCGCGAGCTATGCAGAGCCGTTGTTGTTGACCACCTGAAAGTCCTAAAGCAGATTTATGCAACTTATTTTTAACTTCATCCCATAAAGCAGCAGCTTTGATGGCTGATTCAACTATTTCATCTAATTCTGCTTTGGGACACCATCGGGCTATTTTAACGCCGTAAGCAACATTTTCGTAGATGCTCATGGGAAATAAATTTGGTTTTTGAAATACCATCCCAATTTGACGACGTAGCCGATTAACATTTACACGACGGTCATATATATTTTGACCAAAAAATTCTAGCTTTCCTTCTACCCGAACTTCCCCTTCTAATTCTGCAATTCGATTTAAGGATTTAATAAAAGTAGATTTACCACAACCGCTAGGGCCTATGATAGCTGTAATTTGGTTTTGGTAAATATTTATTGATACTCCTTCTAAAGCTTTGATATGACCATAGTAAAAGTTAAAATTTTTGACTGTGATTGCTGGAACTAATTTACTCATATATTGATTAATTTAGATAAAAAGAATTAGCATTACTTTTCTTGGCAGTTTGTAATTTATAAAGCACTCTATTTTTTTCTTTTTTTGTTAATTACTAACCGTGAAACAATGCTCGTAAATAAAACTAAACTCAGCAATACGATACATGCAGTCCAGATTAATTGATTTTTCTCTGGTGATGGATCATTATAAAGATTAAAAATTAATACTGACAGTGATGCTGTTGGACTGAATAAATCCTGTGACCAATCTAGACTAAATAAAGCAGTAAAAAGCAAGGGTGCTGTTTCACCTGCGGCGCGAGCTATGGCTAATAATATACCTGTAGTGATACCGGGTATAGCGGCAGAAACTACAATCCGAAAAGTTGTTTGAAAGCGAGTTCCTCCTAAAGCAGCTGATGCTAGACGCTGAGAAACAGGAATTAATTTTAATGCTTCTTCGGTTGTTAAGATAACGACAGGTAGCATGATTACTGCGAGAGCAAAACCACCAGCGATCGCACTAAATGATTTGGTTAATAAAACTATCACACTATAGGCAAATACGCCCACAACAATAGAGGGAACACCAGTCAAAATCGTAGTGATAAAGCGAACAAAATTGGCGATTTTTGTTCCTTGACTAAATTCTGCTAAATATATACCTGTAACTATACCAATGGGAATACTAAGCAGCGCGGCAATGGCTACCATTGTGAAAGTACCAACAATTGCATTGGCAAATCCATTATCAATCACTGATGTGACGAACATTTCTGGTTTCAGTCCAGAGATACCCCGCACTATTATTTCCCATAAAACTGATAGCAAAGGTAGTAATGCTAAACCTGTCAAAATAAAAGCGATCGCAGTCATGCCATTATTAAACAATAGCCGCTTTAATGGCAAAGAAGCTAACAGTTCTGTCGCTAAAGATTCATTTGTTTTCATATGGGGAGATGGAGAGTGTGGGGAACTCACCGGCCCCCACTCCCCCAAGGGAGTGGGGATTAGGGGAGGTGGGGAGGTGGGGAGTGTGGGGAGAATAAATAGTGACCAATGACAAATGACAACCAACCACTAACCATTAACAATCAACCACTAACCATTAACAACCAACCACCAACAAACAACCACTAACTACTAACCAAATCATTACTTATTTTTACTACCAACTACCTGTACAAATAACACAGCAGCAATATTTACAGCTAAAGTTAATGCAAATAAAATTAAAGCTAAATATGTGAGAGAACCAACGTGTAATCCACTTTCAGCTTCAGCAAATTCGTTGGCTAATAGTGCAGGAATTGAATAAGCTGGCTCAAGTAAAGAAGCACTGATAATAGAAGAGTTACCTATTACCATTGTTACAGCCATTGTTTCACCTAAGGCTCTCCCTAATGCCAACATTGTTGCACCCACGATTCCAGAAAAACCAGCTGGTAATAATACTCTAAAAATAGTTTCCCAACGCGTACCACCTAATGCCATAGATGCGCTGCGTAATTCTTTTGGTATTACTAGCAATACTTCACGAGAAATTGCTGCCTGTGTGGGTAAAATCATGATGGCAAGAATGATGCCAGCTGTTAACATATTTAGCCCAGAAGGCTCTATGCTATTAAATAGTGGTATCCAATTAAAATTAGCTGCCAGCCATTTTTGCAAGGGTTCAATAAACGGAATAAAAACAAAAATACCCCATAATCCAATAATGACACTGGGGATTGCTGCAATTAATTCAACAACAAATGCTAGAGTTGAGCGCACCCATTCTGGGAGGAAATCTTCACTCGTTACCAAAGATACTGCAAGCCCTACTGGTATCGCTAACAAAATTGCGATCGCACTACTAACAAGAGTTCCATAAATATAAGGTAAAGCACCGAATAGTTGATTGGGTACATCCCAATCTTGGCTCCATAAAAATCCTAATCCAAATTTAACAATTGCTGGATGAGCCTGATTATAAATTACCCAACTCATCC
The DNA here is from genome assembly GCF_000317205.1 of Fischerella muscicola PCC 7414. GTDB lineage: Bacteria > Cyanobacteriota > Cyanobacteriia > Cyanobacteriales > Nostocaceae > Fischerella > Fischerella muscicola. The sequence continues at coordinate 25,611 of NZ_AJLK01000091.1, read as the reverse complement.
AAAATAATACAAGCACTGTTAAGGTAGCAAAGCTATAAACTAGCCAAGTGAAACTTTGGTCTATTCGGTAATTTTTTCCTTCAATAATTGTAATGTCAATACTCGGATCAATCACTTTTGGTTGATTTGGTTCATTTTGATAGGCTGAGTCGGATGAATTTGTCATACCATTTTAGATTTTGGATTGGGGATTGTTGTATATACAGGTTCTGTCAATTAATTTCTCGCAATCTTTATTTTTTATTGGTGTCATTTGTCAAAAAGTTTCATTAATATTGTTAAGGGGCGATCGCTACTCCTACTCTTGCAAGGAGAAATTTGCGATCGCCATTCTGTGGCTGTGAAATGAGCAGCAAATGATCAATTATTTGACACTGCTATTGACAGTATTGATGACATCATTGGCTACGTTAGAAGGAATAGAAGTGTAGTTGAGGTCATCATTGAACTGTTGACCTTTAGTTAGAATCCACTTAACTAAATTTTTGACAGCTTGGGCTTTAGCAGGATCTTTGTAGTTCTTATAGACCATAATCCAAGTTAAACCAACAATAGGATAACCTTGACCTGGATCACCAATAAAAACACGATAGTTGCTGGGGAAACTTACAGAAGCCAAAGCAGCGTTTGCAGACTGCAAAGAAGGAGCTACAAATTCTCCTTTTTTATTCTGTACCTGTGCTGATTTGAGGTTGTTTTTATTGGCATATTCATACTCCACATAGCCTATAGAGCCTGGAGTACGCTTTACTAAGGCAGCGACGCCAGGGTTTCCTTTACCTTTAAGGGCATTTGATAGAGTCCAACTTGGAGATTTACTAGTACCAATTCTGCCTTTGAAATATGGGCTGATGTTGCTTAAGTGATTAGTAAAAATAAAAGTTGTACCGCTACCATCAGCGCGAACAACAGCTTTAATTGGTAAATTTGGGAGATTAACACCAGGGTTATCTGCTTTAATTTTGGGGTCGTTCCATTTAGTAATTTGACCAGAGAAAATACCTGGTAATGTAGTACGAGATAATTTCAGGTTGTTAACACCAGGAACATTATAAACAACAGAAACTGCACCACCTGCGGTAGGTACTAAAATTACTCCCTGCTTAACTTTAGCTATTTCAGCATCGGTCATGGCAGCATCACTAGCACCAAAGTCAACAGTCCCAGCAATTGTTTGATTCACGCCACCACCACTACCAATTGCTTGGTAGTTAATTGTCATGTCTGGCATGTCTTTTTTTATTTCACGAGCATATCTCTCATATAACGGAGCAGGAAAAGTTGCACCTGCACCATTGAGAGTTAGCGCTTGGGCGATCGCTGCAAAAAATGGCCCAAATGCAACAGCTGCCGTCACTACGGAAGTAGTAACCACACGATTAAAAACGGTGATAGAAAAATTCATATCTCCTCAGATTTAATGACCAATTTCTGCTGAAACTTCAATCTGAAATAAAACTACATTCTTTGCGGTTAAGAATAGTTTATGAATCACTTAATTTGTTGATAAAAAATAGTTAAATTTTAATCTTTTAAATATCTTTTTTTTAGAAAAAATCAAGTTAGTATGTAGTTATAAATAGATATTGTTTTTTGAATTTATAAAAGTAAATACTTTAATCTCTCTTCTCAGAAAACAAAATGATTTCTTTCATTCATATTGAGCGATCGCTCAAAAACAGCTTTTGTTACCTTCGATGGCTTAAATGGTAGCAGCGCTTTTGACATAGACTCCACTTCCCAGGTGCAGCGTAGTGGTAATAAAGAAGATAGTCCCAAGCCTTGATATTTTAGTTACCTGTCTTGAAAAAGGGGAAAGGGTAAACGTGAAAGGGGAAGGGGAAGAACTATATTTCATGCCCTCTTTGTGTGAATTATCACATGACCTCTAGTAGTTCACCAAATTGATTTTGACAGTTTGGCTAGATCCCCGACTTTTTAAAAAAGTCGGGGATCTGACGTCTCGCAAGCTGTCAAAACTTGTGTGGTAGAGTACTAGTTTTAAAATGGGTGTGGGCGTGTAGGAAGAGTCCAGTTTTCAGACAGTGTGGAGAAAAAACAGAGATGTCATCTACAAAATTTTCTGGGAAGAAGGCTTCAACTGCGAAAATGAGCAGCACTAAGCATTAGGGGTGCTGTGAGTAACACCCAAAACATGGGCAGCCCAAAGTAAATTGCTGCGTAAATGGCGTTAGTAGTGCGTGTCTTGATAGGCTCTACAGAGAGCCAAGCATTCATAATGCCTATATTAACTACTCCCAGCAGGAAGTGGAGGGCTAGCACAAGGATAGTAAGAATGACAATCCAGTGGGTGGCTAAGTTCAGGCGTCGTCCCCAAACGATAACGACAAGAACAAGGGTAGTGGCGAGAGCAAACCAGCGTATGCCCATGACGGGGAAGAAGATAATGACGGCCTCATTAGCATTGATTCCAGGGTGTTTAAATGGGGAGAGGGGTAATGACCAAAAAAATAGTAGGGCGGTAGTAGCAAGTGAAGTGAACCAGCAACCCCAGAATAAAGTTTGTTTTATAACCATTTAGTATTAATGTTTGATATGAGTTGAAACTGTGACAAAATTTTTTTTTATCGAACACCGATGCACACAGATGATCACAGATAGATTATTGGTATGCTTTTATATCTTAATGTTAGGTGAGTTCGATGCAATACCCCCACGGGCAATTATGCCCACAATGAGGTAATGAATATTTAACTCCTCTTACACCCCCACACCCAAACCACCCCTACACCCATTTTTAAGCTAGAGATAATTTAAGTTTCGCTAAACCTAAGTAGCGGATACCTATTGGTGAGATTTCAAAACGACAAGGTAGAACTTCTAAACCTAAGGATATTGCTTGCCGTAACAATTTTCCATATACAGGATCGGCGCTATCACCAGGGGCAAATTCTTCACAATCTCCTCGATTAATGAAGTAAAGCATGACTGCCCGACTTTGGGGAAGGAGTGCCATTAATTCTCGCAGATGTTTTTGTCCTCTTGTTGTTTCTGTGTCGGGAAATAGGGCTAGTTTGCCCTGCGCCCAAGTAGTGTTTTTTACTTCTAAGTAAATCGGACGAAGATGATCTGTTATTAGTAATGTACTGTCTTCTCGTGATGCTTCAGATAAAATTTTTCTATCTACGTCGATGAGTAATGAATTTGATTGTTTTGCACTTGCAGATAGAAAAAAATCTACTCGGCTTTTTTTATCTTGTCCGTAGACGACTTCACCACGAATTTGACTATATTTACCCAACTGGGGGAAAAGATTTTTTTCTAATGCTAATTTAATAATGCGATTAGGCAAGCTGGTATTAACGCCTACCCAAGTTGGTTCATTATCATGGACTTGAATTAATTCCCAAGTGTAAGCTAATTTACGATTAGGATTCTCACTTTTAGAAAGCTGCACTACATTACCAGGGATACATACTCCTGTCATTGGCCCTGTATTTGGACAATGTGCTGTCACTACCTCGCCAGAAGCAAGTTCAACATCAGCAAAAAAGCGTTTATAGCGTCTGAGTAAGATACCAGGATATAAAGTTGGGTAATAGTAAAGGTAGTCGGTAGTCATTAGCTAGTAGTTAGTAGTTTGTGGTTAGTAGTTTGTGGTTAGTAGTTACTATGAATGATGATTTTTACAATAGGGGATTGGCTAAAGCAAAGCAAAAAGATTATGCTGGAGCGATCGCGGAATTTACCCATGCTATTGAGAGTAACCCTTACTTTGCTGATGCTTTCTGCCAACGGGGTTTAGCATACTATGATTCTGGCGAAATTCTCTTGGCTGTTTCTGATTATACGGAAGCTCTACAACTAAATCCTGAAAGTGTTGAGGCTTATTATTGTCGCGCTTTGGCAAGAGTGGCGCTGAAAAATTTGCCGGGGGCGCTTGCTGATGCTGATCAAGTTATTCGGCTCAATCGCAATCATGCTGCGGCTTATAATTTACGGGGAATTGTATACCGCAAAATGGGACATGTTCATGATGCGATCGCTAATTTTAAGTTAGCTGCGGATTTATATCTACAGCAAAAGGATAAAGATAACTGTCGTTTGTGTTTGGAAAAAATTAAACAACTGCAACCCAAACAAAATCTTACTGTGGTTCACCAACGCCCTACCCCGACTACACCAATTATGTCGCCACAGGAATACTTCACCCAGTTGTTGGAAAAGGCAGAAAAGGGGGATACTCGCCAAGCATTAGAAGATTTAAACTGGGCGTTGCAAGTCGATCCGCAAGATGCACAAGCTTATTGCTGTCGTGGGGTGGTACGTTATAAACAGGGAAACTATCGTGAAGCGATCGCAGATTTTAACCAAGCCCTACAACTCAATTTTCAAGATGCGATTGTCTATCGCAACCGAGGAAGGGCGCGTTTTCAGCTAGGAGATCATCAAGGAGCGATCGCGGATTTTAACCAAGCACTGCAAATACAACCAGAGGATGCCTTGCTTTATATTGCCAGAGGCAACGTTTACCGGGCAATGGGTAATTATCTTGGTGCAGTAACTGACTATACTAAAGCTCTACAAATTAACCCTGATGATCCTCAAGCTTACTACAATCGCGGTCTTGCTTATGCTCACATGGAAGAAATGCAACGTGCCATAGCAGATTACCAGCAAGCAGCAAGTATATTTTGTGAAAAAGAAGACTGGAAAAATTACGAACACGTCCTTGAAAATCTCAAAAAAATCCACTCTCCAAGCATTGAATCTAAGCAAAGTAAGTATAACATGCTACGACAGCGCTTATTGAGACTGGTCGGGGGATATTGGGAAATAGCCCAAAGGTTAATTGATCAAACCAAGAGATACTATCCTGGAATGTCAGAAGAATGGTACATGGAAAAAGTGATTGATGATTTGGAACGTGATCGCGGTTGACTGATACTTAAGTTGCGTTCAAAAATAGTAACTAAGGCATGGGGAAATCAGGGTGAAGTTTTCTCCCTACCTCCCCACCTCCCTATCTCCCCACCATCAAGATTCTTTCCCAACCAGAATAAACATTAAATTTTTCTCCCCGCAAAAATCCGATTAAGGTAACTTCAAATTCTCTAGCCACAGAAACCGCTAAACTACTGGGAGCGGAAACAGCACAAATAATCGGAATTCCAGCAACTATACACTTTTGTAAAATCTCAAAGCTAGAGCGTCCACTTACCATGAGAATGTGATTATGCAAAGGCAACTGCTCACTCAATAAAGCTGAACCGATAAGTTTATCCAGGGCATTGTGACGTCCTACATCCTCTCTTACTGCTAACAACTGCCCTTGAGCATCAAATAAAGCAGCAGCGTGTAGACCTCCTGTAGCTTTAAATATACCTTGACCTGCTCTGAGTTGGTCTGACAGACTATAGAGAATTTCTGGTGTCACTTGTGGTTGTGGGGGTATTGGCGTCATACCCCGCAAACGTAAATTTTCCAGACTAGCTTTACCGCACACTCCACAGGCGCTGGAGGTGTAGAAATGACGTTCTAAAGGCTGTAAATTGGGATGCAAGTCTTCTCGTAGTTCGACATTGACAATATTGAAGCGTTGTTCGCCATCTATTTCTGCATCTACGCAATAACTCAGACGTTGGATATCTTGGCGGTTGCTAATTACTCCTTCTGTGTACAGAAAACCAGCAGCCAGTTCAAAATCTGCCCCTGGGGTTCGCATGGTGATAGCAATTGTACGGCGTGGAAATTTCAGACGAATTTCTAAAGGTTCTTCTGTGGTGATATAGTCAGAACGCGATCGCATTTTGCCATTTTCCACCACCCAAACTCTAGCTTGAGTTTTACTGCCTTTAGGTTCGCTCATGAGAATTTTTAATTGTTAATTGCTAATTGCTCATTGAGGCAAAAATGTTTTTTATTCCCATTCATTATTAATTATTGGCCTGAAGTGTGAGAGCGAATAACTTGCTCTAGCACTTGTCGTACTTTATCACTGGGTTCTTCTGGTATCCATTGTGCTTGCCATTGTTCTGGGGAAACTGTACCGTATTTTTCTGGCAAGGGGACATTTTGATAAAAATACAGTTTATTCCCATCGGCAAATTCAACTGCTGCTTCTCCTTCAGCATGAAGACGATTTTCGCTGTCTAGAGAAAGTTTAATAGGGCGATCGCAGATAAAACAAGTTTTCTCGAAGGGGAAAACCAAACCACACTCAGTAACCAGAGATTGCAACACATTCCATCGACTTTCATCATGTTCACAATGCAACTCATTAATACAAAAATCAAGCACAGCTGCTGTAGAAGCATCTGTACACATGCGTAACAGATAAGAATACATTCCTGGGATGGCGATATTTGCTACTTCAAACCAAACTTGGAGTTGGGATTGTTGATATAACCATTGCAGCAGAGATTGGTTTGATAGATACTGCCACAAAGGTTCTCCCAGATGCTGCCAAAGATTTTCCCAGATTGGTACGATTATATTTCCTCCTGGTTGCTGGGCGAGAAATTGCAATAATAATTCATCGCGTAGCTGCTGTAATTGCTGTTGTTCTGACTCTGATGTACTAGGCAATAGCCAAATCAGTCCTACCCAACCTTGAGATTCTTGCAACTGCTTGCGCTGCATTTTTACTTCTAGTTCCTGCCATAGTTTTGCTTCTAACTGCTTTTTCATCTGGTTTTCTAGTTCCATCGCAAATATAATCAGTATGGGTGGGCCAACCTCTTGCGCCATCTGGCGGGGTGAGTCTGCTGCCAAAATTTCTGACTTTGCTGCAAATGGACTATTTAAAAAGCGAATTTCAGGTTCTGGTTTACCCATAACAGCATAAGCTGTTGTGACTGCATCTGTCGCTTTTTGCTGATCAATTGGCTGTGTAGAGAGTGCAAGACTTCGCCATCTTTCTCGAATGACGGGAATTAATGCTTCTTGCTCTGGTGTGACTGTAGCAATTTGCGGTTGTGACATAGACACTACACTAATGTAAGAATGTGGAATGTGAAGTTATTATTACTATCTTCCTAATTTCCTAGCTTGACCTCTAGTCTTTAAACCCTATTTTTCAGATTGGCACATAAGTAGGTAAAATCCGTCACTCTTAGCTAAAGACTAGTAGGAGAAAAAGGTGAAAACAGCAACTATTTTGAGAAATATCATGGCATCAGTCGGTTTTTTAGTATTATTGACTCCACAAAACGCTCATGCTCAATTAGTACCACAACCTTGGGTATCTGTTGGTAGCAAAGATGATGATGTAACTTATTCTGTGGGTGCAAGGGCTTTGAATTGGGGTGCTGAATTGGGAATCGGTCCCGACAGTGCTACGGGTGTAGATGTACTGAAATTTATCAGTTTGCCAGTAGTTTCACCATATGTAGGCTTGGGATACTATTCAGAAGATAAAGGACTTGCTGTTTCAGGCGGGGTTCAGGTAGGCGCTGGCGATAATCTTTTCTTGGGTGCGGGTTACAATTCTGTGCGCGGCATCAACGGTCAATTGGGAGTAAGATTCTAGATAATTTTAGAGTTTTAATTTAACAATTTTTTGTTAACTTAAGACCTTGATTGTTCAAGGTCTTATCAAGATAAACTTTGAGGCAATAACTAAGTTCAAGTTATTAAGGAAATTCATGCAGCCACTCTATTTATTTGTGGCTATAGAAATAAAACTTGGACTATAATCACTCAATCATCTAAGTTATTTAATACTTTTTTGATTGAAATGGGTGTAGTATAACGATCGTATGGAAGTGATGAAATTAAGTTGGTTTCCATAGTTGTGCAGTGGATTAAAGACTTCCTTGCTATTTTAAATTTGGGTGTTGAGGAGGGAAGCAAATCACACAATTTGCGTTTTGATTTTTATAAGATTTAATGAGTTTTTACGGAATTATCATTAAAGTTTTATGATTATTAACACTCAGCTTTGTAATAGCAGAGTCTATGGTGAGTTATTGCTTATTTACTCATTTATCTGCGGATTTGGATGTAAGAAAGTAGTAAAATTGGCATGTATGGGAATTTGCCGGATGGCAATCATACCTTATTGAATGAGGCTATAGCGTTGATAATACTGAAAGCTTTTAAGTTTATTTAGCAGGCATCTTGTGTATGGAGCAAGGCTTAAAGTTACTACTTCAATTAGTGCTGGAATTTGCGCCTGTCATTGCAAGTTTAGTGCAAAAAAGTAATGATACACGTCCTGATGAAACTAAGAACGATTATCCTGCCCAAATTCAAGAAATTATCCAAACTGTCAGTAGTGCCAGTGAGAAACTTAGCTATTTAGGAGGATATGAACAACAAAAGCCAGAGGAACAGCAGCTAGCAGTTTACTACCATCAGACGCAGTTACAAATTGCAACTCAAGAACAGGAAACAGCGCTAAAGATCCCAGAGGTTAATAAACTATTTGATAGTTGGCCTTTGCGGTTGTATCCTTCGCAGATTTTAGAGTCTAATACTAATTATGAACGCCGACCTCTAAAAATTTTCCTAGCACCTCCAAAAGTGGGGTTTGATCAGTTTGATTTGCGACAAGAGGAATTCACTGCTGATATAGAGTTAATGTTAGCGGAAGGATTACGAGATTTTCTCAGTGAATATTATTCCTTACAGGACGCAATTAGACCAACAGAGTTTTTAGCAGGAGCATGGGATAGTAAACGTTTTCACAGTGAATCTAGTATTAAGGCTCTGTTTGGAATGTTGAAAACAGAGCCGATTTTGATTTTAGAGTCTGAAGCCGATGGAGATTACCTAAATTTTCGGATTGGTTATTGGGGGTTGGGACAAGAGCGTTATTACTATAAAACTATTTCTCGGATATCTTACAGAGAAATTGTGGAACAGTCAGCAAAAAACCGCGCCTATGAGTGGAGAAGTATACGAGATGAATTAATAGCACTAGGAGAAAATTTAGAGGAAATTAATTACTTAGGTCAAGATAATGCCAGTAATTTAGCAATTTTGGAAAAAGAAGAAAAATGGAGAGCTAGGGGAGTAGATGTTAGTAAATTATCCCTACAATATCAAATCAATCGTCAAGATTTGGAGCAACTTTGCCAAGTTTTAATTACCTGTCACTGTTTAGTTGCTGGTTGGATAGCTGATATTTATCACCTGGTTCATCATGATGTCCCGCCTCTGCTGCCAGATTTGCTGCCGAGTTTGCTAAAGAGTCCGATTGACTTGCAATCACTGCAAGCGATCGCCTCAGGATACAAACAAGTCTACCAAGCTCTAGAAGAAAAACATCGTTACTGGATTCCGGAGTTAGCGTTGCAATTAGCTCAGAGTTTATCGCATCTGAGCGATCGCTCTCTAGCAGACGAACAATTGCAATACTCTATCAGCACATGGCTGCAACTGCACGAAGTACCACAAGTGCAAAATAATAATCTATTTGCGGTAATGCGTAGCGCCGCAACAACAGCAGATACACCATATTTGCAACAACTCAGAGAATATTTTTCCGCAGTTGACGATAGACAGAGTATTAACAATGTAGAAGAAATTTTATATGCGATCGCCGACTCCCGACACCCACAGCAAATAAAAAATGCTTATCTCAGCCAAACTTTAACCGGACATACAGGCAAAATTTCATCTGTCGCCATCACTGCGGATGGACAGATTTTAGTCAGTGGGAGTGCAGACAAAACGATAAAAATCTGGAATTTACAGACTGGAAAAACAATCCGCACCCTTAAAGAGGAATTGGGAGAAGTTTCTTCGGTTGCTGTGAGTCCCGATGGTAATTTCCTGGCTGTTGGCAGTTGCGAACATCCCAGAAGTAATGTTAAAGTCTGGCATCTGTCCACTGGAAAACTACTGCACAAACTTCTGGGACACCAAAAACCAGTGAATTTCGTCGTGATTAGCCCAGATGGAGAAATTTTAGCTAGCGGTAGTAACAAAATCAAGATTTGGAACCTCCACAAAGGCGATCGCATCTGTACTTTATGGCATTCTTCTCCTGTTCACGGTGCGGCGATCAGTCCCGATGGTAAAATCATCGCCAGTGCTAGCAGCGATCAAAAAATTCGCTTGTGGAACTCGCGCACAGGTGAACCACTACGCACTCTCAACGGACATGGGGGCGATGTGTACTCAGTTACGATCAGTCCAGATGGACAATTTTTGTTTAGCGGTAGTGCTGACAAAACCATCAAAATTTGGGAACTTGAAACCGGGAAGATACTGCATACCTTCACTGATCACACAGATGAAGTGAAATCAGTTGCAATTAGTCCAGATGGACAACTTTTGTTTAGCGGTAGTGCTGATAAAACTATCAAAATTTGGTGTTTGCAAACCGGAGAACTCCTACAAACTCTCCACGGACATGCAGGATCTGTAAATTCTGTTACTGTTAGCCCTGATAGTCAATTAGTAGTGAGTGGTAGTTCAGATAAAACCATTAAGATATGGCAGATAAGTTAGTCAATGGTCAATTGTCAATTGTTAGTGGTTAGTGGTTAGTGGTTAGTAGTTGATTGCTTACTATTCCACCCTACCTTAAGCCGCGCAAAGCGCGTCTACACACTCCTCACACTCCCTACTCTCTTCCTATTGCGTGAATTTTGAATTGTTTTCTCCCCACAGCCCTAATCCCCAGAGGGAATCCCGAATTCCTCACCTCTCCTCTCAAGCGGCTAGTATTATATTGCGGCAGTGTAGCCAAAACAGAGGAGTGAGTAATGAGTCGTCAGTTATTGGTAACTGGTGGTGCAGGATTTATTGGGTCAAATTTTGTGCATCACTGGTGTCAAAATTATCCTCATGATCGGGTGGTAGTTCTAGATGCCTTGACTTATGCAGGAAATATTGCCAACTTAACAGGGTTGGAGAAGCAAGAGAATTTTCGTTTTGTGCAAGGGAATATATGCGATCGCTCCTTGGTTGACAAACTACTACAAACCGAGAATATTGATACTATTGCCCACTTTGCCGCAGAATCTCATGTTGATCGGTCAATTTTGGGGCCTGGTGCTTTTGTAGAAACTAATGTAGTAGGTACATACACCCTCCTAGAAGCTTTTCGTCAACACTGGCAAGCAAATTCTCAGCCTAGAAATTATCGATTTCTACACGTTTCTACTGATGAAGTTTACGGTAGTTTAAACCCCGATGACCCCCCTTTTAGTGAAACTACTCCCTATGCTCCCAATAGTCCCTACTCGGCATCAAAAGCAGGTAGCGATCACTTAGTTCGTGCTTATCACCATACTTATGGACTACCAACAATTATCACTAATTGCTCTAATAATTACGGTCCCTATCAGTTTCCCGAAAAACTCATTCCCCTGATGTGTATTAATACATTGATGGGTAAGGAATTACCATTATACGGTGATGGTAAAAATGTCAGAGATTGGCTTTACGTAGGCGATCATTGTAGTGCTTTAGATGTGGTAATTCATCGTGGTATACCAGGCGAAACTTACAATATCGGCGGTAACAATGAAGTAGAAAATATCAATTTAGTGCAAATGTTATGTCAACTCATGGATGAATTAGCACCGAATTTACCTGTAAGTCCAGCAGCGAACTTAATTACTTTTGTTAAAGATAGACTCGGACACGATCGCAGATACGCCATTGATGCCACCAAGATTAAAACTCAGTTAGGTTGGACACCTTCTGTGACTGTTGCAGAAGGTTTGCGTCTAACAGTTGCATGGTATCTCACCCATGAGAACTGGTGGAAACCTCTACTATCGCAAGAATATCAGGCATATTACCAAAAAAATTATGTTTTCTGAGCAAATTAAATAAATAAGTCAACACAAATGTAGAGACGTGCCATGGCACGTCTCTACTCGTTGGGATCGTCATTTGTCATTGGTCATTAGTAGTTTTCAAACCCAAAAAATAACACAATCTTAATTCAAAAATGGATTACAAGACCTAGTAGTTATAGCTAAATTAGAAGAATTAGGCTGGTGAGAAAGCAGGTTACAAATGCTGCAAGTAGAACAAATCTTACAGAATCGTTACCAACTCCAACGTCAACTAGGTAACAATGGAGTTCGCCAAACTTGGTTAGCAACTGATTTACAACCTTCTGCTCAGGAAAACTCGCAAGTGATCGTCAAACTCCTGGCCTTCGGTGGTAATGTGCAGTGGGATGATCTCAAACTTTTTGAGCGAGAAGCCCAAATTCTTCAACATCTTCATCATCCCCGCATTCCCCAGTATGTTGATTATTTTTGTATTGATGCTCGCACACTTTGGTTTGGTTTGGTACAAAAATATATTCCTGGTGAGTCTCTCAAAGAAAAACTTGCTCAGGGAAAAAGGTTTACAGAAAAGCAAGTCCGCAAGGTTGCTGTTGAGGTTTTAAATATTCTGACAGTCTTGCATGAGTTAAATCCAGCAGTGCTACATCGTGATATCAAACCGAGTAACTTGATCTGGGGAGAAGATAATCATATTTATTTAGTTGATTTTGGTGCAGTTCAAGATAAAGCAGCAAAAGAAGGAGTTACCTTTACCATAGTCGGAACTTATGGTTATGCACCAATGGAACAATATGGAGGAAGAGCAATTCCGGCGTCTGATCTGTATGCATTGGGAGCGACTTTGATTCATTTGTTGACGGGTACTCCTCCAGCCGACTTACCCCAATCCGATTTGCGAATTCAATTTAGTGATCGAGTGACTACTAGCCCCAGTTTTGTCTGTTGGTTGGAAAAGATGACACAACCAGCACCAGAACAAAGATTTACTACTGCCCGGCAAGCGCTAGAGTCTTTAAAATCTGGTCAAATTATGCGTCAGTCGGTGAGAAAAAATGGGGTGGTGTCACCACGCACAGAACCAATAAACAATTCTGGCTGCGGCATTAATAATACCAAAGAGCAAGTCCCCGATGAAATTCTAGGTTGGAATTGGGGTGCATTTCTCATGCCTTGGTTTTGGTTGTGGACTAATCAAGTTTGGGTGGGATTGTTATGTTTTTTCCCATCGATTGGTTGGGTAATGACAATTATCCTGGGTATAAATGGTAATGAATGGGCTTGGAAAAGTAGACGTTGGCGCAGTGTCCAACACTTCAAAGAACATCAAAGAGGCTGGGCGATCGCTGGTATGCTGATTGGCGCACCTTTTAGTATTATTTTGTGGATGAGTGCGATCGCATTTCTCACATCTTTTTTGTGATGAAGGCAGAGGGCACGACGTCAACTGGCACAAACCCCCTTACGCCCGCCGGGGGGCAGATGGTGAGTCAGCGCGCCCCAAGGGGGGTTCCCTCCCCCAACCCCCGTTGCCCCTAATCCCCACTCCCTACGGTCTAGGGGCCGGTGAGTTCCCCGATCCCTATTTTCAAGATAGATATAGTTTGAGCGATCGCCTTAATTATTATCTATCTGAGTTTTGCAAAATTATTTGCAAAATGTGAAAAGTCTGGTAAGGAATGCACACTTGTTCTGAACATATTTTGCTTGCCAGCTTTTCGTCTTCTGGATTCTTGAACTTTGGGAGTTGCCATTTGTAAAATTTTCTCCAACAACCAAGGAGCAAAACGTTGACACCAAACTGCTAAATAGCTTTGCCATCCAACTAAAATTTCTGATGAGTCTTTTTGTAATCCACATACAAACGCTTGAGCTACTTGTTCGGGAGTCATCGGCATTACCCAGCGAAATAACTCTAAATCGCGTACCATATCGGTATCTGTCAGAGCTGGTAATAATGCTATGACTCGGATGTTGTATGGAGCAAGTTCGCGGCGTAAAGCTTGCGTAAACCCTAAAAGTGCAAACTTAGTAGCTGAGTAAGTTGCCATAGTCGGTGCAGCCACTTTCCCCATCAAGCTAGAGACATTCACAATTGTTCCTTCGCTGCGGCTTACCATGCGTCGAGCCATCATATGAGTTAGGGTATAAGTCCCTAATAAATTGAGAGAAAGTTCCTCTTGAACTTGGGGTAGTTTAGATTGTAAGAAGGAGTTTTGGTAGGCTACACCTGCACAATTTACCAGCAAGTGAATCGGGCCATAACTACGCCAAAGTTGAGCAACAGCAACATTTACAAAGATGGGTTTAGTCAAATCTAATGGCATAGTTGTGGCTTGTACGCCCATTGCCTCGATTTCTTTAGCTACCTCTGCCAACTTGTAGCGATCGCGTGCCACTAAGATCAAGCGTTTCATACCTTGTTGTGCTAGTTTTAGAGCAATGGCACGTCCAATACCACGGGAAGCTCCAGTAATCAGAGCTACCTTGCCTTGAAAATTCATGGATTTTAACCTCCAAATTCTAGTCTTACCCCACCTTTGCTATACAATCATCATCACGACTTTTAGGAATCACGGTATGAGGTAAGACAAATCAACTATTGAATCTCACTCAAAATCCAAAGCCGAAAATCAACAATTTACGCGATCGGCAGAATGGATATGGCTCATAGTTTACTCCTGTAATTTTTACTAGGATTACTAGTTTTGTTGCCAATACACACTTTAACAATTAGTTCAAGTAGTGACAATATTTTTTAATAAGAATTTCTGAACAGTGGTTAACAACAAAAAATTTCCAGCAACAATATATATATAGAATGAGCAATATTTTTTGTCAGTCCAATAAAGGAGGAAAAAGCCTAATATGAGCGATTTTTTGGTGATTAATATCTAAAAATTAATGATTTACACCACTTATAAGTATTTCTTAATACTTGTTTATTAGTATCATATTTTTCTAACAATCAAACCAAAATTCTCTTAATTTTTCTAAAATCAAAAGTCTAACTACTAATATTTTCATCAGTATTCGTAGCGAATTTCCTTTAGGAAAGACTCTGCTACCTGGTTCGTTGATTAATAAACGCTACTACGCAAACCTGTACTTAAATCTAATACAGATATATACGCAGTATTGAATAAAAAATAAGATCCCCGAATTCCTAGAAAAGTCGGGGATCTGTATCTTTCAATTTTCAAGCAGTACGATAATTAGATTGAATTCAAAATCCAATCACACAAGAAGAGAAGGTAGACAAAAAGTTATTCTTACTTTTTTGTTTGCCTATCTCCTTCTTCGTATCAGTTGAAAATATACATCATCACAGGGAATAGCTAACCAACAGATGTCTGTTGTTTGATTCTCAAATTTCCGACAACTATTCCATATAATTAAGATTCAACTAATCCCACAGGACAAGCAACATTTGTCCCTCCTAAACCGCAATAACCACCAGGGTTTTTGGCCAGGTATTGTTGATGATAGTCTTCGGCATAATAAAATTCCGGCGCATTGAGGATTTCTGTGGTAATCTTGCCATAACCTGCTTTACTGAGAGCTTCTTGATACGCATCCCGCGAAGCTTCAGCTAGTTTTTTTTGTTCCTCAGAATATACATAAATCCCTGAACGATACTGCGTACCAACATCATTACCCTGACGCATTCCTTGGGTAGGGTCGTGGTTTTCCCAAAATACTTTGAGTAAATCGGTGTAACTAATCACTTTGGGATCATACACCACTAACACTACTTCATTATGACCAGTCATGCCGGTACACACTTCTCTATAGGTGGGGTTGGGAGTGATGCCAGCAGCATAACCAACAGCAGTAGTATAAACACCAGGTAGTTGCCAGAACTTGCGTTCTGCACCCCAAAAACATCCCATACCAAATATGGCCGTTTCCATGCCTTCTGGAAACGGAGGCTGGATCGGATTACCTAGCACATAATGACGGTTAGTAACTGGCATAGATTCTGCCCGTCCTGGCAAAGCTTCCTCAGGACTAGGCAGGGTTAATTTTTTACCAAATCCAAATAGCACCATTGACTTTTACTCTCAGATGTGAGAATTATTTTTACTTTACTTAACATTTTAACCACTGTAAGGGCGTAGACGCGCTTTGTGCGGCTTAAGGGAGGGTAGCATTTGTATGAGTATCCTGAGTTCAAAACGAAATATTTTCGTACAAATGCTATCTCCTTGAAGGGAGACACTACGCGTAGACGCGCAAGCGGCTTCTCGTAGAGTACGCCCCTACTAACACCCAACAACCAACAACCAACAACTAACACCCAACAACCAACACCCAACAACTAACCACTAACTTGTTTTTGCTGAATTTCTACAGATTCAGAGAAGAAATTATCAATATTATTTAGAACGGGTATCAATAGCATTAACATGACAGCAGAAAACATATCACCGCCCCAACTGTCATGTAACCAATGGAAAGCTCCTTCATTACCTGTGCCATGAAAGTAGGTTAATAAAGTATTGCGAATGATATTGCCGCTGATGCTAATCAACATCGCTATGAATAAAAATGAAATGGTCTTGCGTCGAGATGATAATTTATCAGTCCAATAAAGTAGCATCAAGCCGACATAGAGAGTCGTAAACAACATTTTTAGTCCTGCACAGTAGGGAGCTACTTCTACAATTCTTTCTCCCACATATATATTGATCTCATCGACAGTTACTGTCATACCAAACTGATTTAAAATAAAGCCTGCCGTACCAGCTATGAAACTTTGCAAAGGAAAGGTATAGGGGGCTATTAAATAAGGAAGTGGTGTTGGTGTTGCAAGAAAAACTAACAGCAAGGAAAACTTTTGTAACTTGAAGCCAGCAATGCCTTTGAACCATAAGCACAATCCTGCAAGTATGGCAGGGAAGGAAAGATTTACCCATTCGCTGACTCCACTTAGATAAAAAATTCCTCCCATTAATAAGAGGAAAGCACCAAAGGGATGTTGATGATCTGGTAGTCTTTGCCAAAGTTTCCGCTTTAGCCAAGCTATATATGTAGCAAAAGGTAAACCAATAATACCGTGACTAAAATATTCGTGTTCTGTGCTGATATTTTTATGTAACCAACCATCTAGCCAATGCAGTAAAAGAGGGGCATAAAGCAGCCCTAAAATAGCTAGAATTGCTAAGCTAAGAAACTTTGGTGAAATTAGATTTTGAAATGAACGGTGATTAAGCATAGATTTTCGTCATTTGTCATTTGTCAATGGTCAATTGTTAGTGGTTAGTAGTTAGTTGTTGGTAATTTCCAATGCCCACTCCACCCTACGGGAAGCCTATGAGCGCGTCTACACACTCCTCATACTCCCCACACTCCACTCTACGGGAAGCCTATGAGCGTGTTTACACACTCCTCACACTCCCCACACTCCTCACACCTCCTTGTCTCCCCACTTCCCCTTTAAGCAAACAAGAGGCTTTCAGTGGGAGAATTAACTTTTAGAATACGAGCGATCGCATCTGTAACATTCTGAATTTGGCTGTTGCTTAAACCTGGATACATGGGTAACGATAAGATTTGGTTTGCTAGCATTTCTGCATGAGGAAAATCACCCTTTTGATAGCCCAAATCCGAAAATCCTGGTTGGAGATGACAAGGAATTGGGTAATGAATTCCTGTTTGAATTCCCATAGCTGTGAGTTGTTCTTGAATGACAGAACGATTTACAGGGCAAGATTCACAAATTCTGATCACATACAGGTGATATACATGCCCTTCAGCACTGTAGTTTTGGATGGGGATAATACCTTGTGTTGCTAGGGGTGCTAGTTCAATATCATATTGCTGGGCAACGGTAAGGCGATCGCGATTCCAGTTTTGGAGATATGGTAATTTTTGGTGCAGCACCGCAGCTTGGATGGTATCTAAGCGACTGTTGGTTCCTATTTCTGTGTGAAAATACTTGCGAGATGCACCGTAGTTACGCAAACGTACCATTTTTTCAGCTACATCTTGATTTTGCGTTAAGAGTATTCCCCCATCTCCAAATGCTCCTAAATTTTTGCTGGGATAAAAACTAAAAGCTGCTGCTATACCTACAGAACCAGCGCGATATCCTTCCCGTTCAGCTAAATGTGCTTGGGCGGCGTCTTCAAAAATTAGGATTTTGTAGGTATCAGCCAAGTCTAATAGCTGTTTCGGTGATACCATTTGGCCATAAAGATGTACGGGAATAATTGCTTTTGTTTTTGCTGTAATTGCTTTTGCTGCTGCTTCCAAATCAATTAAAGCTGTGTGGGGATCGCAATCTACTAAAATTGGTTTTGCTCCTGTACGCAAAACTCCAATCAGCGTTGCCACAAAAGTGTTAGCTGGTAAGATGACTTCATCTCCAGCATGGATATTACAAGCTTGTAAACCGAGAGCGATCGCATCAGTTCCAGATGCAACACCTATTCCGTATTTTGTACCAGAAGCCCTGGCAAAAGCTGCTTCAAAATCTGAAAGTGCTTTTCCTAAAACAAAATCTCCCTGTTCTAATACTGCTTGGATTGCCTGTTGCAACTGATTTTGAATCGGCAGATGTTGTAAATTCAAGTCTACAAAAGGGATTGTTATTGGTATATCCATTTTTCAGTAATATGCAAAAAATTTTTTCAAAATAATTGGTGATTGGTAATTGGCATTTTTTTGTTATTCCCCATTACCCATTCCCGTTAGTTTTATGTTACCCATGTAGAATTAGATACTAACGAACTTCAACATCAGAATCAGCAATGCTCAGTATATGGTTCCAAAATGCTGATAATTTTTCTGTACTACTTAGAAACAAGTAGAACAACAACTCCAGTAATTTTAGAAGTTCGATTTGAGTGAAAAAATGGTTTTTAATAGGGCTAAGGCACTAACATCAGACAAAATAACTGATGTATAACTAGTGTTATAGCTATGCAAAAAATTTTTGACGAGTGAAAAATTTTACATCTACTTTGTTGATCAGACACAAAATTGGGGAATGCTGAATAATAGCGAATAACCCATAAACAGTGGTTATATAAATTACATTATCTAGAATTATCAAGGTGACAGTGGTAATGGTAGAGTCGGAAAATAAATTGTTGTCTTTAAAGGATGGTTGGGCATCTCCGGAAACGAGAGAACAACAACGTCTCAGGGCATTGTCAGAATTAGGGCTACGACAACCAGAAACGATTCCAGTTTTTGAAGAAGCTACTCAAACTGCTGCTCACTTTTTGGAAGCACCAATTTCCATTTTGGGATTTGTCGATCAAGAACGCCATTGGTTCAAATCAGCAGTAGGCTTATCTAGATTAGGATTAATGAATCACTTAGCGCAAAATCGCCAATTACTACGTCAAGAGTCTTTTTGCACCCAGGTCGTAGAAAATTCGCAAATTATAGTTATAAATGATACCAGAAAACTGGTAGATGCAGGCAGTACTGTTGCCAGCAAATTAGTGGAGGATTATGGCATTCGTGCTTATTTAGGAGCGCCACTATTTGATGCTTGTGGAAATTGTTTGGGCGCATTGGCAGTAATGGATTTAGTGCCACGCAATTTTACCAATCGAGACATTGAGTTTTTACAAATCATCGCTCGTTGGAGTATGAGTGAATTTGAACGCAACCGACTCCTGCAAGCGACTTCAGAAATAAAAACAGCGCATAGCGTTTCTGACTGGTCACTCCCAGAGCCTAAAAAGAGTGAAAGTGAAATTAGAATCAGTTCAATTACTTTGCCAAGCAGTTCAGTTCCTACTAGTCAACTAAAGTTAGAACTGTTGGAACAGTTAACCCAAGAGTTACGCACACCTTTAACATCTGTACTGGGTATGGCTAGTGTTTTGGGACGTGAAATTTATGGGCCTTTGACTACCAAGCAGAGAGAATATTTAGACATTATCCAACATAGCGGTAGATACCTGCTTTCTCTGGTAAATGAAATTTCTGAACTGGGAGCAATGGATGAAACTGAGACAGCTTTGAATCTATCGTCTGTAGATATTGAAATGCTGTGTCAACAAGCAATTAATACTCTGGAAGAGGCTGCTAATCGCCGTGAGCAGGATATTCGCCTATCTCTTGAACCTGGACGCAATCGCATTTGGCTTTTGGATAAAGACAAGGTGCGACAGATACTCTATCACCTGATTTTTAGTGTGATTCAACTTTCTGCTACAGGTAGTGTTGTGCGAATTCATGTTTCCCACAAGGAAAATACGCTTAACATTACGGTGTGGGTTTCCCATCCTTGGCTGGGAGATGGAATCACCGAGGTTGATCCTTATTTTCGTCTGAGTGCAGTGCCGTTGCTAGAACTAACAGAAGAGACAGCCGCCGAATTTAATGCTCTGTTGGAAGATCAAGAAGATGTATCTAGTCTGCCATTAGGCTTAGACAAATCACAAACTGTGAAAGTTTCGACATCAAGTATTCTCAATACCACTAAGCGTTCTGGTTCTCTCTCGCGGGAAAGTTTGGGTTTACTGCTCAGTTGTCATTTAGCAGAATTGCACGGCGGATATATTTCAATTCAAGGATCACCAGAGGCAGGATTTCGCTATATCCTGAGTTTGCCACTAAATCAAGAAAAAGCAGAAGTTTTGAGCGATGTTTCCTCAACAACTGCTTCTTAGTCACACTCGTAGGATACAACCCGCAAATTCCATAGAAAACCAATTCAAAATCGAAAATTCAAAATCTAAAATCCTGTTAGCGGATGTCTTTACCACCTGAGTATTTCACTCAGTCGGAATACAAATCCAAAATCCAAAATCTAAAATCGGATGTCTGTCTTCAATTAGCATGGACTATGGACTGGAAATTTTTCATTTTTGAAAAATACCGAACTATCATTAAATCCAAGTTCTACGCTCTGTGCTAGTTGCTTACAGCATCTTATGAATCTAATCTGGCAAAAATTTACATTATCTTATTTACCACTCAAGGAATATCTGGACTCCAGCTACCTGCATGGTTCTCTAGTAGGGGTGCTGCGCTCTTGGCGGCAAAGCAGTATTTTAATGCAGTGGGGAGATATCATAGCGGCTATTTTAATCAGCTTGGTGTTAGTGTTAGCACCTTTTACCGCGGCGAATACAACCCTACTTGGGGTTCTGTTAGCTGCTTGTGCAGGATTTTGGCTACTGTTAACTTTGTCTGATGAGGTAAGCTCCTCAAATAATTTATTTGCTACGCCAATTCACTTGCTGGTGTTGCTGTATTGGGGAGTCTGTTTAGTTGCTACAGCTTTGTCGCCAGAAAAAAAGGCAGCTTTAGAAGGATTGATAAATTTTACACTTTATTTAGTGTTGTTTGCCCTCTGTGCCAGGATACTGAAATCGCCCCGGATTCGAGCTTTTTTACTGGTTTTATATTTACATGTGTCCTTAGTTGTCAGTATCTATGGTGTGCGACAGAAGTTTTTTGGTGCGGCACAATTGGCAACTTGGGTTGACCCTGAATCTCCATTGTCTAAAAATACCAGGGTCTATAGTTATTTGGGTAATCCAAATTTACTGGCTGGATATTTGTTACCAGCTGTGATTTTGAGTTTGGCGGCGGTGTTTGCTTGGCGGGGATGGCTGCGTAAAGGTTTGGCTATCACTATGTTGGTTGTCAATCTTGCCTGTTTTCGTTTTGCTGACAGTCGTGGTGGCTTTATTGGTTTGGCGATCGCGCTAGTTGCTATTGTGTTGCTATTACGCTATTGGTACGCTGATTACTTACCCCGGTTTTGGCGTATTTGGTTAGTACCCATACTGTTAGGGTGTTTTGTGGCTTTTTTTGTAATCATGTTTGGGGTTTCAGAAACTTTTCGCCTGCGCATTACTAGTATTTTTGCATGGCGTAAAGATAGTAGTAATAACTTCCGCATAAATGTTTGGACTGCGGTGTTCAGAATGATCCAAGACTTTCCGATTTTTGGTATCGGCCCTGGACACGATGTTTTTAATCAGATTTATCCGCTCTACCAACTACCTCGGTATAATGCTTTGAGCGCTTATTCGATTCTGTTGGAAGTGGCTGTGGAAACTGGAATTGTTGGTTTGATTAGTTTCGTTTGGTTACTAGTAGTAATATTTAATACGGGTTGGTTGCAACTGCAAAGATTCCGGCAATTAAATAGCGTAGATGGTTTGTGGTTGATTGGAGCGATCGCTGCTTTAGTAGGTATGCTAGGTCATGGTTTTGTAGACACTGTGTGGTATCGCCCAGTAGTTAATAGTGTCTGGTGGCTGTTAGTTGCTTTAGTTGCCAGCTACTGGAATCCTGTGGTATCAGACCACAAACAACAAGGAAATTCACTTCATCCAGAACTTGGGATAAATTAAAGTTTGTAAAAAAAGCCTTGAGTAGAATATCTCTCAAGGCTTTTCATTTTTTATCATCTTCCTAAAAGTTTAGTTTGTCCCACAGTTTTTGGTTTGGTTGTGATTGGACGGTGTATGTAGAATTATTCTCTATAGGTGCTAGTACCAACAGCGTTCGGATCGCGATAACGAGTTGGTTCATCGTTACGCTTCCTGCCAGCTAGACCTGCTAAACCTAACAAACCGAGTAATCCTAACCAACCCCAATCAAAACCTCTGTCTTCTCTGGCTTCATAAACTCCGGTATTTGGTGCAGCTGTGTTGGTAACTGTGGGGTCTGTTGTAGTTTGTGCCTGTGCGGGTATGCTTAAGGGGAGAATTGTCATGCCCAAAGTGAGGACACCAGCGCTAACCATTTTGCTGAAGTTGTTTTTCATAATGTTGCTTTCCTGAATCTGTTGCAAATTTATTCATCACCACTCTACCGACTTGCAATCACAACAAAATCAATCCGCAGCTGTAAACTAAAAACTTTATATACTCTTGCTTAAGATATATAAAACGCAGCCAACCTTAGAAAAGCTAGGATAAGACTAATATCCAGTTGGCATATTATATTGGTTTAATGACCATTTATAAATTAATTGGGCAACCTCAAGGATTTTTTAGTTATTATTTAGACGCAAGTAAAATTTTCAATGAGCGATAAGAGCGACGGTTATAAGGTTATTAGTGACAATCGGCAAGCCCGGTATTTGTACGAAATTCTTGAAACCTACGAAGCTGGGATTCAGCTGACGGGGACTGAGGTAAAATCAATTCGTGCAGGTAGGGTAAATCTTCAAGATGGCTATGCTTTAATTCGCAATGGAGAAGCATGGCTGATCAACGTCCATATTTCCCCTTATACTGCCAGTGGACAGTATTTTAACCATGAACCACGTCGTACACGCAAATTACTACTGCATCGCCAAGAAATTCGCAAGCTAGTTGGTAAGGTAGAGCAGCAGGGGTTGACTTTGGTTCCTTTAAAGATGTATCTCAAACGCGGCTGGGTGAAAGTTAGTATAGCCCTTGTTAAAGGTAAAAAGCTGCATGACAAGCGAGAGGATATTAAAAAACGTCAAGACCAGCGCGAAATGCAACGGGCAATGAAAAATTATTAAAAAGTCAAGGGTCAAGGGTCAAGTGTCCATTGTCAATTGACCATTGACCATTGACAATAAACTATTGACCAATGACTACCAATTATATTTTTCTTGCTCTGAATCTTGTTGAAACAATCCCAGTACAGGGCCGAGAATTGCCCCAACTACAAAACCACCAGCATGGGCCCAGTAGGCAATGCCTCCGTTTTCCATGCCGATGTTTGTTGGTGCTTCCAGACTAGCAAGTCCGTAGAAAGCTTGTTCAATAAACCAGAATCCTAGAAAAAAGTATGCTGGTACACGGAAGGTAGGGAAGAAAAATCCCAAGGGAACGACACCAAGAACTTCAGCTTGGGGAAAACGGATGATGTATGCTCCCAAAACACCAGCGATCGCACCACTTGCTCCTAATGAGGGAATAGCAGAATTTTGTGAAAAGTACCACTGAGCTAATGTTGCTAGAACACCACTAGCTAAATAGAAAAATAAATATTTAACATGACCTAATTTGTCTTCGACATTGTTACCAAAAATCCACAAAAATAACATGTTGCCACCAAGGTGTAGCAAACCACCATGTAAAAATTGGGCGGTAAATAAAGTTACCCACTCTGGCACTGGCTGATTTACAGAAATACCTGCAAAACTAGCTGTGAGTTCTCGCGGGACTACTGCAAATAAGTGAAAGAACCCATCTAAATATTGGGGAGGGAGACTAGATTCATAAATAAATGCTAGAACGTTAGCAGCAATCAGCCCATAAGTCACATAGGGCGTGATTTTTGTTGGATTATTATCTCTAATTGGAACCACGGGCTTTTTTCTTGCTTTTTCAAAACTAAACTACACAATACATAATTTGTTAAGTATTTTCTTCTTACCTCTGGATAGATTTAGCAAGGTGAGCCGAAGATATTTTGAAAACAGGTAAATGTCATGAATGTTTTATAAAAAACTCATACTTAGGGCTTGCTGAAAAAGTCATAAAAAAGCAATTTCAAGGGTTGACTAGTTATTCAGATCCAGTCAAGCATAAGTTTTTGTTGAGTATAAATACTTCACATATAAACTGCAATTATATTAATACCCAACTTTGCTTTTGTCCTCAGTGATGCAAGTATTTTGAGCTATTTTACCTCCTTGTCTTGCACCTGAATATACTTCTAGAGTCTAATAACTTAGATCCTGTCACCTTTTCTTTATTTTTCAGCAAGCCCTACTTATGTGATAAATTCAAATTTACGGATATGTTTATTCGTGTTGATTTATCTATTGTTTCTGATTCAAGTTTTTTGTTTGAACTATATATTATGTATTTTGCTAAAAAATACCTGATTTTTTACTTCTATACTGAATGTTTTGTAAAAATTTGTAAATAACTTTATATTTAATGACATAAATTAGAGAGTGTCTGATTTTTACAAAGTTACTTTATTTAAACAATGCCTCTTACCGATGGTAGATAAACTTAGCAATTCAACCTTTAGGGAGTGATTAGCTACTACTCCTGTAATAGTATGAAACATAAGAGTACTATTATTATTTGTATTCACTGATAGTGATCATAGAAGCAAATTTATTAGTAAAAAATGCTAGGGGTGTACAGTCCATGCCCTTGACGATCCTTGTAGTGGATGACGATCCGGGCACTCGTCTGTCTATCAGCGATTATCTTGAACTGTCTGGCTACTCGGTAATTGTTGCTAATGACGGTCAAGAGGCTTTAGCAAAGGTGGAAGAGTACCATCCTGATTTAATGGTTACTGATATTGTCATGCCACGAATGAATGGTTATGAACTGGTACGCCAAGTGCGCCAAAAACCTGCATTTAGTTTGCTGCCAGTAATTTTGTTGACAGCACGAACAAAAACACAGGAAAGAATTCTTGGTTATCAATCTGGATGTGATTTGTATTTACCTAAGCCTTTTGAATTAGAAGAGTTAGGAGCAGCTATTCGTAATTTGTTGGCGCGATCGCAAATTATTCAATCTGCATACCGTCTTGCTCATCTAGACAATACCAACTTTTTGGATAATAACAGCTCACAGTTAAATGAGATTCAAAAACCCCAGTGGTTCTTAGAACTAACTTCCAGAGAACAAGAAGTTTTAGAACTTTTGACTCATGGTCTTTCTAATGCTGACATGGGTCAAAAGTTGCACCTAAGTCCTCGGACAGTAGAAAAGTACGTTAGCAGTTTATTGAGAAAAACAGGCACCAGCAACAGAGCTGAATTAGTACGCTTTGCGATGAAGCATGGTCTAGTGGAATGATGAGAAAGTCTGGGGAGTGGGGACCGGTAAGTCCCCCATGAGCGACTGCCGTAGACGCGTAGCGGCTTCTGTAAAGTAAGGGTTTCCCGGCATAAAGAAAGAGCCGTGCGCTCATAGGCTTAAGGTAAGGGTGGAGTAGTAAATTATTAACTAAC
>NZ_AJLK01000090.1 GCF_000317205.1 Fischerella muscicola PCC 7414 | reverse complement strand
CCTCGATTTTTTGGCTCACTGCTTTCTTCTTCTGGTGCTGCTGTTTTTTTTGACTTGATTGAGATGATGTTTCTAAGCACATCTTTTTCACCATCTCTTCATTCACTTTGTTGACGTGCCTAATAATACCCAACTTTGCTTTTGTCCTCAGTGATGCAAGTATTTTGAGCTATTTTACCTCCTTGTCTTGCACCTGAATATACTTCTAGAGTCTAATAACTTAGATCCTGTCACCTTTTCTTTATTTTTCAGCAAGCCCTAACTACTAATGTACAGACGCGATGTTCCTCGCGTCTGTACCTACTAACCCTACCCTTACCTTAAGCCACTACCCTGCCTTAAGCCGCTACCTGCGGAAGCCGCTTCGCGTCTACGCGTCTACGTGTCTAGGGGTTCGTCAGTCGCTCATGGGGGACTCACCGGCCCCCACGACCGACAGGGAGGAGCCAGTGCGGTGGACGGGTTTCCCGGCATAAAGCACCTGGCGTTGGGGATTGGGGGCTAGGGGCCCCCTTTGGGGTTGGGGGAGGGACCCCCCTTGGGGCGCGCTGACTCACCACTAACCACTAACAATCAACAATCAACAACCAACCACTAACCACTAACCACTAACAATTGACAATGGATCAACAACTAACGACTATGAGAAACAAAATATTTATAGCTTGTGAATTTTATACAATTTAGTAAACAATTATCATTATCAAATTTATTATTTTTGTTGCGATCGCTCTAAGAACCAAAAGCTAGCTGAGATTCTATTCGTTCAATCGCTGATCGCCAAACTTCATATCCATTTTCGCTTAGATGTAAACCATCTGTGGTTAAATCTTCTCGCAAGTTTCCTTCAAAATCTGCAAACCAATTGTAGAGATTGAGATAATTTACTCCTTCTTTTTGGGCAATCAAAGCAAGTTGATGATTGAGAGTACGAATGCGGTTATTAGAAATAGTAGACAAGCGGCTTGGCAAGATAGATTGAACAATAATCATACTATCTGGATGATTGTGTCGTAAGCGTCGAATAATCAAGCGATGATTGCTTAAAATTGCCTCATCACTTTTACCTTGGCGTAAGTCGTTAATCCCAACCATGACATAAATGACACTCGGTTTGGTTTTGGCAAAAGCCGATAATCTTTTTAAAACACCACTAGAAGTATCTCCGGAAATTCCTTGATTCAACCACAATTTTTCACGCTTGAGCATTTCTTTTGGAAACCACATACTCAAGGAATCGCCAAGTAGGATACTCAAGCGATTTTTACCTTGGCCTTTAGCCATTGCTTTGGCTTCCATTGCCAACAAACTTTTCCAATCTTCATACGTTAATTGATGCTTATTGCCATCCCACAATGTTTTTAATTCTTCATCGGCTATACGTGTATAAATTTGACCAGCTTTGAGAGCAGCTAATCTATGATAATAAAGTTCATTTCCAGACGTAGGCTTCCAAATAGGTTTATAGCTTGGTGTTAAAAATGATTCTGTTGCTACAGATAAACTTTGCTCACTAAATTCTGGCGAAGAAGTTTCCAACGTGGGGACTAATGTCTCACTTACTACTGGCTGTAAGTTTTCTTTGTTCTTTCCATGTACTTGATGATCATCAGTATGAAAAATAGATTGTTGTGGTAAAGTCGATGCTGGTAAAACTAATCCTGTTAACAAGCCTGCTGCCAACAGATAAACATCCCTCATATCGTAATTTCTCCCAATAATTGCTCTTTTTCCCAAAAGCAGCGTTTTTTGGCTGGTATCAGGAAAATTCTTTATCAGCTAAATTATCACCTTTTACAGTATTTACACTGAATAAGTGTAATTAGCTAGCTTGTGAGATTAGTTTTACAATATCTTTAATGTATTTAGCTAGTGTTGCTCATGTCTAATTAATTACTATCATTAATAAATATTAGGGTTTTTACTAGATTGGCAATTATCATCACAATATGTTTTGACTGCTGAATTGTTTTCTGCAATCAAGTACTAACCACTGTACGGATTAAGCATCTGTAGAAAAAATTTTCGGTTTAATGGCAAGATAGGTATTTACATGCTAATTTCCTAACGCGAGACGTACCCACGTTACTCCTCACTCCTCAAACCGATAACGGCTGCCGATAATATAATCTTCACTCATTTCAAACGAAATCCATCCCCTCTGCCAACTCTCTGCCACAAAACCAGTTGTGTTAGAACCTGCAAATGGATCTAAAACTAAATCGCCTTCATCAGTTAAAAATTTGATAAAAAACTCCGCGAAACCCTGGGGAAAACGTGCAGGATGGGGTTGTATGCCTGCCGCTTTGCAGCGACGCAGGTATCCACTGTTGGATTCGGTATTGGCAATTTCTAGCAAGTTAGGTGGTATTGCGCCTTGATTATCTTTTTGGAAACGATCAGAAATATCATGTCCACTAGGACGCATTTTCGCTTTATAACCATTTTTAAGTAACTGCTTCATACTCTCGCTGTATGGCTTTAAAACTTTTCTATTATCTGCTTTCGGGTGAGGTGTTTTCGATAACCACCAAACTACATTAACTGAATCTTTGACACGAATTCGTCTAATTGTTACCCACTCCGCTGGGGTAGGCAATCGCGCTGGATTGTAGTGATAAAATTCTTGGGCAAGAAAAAAGCCGACTTCTTTGCACAGTCTGATTAATAATTCATATTGGTAGATACTGCGTACTGGATTGCCAGGTAGGTAAGCACCGCCTAAATCCAATATAAATGAGCCATCATCTACAAGTACCCGTTTAAATTCGTAGGCGAAAGGTAGAAACCATTCAATATATTTTTCAGCGTTTTGATTACCGTATTCTTTTTGACGTGTAAGTGCAAATGGCGGTGAAGTCAGGATTAAATTTATGCTGTTATCTTTGATAGATTTAATTAGTTCCTGGCTATCACCTAAATATGCTGAACCGTATTTTTGAGTATAATAGGGGGTTAAACTTATTGTTATTTGTGGTGTTATTTGTTCTTGTGTCAAGAGGATTTACATTTATAAGTTGTTATTAATTATTATTTAATTCCCCTCTTGTTTGCAAAGAGGGGTACTGGACAGGAAAATCCAGCAGAAATCAAACCTACCACTTTTTATAGGGAAGAAATTTACCAGACATAATCACTTTGACGCGATCGCCTTTGGGGTCTTCTTCTTTTTCTATATCCAAAGTAAAATCAATTGCGCTCATGATTCCATCGCCAAACTTTTCGTGAATCACCGCTTTCATTGGCATTCCATACACCTGCATAATTTCGTAGAAACGGTAAATCAGAGGATCTGTTGGTACAATAGGGCCTAATCCTTTTACAGGATATTCTGTTAATTCTTCCACATCACTTTCATCAAGTCCTAATGCTTCCACTAATTGTTTTGCCTCTTCCTCGGAAGCACTAGCTTGACGATAGATTACAGCCGCAATCCAGACTTCATCACGTCCCAAAATCTTTTCTAAATCTGTAAAGCTTAGTCCCTTGTCTTTTTTCGCCGCCAATAGCTTTTGAGTTATTTCGGGAATAGACACTTTCAGACTCCTTGTGCTAACCAACTGCTGGTCTAAGATTATATATTGCGATCGCTTTTTTATTAATCTAAAAATTAGATTAGCGTTCAATTTATGAGCTTACATACTTTTGGTTTATTAGAATGTTTTTATCCCGTTATTGGTCTTTTCATAATATAGGCAATCTCACCATATCCAGGCTGTCCCGTTAGTCCTTGTAAATTATTATGTTCAATATCCTCATCTTGACCGAGTTTGCTTGTCCATTTACCACTAGGAAGCTGTCTAGCAACATGCGTTGGTACTTTGTTTGAATTAGCATATATTGCTATTTTTTGAAACCCTTCTTCCAAGCCATGATCTTCACAGACTTCATAACCGAGTGTCTGAAATGCTTGTTTAAAAGCTTCAATAGTTTCTTCTCTGGGAACACCTGGGGGCCAGTAGTGTAAACCTTGAGTATCTGGCCACCACCAATTTTGATCATCCTCTGCTGCCCAAGCTACACAGTTGTAGTCAGGAGTATCTGCACTTGTAAGTTTATAGCCGTGGGTAATTAAATTGGGATAATCACGTTCAATCCATGATTTTACAGTCCTTATCCAAAAATTATTACCTACCACTTATAGCCCTTTCTCCTACCCCACTCAAGCCAAGCTTTAGTCATCTCTTTTGTGTTTCCTTTACACTCTGGAGGTACAGGATCTTCTCTGGTAATAGATTTTAGTGCCCAAAACCATTGTCCAGATTTTTTTTCAAGCTCTCTTAGTAGTAGTGGTATTGCAACTTCACCCATTCCAATAATTTGTTGATATGCAGGATGCATCGACATTTGATTAGTAGATGATACCCCACGATTTTCTTCGCGCCATTGTTTAACAAGCGCTGTAAAAGTGGCTTCTATCTCAACTTGTTTAAAAATAGACAGATATTTGGAACGATTTGCCAATTCACATTTACGATGTCTAGTGCTTTTTGGAGGGAGTAAAGTTTTAGATTTATTCTCTAAATAATTTGAGTATAAACTAGTCTTTAGCTTGGCTTTAGGAATCTCATTTGTAGATTTAATTGCTAGATAATTTTTGTGAGAGTACTTTGCATTTTTTTGGTATTTTTGAAGCCAAAGATTATCTTTTTCTGTAACTACCATTTCTATAACCTCTACTCTACACTGAGGTAATTCAAGTATGGAATATTTGCTCTGCTTAACATCAATTCGATAGCTTTTGCCTTTCTATCCGCTCTATCTAACTGTTCACGTAATTGTTCTAAATCTATTGAATCCAAAGCTACAAAAAATTCATGTTTGCCATCTAAATCAGCATATTCAATTTTCAGCATATGAACTATTGCAACACCTGCTGGGCCTTTTTCTATGTCTGACTCAAATACGGGACGCATATCTGTCAAAACACGAGAGCGTGTAAATACACGCTCATGATCGCGCACGACATTTATTGCTTTGGAGGCAACGCTAAGTACACCATTAAACTCTAAGAAAGTGGTTAATGTCCTCTCAAATTCTTGTTTTTGTTCGTTGGAAATGTATGGAAGCTCTTCATCATCTTGAACAGATTGAGCAATTCTCTCTACAAGCTCTTCTGTTGACTCACCAGAGTAGTCTCGGAAGTTATATAAAGAAATTAAAGCTTCTACAATATCTACGATTTCTTCTACAGTCAAAGTCTGAACTTTTGAAGCCACTGCTGAAGCTAAATCCTCAATCAGCAGCAATGGGGGAGCCTGCTTTAAAGCCTCAATAAACTCGTCTACAGTTTTGTTGTCAATGCTTAAGAGTTTCTCGAACCCAGGCTTATATCTGTCTGGGATTTGTAGTTCTTCCATATTGCTCCTACTGCATTACAACGACCTAATACTTAAAATTACTACAAACTCTTATGAGACTGGTAAATGCTCTACTTACTTAATTACAAGCTATTTTTAACAAAACTTTATTTTTGAAATTACTAAAATTCTAACAAATCTATTGCTTCCACTTTTAGAAATTGTTTTGTAAGCAAACAATGGTTAATTTGATTATTCAAACAAAATCCCCCACCTATCGGCAGGGGATTTTTATTACTTAGCTAACAAAACTAGCAGCCGGGTTAGCCGAATTTACCAGCCGTCGAGGCAATGAGGAATGCTGCGTAGGTTAGGACGTAGCCCACAGAGAAGTGAACTAAACCAACCAAACGAGCTTGAACAATAGACAGAGCAACGGGCTTGTCTTTCCAGCGAACCAAGTTCGCAATTGGAGTCCGTTCGTGGGCCCAAACAAGAGTTTCGATCAACTCTTGCCAGTAACCTCTCCAGGAGATGAGGAACATGAAACCGGTTGCCCAAACTAGGTGTCCGAAGAGGAACATCCAAGCCCAAACAGACAGGTTGTTCATGCCGTAGGGATTGTAACCGTTGATCAATTGAGCGGAGTTAGCCCACAGATAATCACGGAACCAGCCCATTAAGTAAGTAGAAGATTCGTTGAACTGAGCAACGTTACCTTGCCAAATACCTAGATGCTTCCAGTGCCAGTAGAAGGTTACCCAACCTACTGTGTTTAATGCCCAGAAGGTAGCAAGGTAGAAGGAGTCCCAACCGGAGATGTCGCAAGTACCGCCACGACCAGGACCGTCGCAAGGGAAGGCATAGCCGAAGTCCTTTTTATCGGGCATCAGCTTAGAACCACGAGCATCCAAAGCACCTTTAACCAATATCAAGGTGGTGGTGTGGATAGCTAGGGCGAAGGCATGGTGTACTAGGAAGTCACCAGGGCCAATGGTTAAGAAGAGGGAGTTAGTGCCAGAGTTGATTGCATCCAGCCAACCAGACAACCAAACGTTGCCGTAGTTGGGATAAGCTGTGTAAGCAACGCTATCTGGGTTGGACAACAGAACGTTGAGTCCGTACAGCACTTTACCGTGAGAAGCTTGGATGAATTGAGCAAACACTGGCTCAATCAAAATTTGCTTTTCAGGTGTGCCAAAAGCAACTACTACGTCGTTGTGAACATACAGACCCAAGGTGTGGAAGCCTAAGAATAGGGATACCCAGCTTAGGTGAGAGATGATCGCTTCTTTGTGCTTCAGCACGCGCTCAAGTACGTTGCCCTTGTTTTGTTCGGGATCGTAGTCACGTACCCAGAAGATGGCACCGTGAGCGAAAGCACCGAGCATCAAGAATATAGCAATGTACTGGTGGTGAGTGTACAGCGCTGCCTGAGTTGTGTAGTCCTTAGCAATAAATGCGTAAGGAGGCAGGGAGTACATGTGCTGGGCTACCAGGGAGGTGATTACACCCAAGCAAGCTAGGTGCCAACCCAACTGGAAGTGCAAAGAATTGTTGTAGGTTTCATAAATGCCTTGGTGAGGCATGTTGAAGGGGCCTTCAACGGGCTTACCGAAGAAGGTTTTGGCATCCATCATTTCTTTGATGCTGTGACCGATGCCAAAGTTGGTGCGGTACATGTGACCAGCAACGATGAACAGAACTGCGATCGCTAGGTGGTGGTGAGCCATATCAGTCAACCACAGCGATTCAGTCTGGGGATGGAAACCACCCAAGAAGGTGAGAATTGCACTACCAGCACCTTGGGAAGTACCAAACACATGGCTAGCGGTGTCCGGGTTTTGAGCGTAAACACCCCAGTTACCAGTGAAGAAGGGCTGTAAGCCAGCTGGGTGAGGTAAGGTGCTGAGGAAGTTATCCCAGCCTACATGCTGTCCGCGAGATTCAGGGATCGCAACGTGGACTAAGTGACCAGTCCAAGCCAGTGAACTTACACCAAACAGACCTGCCAAGTGGTGGTTAAGACGAGACTCAGCCATCTTGAACCAAGCCAGGCTTGGGCGGAATTTGGGTTGTAAGTGCAGCCAACCTGCAAACAGGAACAAGGATGCCAACACCAGGAGGAAAATAGAACCCATGTAAAGGTCACCATTTGTCCGCATACCGATGGTGTACCACCAGTGGTAAACACCAGAGTAGGCAATATTTACTGGGTTGCTAGCACCGCCTTGAGTAAAAGCTTCTACCGCAGGTTTACCAAAGTGAGGATCCCAAATCGCGTGAGCAATAGGACGGATATGAAGGGGATCTTTAATCCACTGTTCAAAGTTACCTTGCCAGGCTACGTGGAAGAGAAGGCTGGAAGCCCACAGGAAAATGATTGCCACGTGACCGAAGTGAGTAGCGAAAATCTTTTGGTAAAGATTTTCTTCAGTCATGCCATCATGGCTTTCAAAATCATTTCCCATAGCCATCGCATACCAGATCCGACGTGTAGTCGGATCTTGTGCGAGATCCTGGCTAAATTTTGGAAATTTTGTTGCCATAGGTTTTCGATAAGTCCTCTGACTTTTAGCCATCACGTATCAGCGTTGGTTAGTTGTTAGTTGTTAGTTGCTTGTTGTTAGTTGTTAGTTGCTTGTCGTCTGTTGTTTGTAACAAAACAACAATCAACCATCAACCACCAACAAATCCTAACTACTAACGACTAACTCTTCAGGCTGATTGCTAGCCTATTGAAAGGATGTGTGCGTGGAAGAATGCCCAGGTTGTGGCAATTCCTCCTAGTAGGTAGTGAGCTACACCTACAGCCCGACCTTGAATAATACTCAGAGCGCGGGGCTGAATTGAGGGTGCTACTTTCAGTTTATTATGCGCCCAAACAATGGACTCAATCAGTTCTTGCCAGTAGCCACGACCACTGAACAGGAACATTAAGCTGAATGCCCAAACGAAGTGTGCGCCCAAGAACATCAATCCATAAGCTGACAGTGCGCTGCCATAGGAATTAATGACTTGTGTAGCTTGTGCCCATAAGAAATCACGCAACCAGCCATTAATGGTGATGGCACTCTGGGCAAAGTTACCACCAGTGACATGAGACACGTTACCAGCTGCGTCTACTGTTCCCCAGACGTCAGATTGCATCTTCCAGCTGAAGTGGAAAATAGCGATCGAGATGGTGTTGTACATCCAGAACAGTCCCAGGAATACGTGATCCCAACCAGATACTTGGCAGGTACCGCCACGACCAGGACCATCACAGGGGAAGCGGAAGCCCAGGTTTGCTTTGTCTGGAATTAGACGAGAGCTACGAGCAAACAGGAATCCTTTTAGAAGAATTAGGGTGGTGACATGAATTTGGAATGCGTGAATATGGTGGATCATGAAGTCCGCCGTACCCAACGCGATCGGCATCATTGCCACTTTGCCACCTACAGCGAGGATACCACCGCCGAAGGCATAGCTGACAGGTTCAAGTGCATTAGGTGCGGTTGCACCAGGAGCTAGGGTGTGTAGGTTTTGTACCCACTGAGCAAACACCGGTTGCAACTGAATTGCTGTGTCAGAGAACATGTCTTGGGGACGGCCCAAGGCACGCATTGTGTCGTTGTGAACGTATAGTCCAAAGCTATGGAAGCCGAGGAAGATACATACCCAGTTCAGGTGAGAGATGATTGCATCTCGGTGACGAATTACGCGATCCAAAACGTTGTTTTGGTTCACTACTGGGTCGTAATCGCGCACCATAAAGATGGCAGCGTGGGCTGCACCACCAACAATTAAGAAGCCGCCAATCCACATGTGGTGAGTGAAAATACACAGTTGGGTGGCGTAGTCTGTTGCCAAGTACGGATACGGAGGCATCGCGTACATGTGGTGTGCCACGATAATGGTCAATGAACCCAGCATGGCAAGGTTAGTGCCTAACTGCGCGTGCCAGGATGTGGTCATATTTTCATAGAGACCCTTGTGACCATCACCAGTGAAGGGACCTTTGTGGTTTTCGAGGATCTCTTTAATGCTGTGACCGATACCCCAGTTGGTACGGTATTGGTGACCAGCAATGATGAACAATACCGCGATCGCCAAGTGGTGATGAGCAATGTCTGTCATCCACAAGCCGCCTGTAACTGGGTTAAGACCTCCCTTGAAGGTGAGGAAGTCTGAATATACACCCCAGTTCAGGGTGAAAAATGGTGCAAGACCCTTGGCAAAGCTAGGATAAAGGTTGATCAAATTCGCTGAGTTCAAGATGAACTCGTGCGGCAAGGGGATATCCTTGACAGCGACTCCTGCATCTAACAGCTTGTTTGTTGGCGCGGATACGTGGATGATGTGACCAGCCCAGCCCAAAGAACCACAACCTAGCAGTACTTGCAAGTGGTGATTCAGCATGGACTCAACATTCTGGAACCATTCCAACTTGGGAGCACGCTTGTGGTAGTGGAACCAACCAGCAAACAAGAGTAAGCCTGCTAGTACTAGACCACCGATCGCAGTGCAGTACAGTTGGAACGAGTTGGTGATTCCCCAACCACGCCAAACTTGGAACAAGCCAGAAGTAATCTGAATACCGTGGAAGCCGCCACCGACATCCCCATTCAAAATATCTTGACCAACGATTGGCCAAACGACTTGAGCACTGGGTCTAACGTTGAGAGGGTCGCTTAACCAAGCTTCGTAATTGGAAAAACGAGCGCCGTGGAAAATCATCCCGCTCAGCCACAGGGTCACTACGGCTAAGTGACCGAAGTGTGCTGCAAATATCTTGCGGGAAATGTCTTCTAAATCGCTTGTATGTGTATCAAAATCGTGGGCGAGTGCGTGCAGGTTCCAAATCCACGTAGTGGTTTTGGGGCCTTTGGCTAGAGTTCTGTCGAAGTGTCCTGGCTTAGCCCACCGCTCAAAAGAAGTAGGAACCGGGTCGTTATCGACTATCACTCTTGCCTTTTTTTCCTCTCGCTCCGGAGGACTGATTGTCATTCGACCTCCTCTCTTAAAAAGGACTGAGGAATTATGGGTACCACAGGATGTCTTCTTTAGGCTTTTGTAAAGCTTAGTCGCCTTCTCCATTAATTTTTTGGAGCTGCGATGAAGACCTTGTGTGGAGAGTGGTTTCTGTTGAATTATAAAGTCTTCTCTCGCACATTGTTGGAGACATTTTAACAATAATTCAAAATCCTTGGAGTAACTGCGTAATCTGCTTTTTGAGTTCAAAGCACTTGTCAAAAAGTCAATAGTTTCTCCATATATTTTACAAAGGTAAACAATTCGCAAACTTTATAGTTCAATTTCAAGCAACCTACTCTATCTTTTAGTTACAACCTTATTGCCAGATCGGGGTATTTATGTTATATGGGCAACTAAATGATGGTTAAATTACTATTAAGAAAAATAGTTATCTTAATGACATAAGATTAATTTATGCTGTCATAAGTAAATAAAAATTCAGATTTTCTGCTAAGGGTCAGGGAGATTTCACCAAAGCGACGGGGATGCTATACGCTTTAAGTCGCCCTGTCGCGGTAATCGGTAATCGGTAATGGGAAAACCAATTACCAATTACCAAATTCCTCGCCCACAAAGGGACGAGGAATTTCACCTTTTGGCTCATGTTTTTCAGTGGGTACTTTGAGCCAAAATAATCTGTCAGTTGTTAATGAGTAAGTGAAAAACATGAACTCGCGGCGGACGACGGCTGTAACTCTCCTAAAGTCGCTAATCGCTTTAGTACTGGTATTAAGTCTGACTAGTTGTGGTGAAAAAGCTGTTAGTCAAGAACCATCTGCTAGCTTCCAGCAAAACCCCGAAATTTCGACAAAGCAATTCTCAGAAGTTCCCCCACCAATCGTTATCCAAGAACTACGGCAAACTACGGACTTATACAGTCCCCAAGTATCAATAATTTCCCCCAAATCCGATGAAATCCTTCAAGATAACACAGTCACAGTCCGTTTTCAGGTCAAGGATCTTCCTATTTATAAAGACTCGAAATTAGACTTAGGCCCCCATCTCCAGGTAATTCTGGACAATCAACCCGACATAGAAGTCTATGATCTGAATCAACCTTTAGTCTTATCTGACTTACCTCCAGGTACTCATACTCTCCGTGTTTTTGCCTCTCGTCCTTGGCACGAAAGCTATAAGAATGAAGGTGCTTACGCCCAAACAACATTTCATGTTTTCACTAAGAGTGATACTAATAACCCTGATCCAGCATTGCCCTTGTTAACCTACAACCGTCCTGATGGTAACTATGGGGCAGAACCGATTTTACTAGACTTCTATTTAACCAATGCGCCGTTACATCTGCTAGCCAAAGACAATCCTGATAATCTATTCGCAGATTGGCGTATTCGCTGCACAATTAATGGTGAAAGCTTTGTGCTTGACCGCTGGCAAGCAGTTTACCTGAAAGGTTTTAAACCAGGTAAAAACTGGGTAAAACTGGAATTCCTCGACAACCAGGGCAATCCCGTCAAGAATGAATTTAACAGTACGGTTCGGCTGCTAACCTACGAACCCAAGGGTAAAGACACTCTTTCTAAAATAGTTAGAGGGGAACTGTCAAAAGATCAAGTTCGCTCAATTGTAGATCCTAATTACACAACTAAGCTACCAACTGCTGAACCAACACCAGAAATACAGCCCAAGGAAGAAAAACAACCTGTTCCTGAAATAGAACCCACACCCATCCCTACCGCAACACCAACTGCTGAACCAACACCAGAAATACAGCCCAAGGAAGAAAAACAACCTGTTCCTGAAATAGAACCCACACCCATCCCTACCGCAACACCGACTGCTGAACCAACACCAGAAATACAGCCTAAGGAAGAAAAACAACCTGTTCCTGAAATAGAACCTCAACCATTACCGCAAAACCAGCCAAAAAAACCAAGGTTTGGTGGATTTTTCAATCGTCGGGCGCACAAGATGCCTACACCACAACAAACAGTGGAACCATCGCCTAGCCTACCTCCTACCCTACCGGAGATTATTGAGACTCCAACTTCAGAAAAAACAGAAGCACCACAGCTAGAGGTTTTGCCAGAAGCCGAGCCACAATTATTACCTCAAAAAGTTGCTCCCCAACCAGAAAAACCAGAATTAGGACGATATTTCAATCGTCGTCAGTACCCTAATGCCGCACCATCTCCAAGTTTGCCCTATGCTCAACCAAAGATTATTCAGCCTTCTGTACCAGAACAACCAAGCAGCGAAACCCAAAATCAATCGTGACTGTGTTTGCTGAAAGCTGAACCAATACTTTTGATTTGGTACAAGCAGAGTAGCTACTCTACTCTGCCATTTTTTTATAGATATAGCGAAATTTTTTACCAAGACTCCGCGCCACTTTGCGTTTTCCTTTGCGATCCTCTGCGTTACTTTCCGTATACTCTACAGTAGTATGAATTTTGTTATATACCGAAGTTGAAATAAATCTGAAGCATGTTACACAACTTAGTTTGAGCCAAACAGCCTTAGCTAGCCTGCAAAAATACTCAACTGCAAATGCTGGGATAATGCTTCAACAAAAGCGATCGCACCCACAGGATTACCTACAGGATCTAATGGGGGACTATAACAAGCGATCGCACCTTCACCCGGCACTATCGCTAGAAGTGTACCACTAATGCCTGATTTCATCGGCAAACCAATCTGTACAGCATATTGAAAAGAAGCTTCGTACAGCCCACAAGTTAACATCAAAGCATTGACAATCTGACGATGTTTCGATGAAACTAATTCACTTGCAAAAGCGAGAATTTTTCCCAGATAGGCTAAGTCTGTAACTGTCCCAGATAAACAGCATATTTGTTCATAGGTGTCAAGAGCGATTACTGGATTATTTACATAACCAGCCTCGGCTAAATAGTGGGTAATATCTCGGTTAGTTTGAGAACCTGCTGAACGTACCGAAGCGAGGGTAACTTCATCCAACTTAAGTTGACAACCAGCGATTTGATTCAGCCATTGACAGAATTTTTGAGTGCGATCGCTAGCGTTATTTCCTGGTAATTTATCAGCAATGGTAATTGCTCCACTGTTGATCATCGGGTTACGAGGATATCCACCATCAGCCACTAATTGTTCTATAGAATTGAACGCATCAAGGGAAGGTTCAACCCCAACCCAGCGAAAAACCTTTTCTACTCCCAAATCTTCCAGTAGATACAGCAATGAAAACGGCTTAATAGCACTCATGAAGGGAAAAACACAAGCCGTATCGCCTGCACCGATACTTTCTCCTGATGGATAACAGATTTGCACAGCAAACCAACTGGAATTAGCTACAGCCAAACTGGGAATACGTTCAGCAACTTGTCCTTGAGATGCTGGGATTTTGGCTTGTTGTATCCAAGTTAGTAACTCGCTGGTAGTGAGTGTTTCTAGTTTTCTCAAAGCTGCCTAGTCTTTGATATGAAAGATGTATCTTAAAGAATAAGCGATCGCGCCAAGTGCTGTTTCATCTGTTGGCTGTTGTCTTGATACTGCCGTCGCAAGTGTGGCAGTTTGGAAACACTGACTTATCATTGCTGTAAGTTAGACTTGTATGCACCTGCGTATTTTCTCGTACTTCTGTTAAAAATTCACATGGTTTACATAACTTTATACAACGATTTTTGCAACTATTCTGTGTGGAGTGATCCGGCACGGCTAGCTCAATTCCCATGAGCATGAATAACGACTCCAAAAATCCCTCTGCTTGTCGTCCAGGCAAATGAAACACTGATTGAATCGTTCCCATAGTGGCGATTGCCACATCAGAGTAATAATTCGATGCTCCCTTTCTCCCCGTTTTCTGTTGATTGCGCCACTGCTCGATGACTTCTTCATTCACCCAAAAAGTTATACTGCCTCGAAGCTTTAGTGCTGCATCATAGGCGTTCCAATTCTTAACTTTGTACTGGGCTTTCGTCTTCATCTCTGGGCTAGGCGGTGATAAAACATCGGCGATAGGTAAAATTTACCATTTTGTCTATTCACGCAACAACGCCCTTTTGAAGCTGACTCAATATGTAGCACATTAATTGCATTCAGTACCGGCTTAGGCAGAAATGCTTGAGCCTTTTTAATACAGAAGCTGGACTGGGCAGTGAAAATTTTAAGCTTTCTCAGCCAAACCCTAATCTCTGGAGTTCTCCATGTCAGACTCAGGCACTCTTCTAGAAGCTGCTGTTTTAATCACCATCATTGGTGAAACGGTCTCAAAGACCGTATTGTTAAGCTGCTAAAAAGCCATACAGATCAACTGGCATTCATATTTGCGAACTTAGCCCGAAGAGCTAGAAATATAATAATGGGTAATAATGCCAGGATACGCTTATTAGCGATCTCACCAACTCAATATAAGTTTTGGTATTTTGGTCAATGCGATCGCAGAATTTACATTCCAAAAATTTAGGGCTATCTAACAGTTATTGACCTATAGTGTCATGTCTGTTTGGGTCTTTTTTCTCCTTTTTTTTCTGAGGATCTTTTTTGGGTTTTTTGGCTTCTCTATTGCCATTTTTTTTCTTTGACATTATTACTCTCCAATATTGGTGCTTAATTAGTGGGATGAAATAAACGTACTAATTAAACTTTAAGTTTATGTAGTTATTTGATGCTGACGAGTACAAAAAATAATTCACTTGTAGGTTAAGCTACGGATTGTTATCATCATTCCTCCGATTTATTTTAGTTAGACTTATCCTGAGCAAATCTGCCTACCTAAAATTTATTTCTCTATTTACATATAATCTCAAGACTTCACTAGCAGCAGTATTGGCCACCTTACTAATGTGTGGCA
This sequence comes from Fischerella muscicola PCC 7414, assembly GCF_000317205.1. Classification (GTDB taxonomy): domain Bacteria; phylum Cyanobacteriota; class Cyanobacteriia; order Cyanobacteriales; family Nostocaceae; genus Fischerella; species Fischerella muscicola. The sequence goes on along the minus strand of NZ_AJLK01000090.1, from coordinate 124 downwards.
TTATCGCAGTTATTTTATTGTTATTATAGCAGTTACATTTCCCTAAATATTTTATATACAGCAGATTTCATCTGAGTGAGGTACAGAAGAACCTCACCCGCGCTACGCGCACTCTCCCCGCAAG
>NZ_AJLK01000089.1 GCF_000317205.1 Fischerella muscicola PCC 7414 | reverse complement strand
TGGGGAGGGTTAGGGTGGGGTGTACTCCATCTAGATGCAAAGGGCTGTAAATATTATTTTGAGCGTGTCTATAATTGCATTGCATGAGACTAAAAAAGCCAACACCCAGCCCAACAGTTCTAAGTAACTCCCACTCCCGTTAAAGCAATTGCATTAATTTATTAACTATAAATTACTACTCCATCACTCTTAGTAAAGCATTTACCAAAAGATTGATATTTTAAAAATATCTAAAATATCTTGTCTTAATTCTTAGCTCTAAATTAATATTTATATTTGGTTTGTTATATCTTGTGACTGTTAAAATATAGGTAATATGATTGGAGAGATCAATTTATGGCCGCAAGCAAATTTGATGATACATTAGCTGCCATAGAGTTAAATGCAGCTAGAAAATTAAACTGGGATTATAAGCAATTTAAAGAGTGTTTCAGTTTTACAGTCAATCAAGAAGCTATTGAGATAGCACCCAAGAAAATTCAACTCCAAGAATCTGAGTTGCAAACTTTAAAGCAAGCTTTATTGGATTATGGTTTTCAATACAAAAAAACTGTAAATGATTTTATCTTGGTTTTTGAGCAAGATGTTGAATTAAGATAGGCATTAAGCTGAGATTGAGATACAATTGGTGAAAGATTGCTTAACACTGCGGATAAGCCTTTAGAAAGATATTCTTTAGAGACACTGAATCTCGTGTTAAGGTTGAAGATGATAATAAAAATCGGACACAAATTTTGTTTTTAGTAGTAACAGGCTTTTTCTTTTTGTTATTGACAGACTTGTCTCCGAAATTTAAATCTCTGCACCATTTAATTTTGGAGACAATTTATGTCACTTTACGTAGGTAACCTCTCTTATGGAGTTACACAAGACACTTTAAATACTGTGTTTGCAGAATATGGTTCCGTAAAGCAGGTGTCCTTACCCATTGACCGCGAAACAGGTCGTGTCCGTGGCTTTGCTTTTATAGAAATGGGTTCAGATGCTGAAGAAGCATCAGCCATTGAGGCTCTTGATGGTTCTGAGTGGATGGGACGTAACCAGAAAGTGAACAAAGCCAGACCTAGAGAAAACAAGGGTTCGTTTGGTGGGAACGGAGGCAAGTATGGCGTCCGAAACCACTACTAAACTTTGAACTCAGAAATTTACACTCTAATGTCTTAAGGCCAGACAATGAGTCTGTCCTTTTTTTCTCAGATTTACTGGATGCTTTAATACTAGCCAGTAGTAATCAAGTAAGGACATAGAATGACCCAAATAATAGTAGACGATAATGAAGGAATTGAATCAGCCTTGCGTCGTTTTAAGCGAAAAATTTCTAAGGCAGGTATTTTTCCAGATATGAAGAAGCATCGTCATTTTGAAACGCCAGAGCAAAAACGTAAGCGTAAGGAACTTGCGAGGCATAGACAACGTAAGAAAAATTTCCACAAATAAATCCAAGCGTCTACACCATCTATCTATTCTTAGAACTACTCCAGAAGCAGATTAGAAATTGCAACATTAAGTAGGTTGGCACAAATCCCTCACACCACCACTGTGGAGGGAGGTTAAAAAATTTAATCTGTACATATAGAAACTAATTAATATTGAGAATATAAATACAAAAATCCATAAAACATTTATATACAATTTGGCACTTAACCCAGGAAAATTCATGTTAGATTTCAACACCTTAATGGCATTCTCAAGCACTTATTGCATTGGCATTTGTGCCTTTCTCATTCCAGCCAATTTAGTTGCTACCTCATCAACAATAATTTTTACACTGTTGGGTCGTCCGGCTATTCATATCTGGCTAACTGCTCTTATTGCAAGTTTCTTTGCTCTATTGATGATACTGCACGTATTTGCTTGGTTTATGATGGGAGTAGTTATGGCTCCCACATACATTTTATTAGGACTAGGAAGCATTTGTTGGTTGGCCAATTTAATAGCGATTCTCCCACACAGACGCTTTGTTTTTCGCACATAAATAAATTTCGTATGCGATTGCCATCTTTAAAATCCAACAGTTCTATTTTTTGCCTTTAAACTATTAGTAACTATATCAAAGCCTGATTGCTGCGTGGATTAAAGACATATTTTTGGTTAGTAAATCGCTGTTCTAGTGTTCTAGTAGGAATGCGATCGATCTGGGGGTAGCCACTGAAAATCAACTTTTTACCTCGGGTTTCTAATCGGTTGAGCCGCATCATAATGCCATCAAGATCAAAATGCTTAGAAAATAAGGACTAAAGTCCTTACTACGAACTTTCTCATCCCTCAATTCAAACTTGACAGAGTACTAGATATCTTGGTTTGATCCTCAATATCTAGCTATTGTTACGCTTAGCTGACAGTAAATGCAGTCATCAGTGTTAGGGTAACAAACAGGATAGCTATTGCCCCCTGGAAGATATAACGCTGTTGCTGTTCTAGTGAGGGATACTCTGCCAACGACATACCAGGCTCAATTGCGTAGTTATTCATGATTCCCTCATCATCTACTACGTAGCCAAGTACGAGAGGTAGATTAAGCAATTGACTACCCTGCCTGTGTGTACGCGCTTCGACCTCAGCGGGGATCAACTCACTACCATCACTACGAAGATGTGCTATTGCTTTGTTCGATTTCTTTCCTGCTTTTAGCTCTCCTTGTTGGTTGAAATGCATCTCCAATGGTTCACAGATATATACCTCAGCCTCCATAAAGAAACTGTCGGCATTCTTACATTCATCTAGATTGAGGGTTGTTCCTTTTTTATTGGTGTAGCGCATGGGTGTCACCTTGTGTGAAATTATTCGTGTAGAAATTAATGTCCTTCGTTCTCTTAGTCAGCTAACGGGTCAACTCCCATATCGACAACAGCATTCCGCAGCACCGTTATTTGTTGACCAAATTCAAGCTGCTTGATGGCTTCTAGTACTTGCACTACATCGCGGGATGGCTGGTAACTTGGGGGCATTGGAACTACTAAGCCTTTGACCATCAATTCCGATAATTCATACCAGAAAGCTAACTTAGTGTTGGCGCTCCAAATCCCATAAGAACGGCTAATCTGGGTGTTTCTGTTGGCAGCTAGGTCTCGCATTACTTCTAACTGTTGAGTATGAGGCATTTGCTTGATTTGATTGAGTATACCTTCAGCTAATTGCAAACGAGCTGCTCCTGTAGCAGCTGGCGTGATAGAACGACCCATCTCAGTGTAGACGTACCAAAGCATTGCCAGTTGGTCATCCACACTAAGGCGCTTGAATAAAGCGGTGGTAGTAAGTACAGCATTAACCAGATGGTTGCTGGAATCAAAAGCGAATAGGTTAGAAGTGGACTCTGTTGTAAAGCTCATATTTTTACCAAAGATGTTTGATGACTGTTCATGCAACTATCTGTGCAACTGAAGTAGAACCCAAAGAGTTCTGCTTACTACAACACAAATTAAGAGGTAATATCAAGTCCGGCTCAAT
>NZ_AJLK01000088.1 GCF_000317205.1 Fischerella muscicola PCC 7414 | reverse complement strand
TTGAAGTCCGGCTAATTACTTACGATATGGTTGGTCTTGTTGGTAATTGGTAGTTGGTAATTGGTTTTTCCCATTACCTATTACCCATTACCAATTACCGGCCTTCACAGATATGATAAGTCTTCAAACGGACATGATATAAGTGAAAAACCAGCCTAAGTAAGTTTCTTGTCTCAATACCTTGTCGTCTCGACCTCCAGTAAAAAATAATGACTAGGCTTGGTTGGTATTGATTTTTGCAAAGTTGTTGATTTGGCGCTTATCGGTGCAAAAAAAGAATCCATTTTTCGTCTACTCTATGGATTCTTGTCAACTGTTCACCAAATTAATTGGCAGACTTGAAATAGTAGTTGCACCTTCTCTCATTAAACTTTTTTGCCCTCTCAGCTTGGATTAACTTTAGAATGTCTTGCTTAGAACTGAGTCGCTCAAGTTTAATTTACTCAAATTTGCCCTAATAAAATGTATTTCGTTCAAATTGCTTTAGTTAAGCTTATTCCTCTCAAATTACCAGCCTAAAATTTATTTCCCCGGCTGTATATTGCTTAAAAACCTTGTTGGCATCCATATTGTCTGCCTTGCAACGATTAGTGTTGCCGCTTGTTACATCTTCTTAAGTATAGTTCACAATTTTCAGATTTTACGAAATTGCAAATAAGAAATCTCAAATAATTCTTTACAACTATACTACTTTTGGTCTATCGAGGTGTTACTTTGTTGACAGGGAGACAAAAATAGATAAAAGCTGATAACCAATGGGATTTTTTAAATCTGTTAGCGTACAGTTTTCCCAATTTGGGTGCGACACGATGATCTCTAGTTCAATTAATTTTATTTCTAATGATAACAACAACTCACTGATTGTTCACAATTCAAAGAGAATTGCTGTAAAAGACTAATTTGTAGATATTTTAACCAAATTGATGTCAAATAATTAGCAGAATATCCTGTGGATTTAATTTAAAGTATGGTGGTTATTGCCCACTATACCTTGAATTTATCTAATTATTGATATGAACGATAAAATTATACCTCTAGATTGTGATGACGTTGTACTTTTAGGAAAAGATACATTTAAAGTAAGTAGACTAAAAGAATTAGTAGAGAAACTAATTAGACACAGATTACAGCGACGTGTATATGAGTCTAATAGTCTGGAACCTGGTGTTTCCATGCTGGAGTTATTTAACTTAATATCTTTAGGTGAACATCATATCAAGCTGAGTGAGATTCAATTTAATTATGCTATTAATTGCCAGATATTAAGAATTGGTAGTGAAGGATGGCAGAAAGGAAAACTTAATATTGAGGTATGTATATTATCTCTTAACCCAAATCTCAATCAAATTTACTTGGAATTTTATCCAGAAGAGTTTATTGAGTATGACTCACTTTTAGATGATATTTGTAAAATAATCGCTGAAAATTAATTACATCAATCTGTAATTTTTTTAAGATTCGCTTTTTATTTACCTTCGTATCTTCGCGTCTTTGTGGTTTAATAATTATTTTGAACCACGAAGACGCAAAGAACGTGAAGAAGGAAATATTAATTTAGTTGTACCCTGCCCTACACTGAAAGTAGTAGTATAGATAATCATGCACCAGCGATCGCTACATTTAACTAGGTGCGAGATTGGTGGAGGTTTTCTCGTGTTGCAAGCCAGAAAGCGGCGGCGTAAAACCAGAGGGAATATTGCAGAAGACTTGGCTGGGTATCTATTTATGATGCCTGCTATTTTAGTTTTACTAACTTTTGTAATCTTGCCAATTGTTTGGGCAGTTTTTCTATCACTGCATAAAGTCCAACTTCTTGGTGGTATTAAGTACGAGTTCATCGGTTTTCGGAACTTTACGCGCCTGGTAGAAGATGAACGAGTTTGGATTGCCCTCAAGAATACAGTGGAATACGTTGCCATTGTCGTGCCAATACAAACTATTTTGGCATTAGTCTTGGCTGTGACTCTCAATTCTGGCATTCATGGGAAAAACGGGTGGCGTATCCTTTACTTTTTACCCACAGTTACTTCTTCTGCTGTGTTGACATTAATCTTCATGTGGATTTACAACACTGATGGGTTACTCAATGATTTCCTTGCTTTTGTGGGACTACCCACCTATAACTGGTTAGGTGATCCGGCAGTAGCACTCAAAGGCATTATGATCATGAATATCTGGTCAACAGCACCATTTTACATGGTTATCTATTTGGCAGCGTTGCAGGATATCCCCCAATCACTCTACGAAGCGGCGGAGTTGGATGGTGCTAATGACTGGCAAAAGTTTATCCACGTAACAATTCCAATGCTCAAACCTGTTACCTTCTTTGTGGTGGCGATGGGGATAATTGGGACATTCCAGCTTTTTGATCAATCTTATATATTCTCAAACGGCAATGGCGGCCCTAACAACGCTACTTTAACCGTAGTTTTACTGATATATCAGGCTGTATTTCGTAACCTACAAATGGGGTATGGAGCTGCGATCGCTTTTTTACTAGCAACGGTCATCATTATAATTACGTTGGTGCAAAGGCGGATTTTTGGCGGTAGCGAGATCGGAAGATAGGATGATGATAGAGAGACAAGGGAGACAAGGGGGAATAAATCGTATTTGAATAATTTATTTTCTAGAATTCCCTAAGTTTAAATTGTGGAATAGTGAATAACTCATCTGTGTTCATCAGTGTGCATCGGTGTTCGTTTATTCTAAATAACTTTTTGCCACCGCTTTAACTCATATCAAACCTTAATCTAAAATTGATAGCGAATTTCTCCCTTAATTGTATTGTTACTAACATCTTCTCTGCCAATCATTATTTCATAGTTGATCGTACCTGCAAAATTTTGAGAAAACAGTATCTGTGTTCCCGCACTCAATTTAAAATAATCACGATCAGGTTCGCTTGTTTGTGTACGCATGGGTATACCTGGTTGAGTCACAAGTTCTGTGGTAATGGTGCGGTGTGTGGGTGCAAATTGATATTCGTAACTTGCGTGGATATTTGGTATGACTGAACCAAAACTGGTTTTCAATTCCACAGCAGCTTGCGTACCTACACTTACAATAAATGATTCTGCTTGTTGATCATCTACTTTTATATTTAGACTACCTGCACCTGTTTCGGTGTAGCCATTGATGTTGATGCGATCATATTTCAAACCCAAGGTGGGGCCATAGGAAATGTTACCTGATCTGGCAATATAACCACTGTTTAGGTTCACGGAAAACTGTGTTCCATCAGTTTTAGCTGTAGCTGTGCGGTGATCAAAATCAATTTGACGTTGGATATCAAAGTCATTATTACCGTAGCTGATTACAGCATTGGTGTAGAAGTTGTTCTGGACATAGTTGCTATAAACTGAAACAGCATAGCCGTCAATTTCGATGTCACTTTGATTTTGATGCAACTCAGTTTCATTATTCACAACACCTAATGCTACTCCCACAGCCAGTTTATCTGTGACGCTATAATCAACGCCTACAGTAGCACTACCTGTTTTATAGTCGTAATCTGGATGATGTTCACTAGCATCTTGACTACCAAGATTTACATCGCCGTTAACAAATACACCCCAGCGATCTGTTGATTGTGTGTGTGAAGGATTTTGCAGCGCTGATAAACGATCATCGATCAGCTGCGCCTGTCTTTGGGCTACATGCAGTGCAATTTCGGCTTGTGGAACGATCGCAACTGGAGCATTCAGCACAGCTTCGGTGTATTCTGCTATAAACTTGTGTCCGCGATCTGTAGGATGAACGTTATCCCAAAATAAATACTCATCAGGATTAGAACAAATTGTACCTGCTTGTTGATCAAAGCAAGGGTCATTTATATTGGTTAAACCATATCGATCAGGCTGGTCAATAACTTCGTCAAATAAAGCATGAATATCGAGAGGAATAATGTTAACGTTACGAGTTCTGGCGATTTCTTGCAAGGCAGTATTTAAGTTAGAATTATGACTTTTAATTAAAGTGGTGGTGCTGTCAGCAGTCCCTAGCGATCGCTCTTGTGGAGTTTTGCCTAAGTCTGGTAGATTAGGCACAATAATATTACGAGCGCCTTTATTGATGAGTATTGTGATTGCGTTAGATAAATTATTGACTACTACTTGTGTATTGGTTGCTCTTTTTTCTATTGGCTGAATTAGGTAATCATTAGCACCAGCCCATAAAATAAATAGAGCATTAGAACTAGGGGTTACTGGTGCAGAAGTAAAATTGTTGATTTGAGATGACAAAGCTGGCAGGGGTATTATTAGTGATTCACTCAGAACGTTAGTATTTCCAGATGTGGAACCACCAACAGCATAGTTAGTAGTTTCATTTGCATCAATATTGAAGTAGGAACCCAGTATTTCCACCCAAACCGGCCCATTAGAAAAACGTCCTTGAAAGTAAGGTGGACTTAGAGGAATTGTACCTCCTGTTAATCGATATAAGTTGCCATTGTCAGATAAACTGTCACCGAAAATAAAAAGTTGCTCGTAATCCCCTGCTAAAGCTTTGAAAGGCAATAAGTTAGATACAACAGAAAAAGCGATCGCCACTGGAATTTCTTTGCTCACACCATTTTTGTCAAAATATTTGGCAAATTCTACTAAAATTCCACCAGTAGCGCTCAAGCAAATGCTTAAATTTTATTTGAATTAATGCAAAGATTAGGTGTTAGTTGTTAGTTGTTGGGTGTTGGGTGCTAGGTGTTAATTGTTAGTGGTTAATAGTTCCAACCAACAACCATCAACAACCAACAATCAACAATCAACCATTAGCAATTTAATCCTGTTGACGGGAAAATAAATTAGCACCCCACAGAGAAAGAGCGATCGCTATTATTAGTAAAATTGGCACACTATACCAAGGAAACTGTGACAGGGGTAAATAAGCAGCTGCACGTAGTCCGATACTGGCATAGGTAAGGGGCAAGAGGTAAACTACTACTTTGAGAATTCCTGGTAATGTACTTGGATCAAAAAATGTTGCCCCTAAGAAAGACATAGGAATGATAATAAAGTTATTGTAGAGTCCCACTGCTTCGAGCGATCGCACTGTCAACCCCACTATTACGCCCAACCCTGCAAAAACGGCACAATTAAGTACTAGCAACAACAAAAATAGGGGATGAATAAATCTCCAATTGCCGGTAAACAGCAAAGCAACCAAAATAACAGAACCAGAAGTCATCAATCCCCGCACAACTCCCGCTAGCATTTTACCTATGTGCAACGCTAAGGGATGTACGGGGACTAATAACAATTCCTCAAAGTTTTTGGTAAACAGTCTGTCTCCACAAATAGAAAACGTCGTTCCACCAAAACTAATTGTCATTGACGACAAAGCCACCATACCTGGCAAAATAAATTCTAGGTAGTTACCATAGCTACCGCTAATTCCTGATCCTGGCCGGATAGAACTTCCTAAACCCAAACCAAATGCCAAAATATATATCAGTGGAGATATTAACCCTGATGCGGCTACTTGGGTAATTCTGACACGTAACTCTAACCAATCACCCCAAAAGACAGTGAGAATATCTGCCAAAAGAGTTTGAAATTGCGAAGTTTTAAGGCCCTTGTGTGAAAATAGCGATCGCTGATAAATCACTTTCTTGCTGTCATGTATAAAGATATTCTTAATTCATTATTTAACATTTGTTGATATTCTTCCGCCAGAAGTAGCAAATGTGGCGTATGGGAGATGGGGAGATGGGGGGAGTGTGAGGGGTGTGAGGGGTGTGTAGACGCGCCTTCTTCGGCTTCGGTGCAGGGTGGGGTGTGAGGGGTGTGGGGAGTGTGAGGAGTAGTAAACCAATAACTACTAATGTACAGACACGATGTTCCTCGCGTCTCTACCTACTAACCACTAACCAAAAAACTAAAGTTACAGACAACCATAGCCAAGAATCGGCATACTGAAGCCAAGAATCGGCATACTGATATATATATATAAGGAGAGGAACTCAAACCACTCCCGACCGTCCAAAATGTAAAGAGAATGCAGCGACAATGAGACGTAAACCTGTTGGTAGAACCACTACACCACCTAAACCCTCTCTTTTCCAATCCCCACTGTTTAATTTCACCACCATAGCGATATTAGGAGGGGTGTTTGTTTTAGGTATAGGAATTGGTATTGCTTTTAGTTCTACAGCGACATTTACACCAAGTAACGTGGCTTCCCGTGAATTTATTGATATTAAAGCACCAAACCCTGATTTGTGTGTGCAGTATGGAGCCAGTGCTATGGTAATGGATACTAGGCTATTTGTGACACTCAACCCCTTTAATGTTTATGTTTCTCAACCGAGTATGCGTCCTGGATGCGTTCTACGTACTAATAACTGGGCAATTTTAGAGCAACGTAAACTAGTAACAAACGAACAGGTTCGAGATTGTAAGAACCGTCTCAATACCTTTGGCTATACAGGTGACTTGGGTGAAAAACCTGATATTAGTTGTATTTACCAAAATGAAGCAGCGAAAAACTTCTTTGTTACTGAACCAGGAGCAGTTGCACCACCTATAGAAACAGATAGATTTTAGTCATTTGTCATTCTTAATGTCTTTAGTAATTTCACATTGTTGATTAGAACTAACAACAAACAACGACCAACAAAAGACAAAGAACAAACTTTATCGAGTGTTATTAGGTAGAGGTTGACCAAACTCTATTGCTCCTGAATTGGGATTGGTGATTTGATGATTAGAGGGGTTTGGGAGCGGGTAATTTGGTAAGTTTGGTGTGGGGAAAAAAGGAATATTGTTGAGATTACCAGATTGGTTAGGAAAAATGGCCGGAGGAAGAGTAGAATTTGGCGGTTGAGAAGGGTTATCAGGAAGTAAGGGAGGTACAGTTACTAAAGGTTGTTGATTGTTGATTGTTGATTGTTGGTTGTAGTAATTTGTGGCTGGTAATTGTTGATTGTTGATTGTTGATTGTTGGTTGTAGTAATTTGTGGCTGGTAATTGTTGATTGTTGATTGTTGATTGTTGGTTGTAGTAATTTGTGGCTGGTAATTGTTGATTGTTGATTGTTGG
>NZ_AJLK01000087.1 GCF_000317205.1 Fischerella muscicola PCC 7414 | reverse complement strand
TGTGGCTGGTAATTGTTGATTGTTGATTGTTGATTGTTGGTTGTAGTAATTTGTGGCTGGTAATTGTTGATTGTTGATTGTTGATTGTTGGTTGTAGTAATTTGTGGCTGGTAATTGTTGATTGTTGATTGTTGGTTGTTGGTTGTAGTAATTTGTGGCTGGTAATTGTTGATTGTTGATTGTTGATTGTTGGTTGTAGTAATTTGTGGCTGTGAAAGGCTGATTTTGAGAAGGTGGAGGTGGGCTGTATAAACCTGCATTTGGTGTCTGTTGATATGAAGGAAAAATGTTTGTGGGTGTTGAATATGTATTGTTACTAGCCGTAACAGGGCGTAGAACCCAATGTGTAGGATTTTGTGGAGAAAGAGGTTGTAGTTGTACCTGGTTAGGGTTTATAAAAGTGCCTGGCATCAAGTCCATAACAATACGAGTCACATCTGCATTTAATTGCGAGACACGAATGCTTTTTATCGCTCCAGAAAAATTTTGTTGAGTGGAAACATAACCCAATTTAGTACTTGGTAAATCTACCACAATGCGAGAAGGTTGAGAAAGAAAGAAGTAGCGTGGTTGAGAGGGTGCAGAGAGAGTAATTTCTAGCTGTAATGCTTGTGGATCAAAACGCCAATCTTCTAATTTTGATACAGGTACAGCACTACTAATACCAGCTTCAAGAGCAAATGCTGTATATAGGCTAAACAAACTAATTTTAAATAACAGCTTGTTTTTTAATTGTTCTTTCATTGTTTTATACCAAAAACTCAAGCAATAGTAGTAGCGCGACCGAGCTAATTTTCTACAAAAATCTCTTCTTCTATACTCTGTGTTCTCTCTTGCCTCATACTGTTTATTAATGCACTATTTTAACCCGGTCACACCACTAGTTTGCTCATTATTACAGTTTAAAATATTTTCTGCCTTCTGCTTTCTGGCTTCTGCCACGCCAGGTGACGCCACGTGCTACAACTCTTGGAACCCCCAAGGGCGCAGTGGCTCCTCTGCCTTTCTTTAGTAAAATTTTAATGTTTGTTTGAGTTTACTGAAGTTTCTTGTTTTTGGTTTGGTATTGCACTAAATTTAATTGCTTTGTTCATACCGTCTACTGTCATTTTACCGATTAAATTATCTTGCTTTTCTATATACATTTGTATGTTGACTGTTTTATAATCTTTTCCATTTTCTGAATTTGTATTATTGCAAATGACAGAGTTAAGAACTTGACCCGATAAACTTATATTTTTATTTTTGTATCTGCCACTGAAAGTAGGGTATTGTTCTGTAGTAGATGTTTGTTGAGCATTAATATTTGTTGGTAATAAAGATCCATTTAAGTAAACTCCTGATTGATTAATATTCAAGATGGCTATGTCTGGTTGATTACAATCAGGTAATTTTTCTCCAAATATTAAACGATAGCTTTGTTTTAGAGGGAGAGGGGCTTTTAATTTATTTTCTCCATAATTTGTTACAATTTTAAACAATATCAAGACTGAACATATCGCTACACCATAAAAAGATAGGGATTTAAAATTAAAATGATTCATACAAATAATAATCTCAGGTAAATTATGAATGATGAATTATGAGAAGCTTCATCATTCACCATTCATCATTTCTAAGTCGTAACTTCTGGCTTAACCTCAGCAAGAACAGAGGTGAGATGAGAAATAACTTTACTGTAACGACGGGTAATTAGTAGCGAGGAACGACACTCAATCGCTAGCTCATCTGTATATCTTCCTAATGTTTGGCGTTCAATACCCCAGGTTCGGCTAGCGCCTGCAATTGTGAGGTCAACGCCTTGGGAGGCTGCAACTACAACTGAGATAGGCTCTGTGGCTGAGATTGTGTTGATGGTAACGCGATCGCTCACACTACGAGGCAATTGTTCCATTAAAGTTTGCAGTTCATAACTTAATTCGTCTTTGACCTGATGAGCTGATAGCACCTGTAACACCTGCAAATGGCAAGTGTCACGATTTACCAGTAGTCTCAAAGCCAGGATGAGTGCCAAATCATCATGGATATTACCAGAATAGGGTACTAACAAACTTTCTAAACGTTCTTCACCTCGATCAATAAATACTGCAACATCAACTGGGGCAGTTGTGAGAATTTGACCAACTCGCCCACCCAAGCGATTATTGCTAAAAGCTGGACGATGCCATCCGACAATCACTAAATCTGCTTGTTCGAGTGCAGCTATCTGTATAGTTTCCCGTGCAACGTTATTGGAGACACGAACTATAGGATGAACATAAGAACGCGCTGCTGGTGGTTCTAAACGTTGAATCAATTCATCTAAGAGTTGACGTCGCTCTTGAATTAACCTATTTGCCTCAACTGGTGTACTTTCATAGGCATAATCTTCTTGTAATTCAATTAAACTGAGGGGATTAACAATAGCAGGTTGTTGAAAATTAACTGCGATCGCTACTGCTAATTGCACTAAACCTTTTTGGCTATCTGGGTTAGCTACTGGTACTAAAACTCTGTAAGGACGACCAGGAATCTCACCACCAATAACTGTTTCGCTTTCTGGTTCTGATTCTACTACATTTAATTTGATGAGTTTTTTCGGGTAAGTCCACTCTAATAGTGGTGAGGTCATAAATGTAGTCACTAAGGCCATGATCACCAACATGGTAAAGAGCAAAGGTGAAATTACTCCTAACTCCAAACCAATATTGAGTACTATTAGCTCAGTCAAACCGCGAGTATTCATTAACCAACCGAGTGCGGAGGCTTCTCGCTTGTTAATGCTACTGACTCTAGCTGCTACATATGTGCCTACATACTTACCTGCGATCGCTACTATTAACACCAGTCCACATAATAACCATAATTCCGGACTGTTAAGCAGACCTATTTGCGTCCTCAGACCACTGTAGGCAAAAAACACTGGCAATAGAAAAATCAAGACAAAATCTTCTGTTTTCAGTGCTAATTCTCTGACCAAACCAGCATTCTTAGGCATGATTGCCCCTAGTAAAAATGCCCCAAAAATCAAGTGAATACCAATGAGTTCTGTAATCAGTGCGGAAGCAACTACCCCAGCATAAATTAACGCTAAAACTAATTGGTTGAGGCGTCCAGTGCGGCGATAGTAGGTAGCAAGGCGAGAGAGAAAATTCCGCCCCAATGTCACCATTATGCCTATGTAAATCAAGCTTTCAACGATGGTAGGAAAAGCACCAGCAATGCTACCTGTGCGTGCCACTGCGATCGCTACTGCCAAAACGCACCAAGCGGTAACATCATCTACAGCAGCACAAGTCAATGCCAATGTTCCCAAGCGTGTTCCTTGGAGATTATTTTCTGTAATAATTCGCGCCAATACCGGAAAAGCAGTAATTGACATCGCTGCTCCCAAAAATAAGGCAAAGGCGGTAAAAGAAACACTGGCGTTAGAAATCAATGGATAGAGGAGTAACGCTAGCAGAGTTCCCAAGGAAAACGGTACTAAAATACTGACATGTGAGGTCAAAACTGCTATTTCCAAATTACCACTGAGGTATTTGGGATTTAACTCCAGCCCGATGAGAAACATGAAAAATATTAAGCCGACCTGAGACAGAACATTCAAAAAAGGAACTGTTTCAGGAGGAAACAAGGTAGCTGATAGCCCTGGAGCAACCAAACCAAATAGAGAGGGGCCGAGCATAATTCCTGCTACAATCTCTCCGATGACTAATGGTTGGTTAATCCACCGGAATGCCAATCCTACTAGCCGAGACAGTCCAATTACAATCAGCACCTCAATTAAAACGAGAACAACTGTGTGCATAGTTTCCTCACAAGCGACTATCCGGTGTCCCTTAGATGATTCTGTAAATCGCTTGAAGATGTCAACCTTTATAGCTCACACAACTGCAATTATTATTCAGGTCTGATGTTAATTGTTATTACAAAGAAAGGTAGAGGGCAAGAGGCAGAGGGCAGAAGGAATATATTTTTTTATAAAGAAACTTGAATGTGTTGTTTGTTAGTGATTGTTTATTGTTTATTAGTTCTACTAACCAACAACCAACAACCAACAAACAACAACCAACAACCAACAAACAACAAAACTCAATTATACATTTGGTACTTTTTGAACTAATGGTTGTTCGTATACTGTACCTTGCAACAACACGTTGACTAATGGTGATGCCATCAACGTAGTAACGACAGCCATGATAACCATAATGGTAAATAATGTTGGGGCAATAATCCCCTGCTCTAAACCAACATTGAGAATAATTAACTCCATCAAACCGCGTGCATTCATCAAAGTGCCAATTGTTGCAGACTCGCGCCAATTTTCTCCTGCAAATTTGACTGCAAGCATACAGGCGACACCTTTACCAAAAATCGCGATCGCTAATATTAAAGCTGTGACTACCCATAAATAAGGTGTATTTACTAATCCGATCTGAGTGTTCAAGCCAGAGTATACAAAAAATATTGGCAATAAAAACGAAGTCGTGAAACTCTCCATGCGATCGCGAACTAGTAGAGCAAATTCTCCGCGTGGCATGACTACTCCAGCAATAAATGCACCGAAAATTGCATAAATACCTGTTAAGTCGGTAAACCACGAAATGAACATCAAAACGATTAACAGTATAGTCAGAGTTTGTCTGCTTAGGCCTCCATCTCGCTTAGTCCAAAGTGTAAAAACTCTGAATATTGGTCGTCCAAAAAAAACCATGAATAATACGTAACCAATGCCACCACCAATAGCTAAAGCTGCAATGAAGATTGAATTTTTCACACTAGCAAGTACAATTGCCAGTAAACACCAAGCAACTCCATCATCAATTGAAGCTGCACCCAATGCCAACGTTCCTAGACGAGTTTTGGCAAGTCCCCGTTCATAAATGATGCGAGCTAACATAGGGAATGCTGTAATCGTCATAGACGCGCCTAAAAACAAAGCTGCTGCCCAAGGCGCTACCTGTTTTGGAAAAAAGTCATCGTTATGGTATATCAAAACAGATCCAAGCGCGCCTAAAATGAATGGAGTGATAATTCCAGCACAGGAAAGCAGTCCTGCACTTTTGGCGTTGTGTTTTAACAGTTTAGTATTAAACTCCAACCCAATTAAAAACATATAAATTGCCAGTCCAATCTGACTAATGGCAAACAAAATTGACATTGAGGGGTTGGGAATTTTTGCACCTGTGGCTAATATCAGTGGTGCTTTAGGAAACAGCCATTGCTGTAATCCAGGTGCGATCGCCCCAAATAGCGACGGCCCTAACATCACGCCTGCAATCATTTCGCACACTACATCTGTTTGTCCGAGAAAGCGTTTTCCCAGAATAGTGACGATGCGACAAATGGCTAAAATAACTGTTAATTGCAGCAGTAGCTTTAAAACAAGTTCAAAATTCGACATCAGATTCCTTTGTGGAGGAGTAGCTTATTCATCTACAAGCCGACTTTGGCAAAATCCATACGTAAGCCAAGAAATCAGCTATTTTTCTTTTGATAAATACATTTGTATACTTGGAAACAAGTTTATGTATAGTAGTAGCTGCATCCTTGATTTACTGCGCCGTTCTCCTGTTACCGATGGTAATTGTGGCACTTGTTGCCACCTACTTTCCCATTGATTACAGAAGTCATCTACGTCACAGAAAATTTGCGTAATATCAAGCCGAGATACAATAATAGACTAAGCCCTGACCTTGATTTTTCTTAGATATTTTTACTTTCGGCTTTTTTTGTCACTTTTTTACCGATTCTCAATCTATCGTAGCGATCGCCTGAACGATTCACTGTTGACCAAATTAATACATAGCAAGCTTTTTGCCTCTTTCTCGCCGTCGAGATCACGTTAAATCACCATCTAAAATTTCAATCTTATAACCAAGCGATCGCAACTCGCTAGCAACTACTCGACTGACTGTGGTTTTGCCAGCACTGCTTAGCTCCGTAAACCATACGGTCACACCACGTTGTTGCATTTTTCATACATCCTGTTTTGAATACACGGCTAAATTCTTGCTGACAGGGAGACAAGGGAAGGAGGACATGGGGGACAAGGAGGACATGGGGACAAGGAAGAATTTCTCCCTTGTCTTCCCCGTCTCCCCACACTCCCCTCTCTCCCTTGTCTCTTACTCTGTGCGTCTTCTACCTAAATACTGTATTCCAATAGGGGCTTAGCTGGAATATAATTTCGCTGTTCCAGATAAGCTATTAGTTTAGCAATGCTATCTTCTATTGTTTCTTCTGCGGTATAGCAAACAATATCAGGATTGAGGGGTTCTTCGTACGGGTCATCGACTCCTGTAAAAGCTTTAATTTCTCCAACTCTAGCCATTGCATAAAGTCCTTTAATATCTCGTGCTTCACAAATTGCTAAAGGTGCATTGACATAAACTTCTACAAAGTTTTTCGTAGTCTGTCGCAGTTGTTCTCTAGCATCGCGATAAGGGCTAATGGCAGCAACAATTGCTATGACTCCATTACGGCTGAGTAAATTTGCAATAAAGCCAATACGACGGACGTTGACGTTACGGTCTTCTCTACTAAAACTCAAACCTTTTGACAAGTTTTTTCTAATTGCATCACCATCTAAAACTTCAACCAACTGACTGCGTTCTCTGAGTTTGCGTTCTAATCCTTGAGCAATTGTTGTTTTACCAGAAGCACTAAGTCCTGTTAGCCAAATTACTAAACCTTCGGTTGTTTGTACTGAATTTTTGATACTGGAAGTTGCATGTATCATAGAAGCTTGGTTTGATAAAAAATATTGTTTTTGCTAAGTTTTAATTCACTTAAATTGCAACAATTTGACACGACCTAAATTTTTCTAGATTTTATTATGTGTTTAACTATACTTGCAAGGGTATATTTGCTGAACTATTATTTATCGGTAATGGGTAATTGGTAATTAAGACACTGACGATTTTCCAATGCTCAATACCCAAGTTTTATATCGTAAGCAATTAGCCGGACTTGATATAATTCAATTTTTAAGCAATGATGATTTAAAGTTGTAGAATAAATAAAAATAAAATCCCTATGATGGCAAATCATAAGGATTTAAGAAAAACTGATAACTGTTAACTGAAAATTAAAGCCATTGTCCTCCATTAAAACGCCACCGAGGAAATAAAATTCGCATAATTGATTGGGAAGCAATAAAAACGGCTAACCAAACCATACCGTAATGTAAAATTATTAGGAAAAGTGGTAATTCCTCTTTTGGAACAGGTGTTGGTAAAAAACCAATAAATTTGACACCACAAACTACAAATATAAATTCCCAAACACCAGCTAGTAGTTGATATAGTGCTGGCCAGTCTCTATCCCAACGTCTTTTTTGAATTTGGTCATACACTATATCCCAAAGAATTCCAAAAATGGCGACGTAGGCAATTATCCAAAAATAAATGATGCCAGGTTGAAAACCAATAAAACCTAGGGCAAAGGGTATGGAGACGAATATACCTACAGTTGCTAATAATAATAATCGAGTTTGCCAGCGGCCTAATAAAGTAGGAGTCATGGGATTTTGGATTTTGGATTTTGGATTTTGGATTTTGGATTTTGGATTGATCCTTAGGTTCAATCTGCTTTTTTGGGAATTTTGGATTTTGGATTGATTCCACAAATAAATCTGTTTTGTTATAAGATCAAGCAATGATTGGTTATATTTGCAGAATACAAAGTTTAAAATTCAAAATTCAAAAGTAAGAATTTTTGATCTTATTTCAGATAGTATCTTTGTTTGAGGCTGGAGAATAGGATTTATGTTGAAAAGTTGCGATCGCTTCCCAATTAGTGACATCTGCCAATAAAGCTTGATAACCTGAGGTATTAGGGTGAAGACCGTCATGACTCAGACGTTTTGACCACCACTGTTCACCGCGTTCCATCCATTTGTGGAAAATGTCAAGATAGGGAATTCCTCTTTGTAGACAAGCAATTCGAGTTGCTTCTTTGTAGCGATACTGATCGGCATGATTGTAATACAAGCAGTCCAGAAATGGCATTTTGGACTCATCAACTGGTGTCATACCTACAAATAATACAGGACACAATTGCTGGGCCATTTCTAGTAGGAAAGTTATTTGTAACTGAAAAGCTGCAAAGTCTGTATAGTTGCGTCCATTTGGACGACCTAAGCGGGCAGAATCATTGACACCAACTGAGAGAACGATTAAATCTGGAACTTGATTGCGTAGTTCGCCACGATGCCGAAACTCTACTTCTAGTCTTTGGGCAACTTGTTGGACGCGATCGCCCCGTACGCCCAAATTATAGATGATGTGACCAGCACTGTCAGGTGACATCCACTGTCGCCGGAGTCGTTCAACCCAGCCACCTCCCTCTGGATCACCAAATCCATATACTAAACTGTCCCCCAGTGCGACAATCTTTAAAGGTTGACTTTTGGTTGGTCGAGTAGACAGCTGCATGGAAGAAGGTGTTAAAAATAACTGCATTTGAAAAAACTATATTTTATATCTTTACAAAATTCTATACATTTCTACACCATTTCAGAGTATCTGATTTTCTGCCAATGACTTCTTTTTACACAGTTTTTACACAAGACAATAGCAACTGTCTTGCCGTTCTAGATGGGATTAATGAAACTTTAAAATTGACCTGCCCAGTATTCTACTACTGACTCTCTTTACAATAAATTCATAAACCATAGAAGAAGATACGGAAATTGGTAATGGTCAATGGTCAATTGTCAATGGTCAAGGGTCAATTGTTAGTGGTTAGTTGTTGGTTGGTGGTGGTCATTTGTCATTGATTATTAGTTATAGTTATTCATCTCCCTTGTCTTCCTTGTCTCCCCAATCCCCGATCCCCCACTAAGGCGATTGATTAAACACCCACTTTAACCATTGCCCAAGGGAACTGATGGGGTTGAGACTATGCACACCGGGGGCGCGGGCGGCGGCTAGACCATCTACAGCACGTAGGCAGGCGTATTGCAAGCCAAGGAAACTGTCAACTGCTGCGTAGGGTCCGCCGAAAGTAATTGCTCCTGCGGCATAAACTTTACCTTGAGCGTTACGCATTTCTACTAACTCAAAGTCGTTAGCTACACTCAAACGTCCCACAGGATTGAGTGGTAAGTGATAATGTTCAACTAAATCTTTGAGTAATGGGCTTTCTTTAACTTTGGCATCAAGACCAGTAGCATCAATAATAAAATTAACGGCAGGGAGTTGAATTTCACCAAAGTCTTTGTCTTGAATATAAGCAACGATATGTTTTTGTGCGTCCTGTTCAACTCTGGTAACGACAGCAAACTGAATTTTATACCAGCCTTCTCTTAGTCCAACCTCTGTGATAAACTGCCAGTCTAGGCGGTCAGCAGTTGTAGTTCCACCCCATACTTTGTTAGATATTAATTCTTTACGCTGCTCTGGGCTGGCTTTTTCTAGGACTTCTCGTAGTTCTCCACCCCAACAAGCTTTGGGCCAGTTAAATGGTTGCAACTCGATATGATGTTTAACAGTGCGCTGGGAAGTACCGTATTTATTACCTTGGGGTTTTGGCGATCGCATTAAATGCAAAATAGAAATATTCGGGTTTCTCTTACGTGCCTCATAGATGCGTTGCACAATTCGAGAAGCAACAATTCCTCGTCCTTGAATTAAGACTCTACCACCCTGACGTTCTAACAGTTCGTAGATGTGGTTGTGGTCTTCATAAGCATTCACAACCGACTTAAAGTCTTTGTATCTTTCCCGATAAGCTTGTAAATGGGGAAGAAATTGCAACGCTGGATAACCAGTCGCCAAATGCAAATAACGGCTGACAAAAAAGGCATGGTTCCCACGCCCACGAGAATAGGCTACGCAATACCTGCCATCATCTGTTTTGCGAATTGCCAAGACTCGTCCAAACCGATAAATTTTGTCCCAACCGATACGTCTTGCCTCCCGGTCGATGGAATCAAATACATTACCTGCACGGGGAGTATAGGTTTCAGCAAAAGTAGGTTCAGCAAAAACCTTCCATAGATGTTTGATAGACTGATCAATTCTGCCTTTGCCAAAGTCATGCCAAGCTTCTCGCAAGGCATAGCTAGGCCAACCCCAAATATTGTCAGGACAAGAGTCAGAATTAGAACGCAATCTTTCGTGTAAAGGAATTTGGGAATTCATACACAGAAGTTTGTAACGGGCATAGGGTTCTTTATCTATACCCAGTGCCGCTATTTTGTCAGTTTTAACACCACACAATCTTAGTAAATCTACCCAGATAAAACTACCTAATCCTGCTCCCACAGCTAAATAGTAAGTTTCATCTACAGGCATACCCGTAGCATGAAGTGCTTGAACAGAGACAAGTTCCTGCTGAAAGACTGGTGGTGGAAAATTGCTACCTAGTGGTGTTACCACTTGGGGAGCTAAAGTAGGATCTGGGAGGTTGGTGTTGGGGTTGAAGATAATGACAGAATTCCCACTGGGGGTTGGCGGGGAAGGAATAGGAGGACTAGCTGGAACAGAGGCGGCAAAGGTTAAAGAAATGACGTAAGGGCCTATTTGTAAAATATCGCCACTGTTGATTACAGACCGTGTCTGGCGTTGACCGTTAACATAGATACCATTGACGCTGCCTTGATCTGTCACCACTAGTTGGTTTTGTTCCCATTCAATCAAGGCATGGAAGCGAGAAACTTGGTCATGATTTAATAGCATCCGGGCTACTGGTTGTCCTCTAAGTTCGGCAGGCATCCGGGCAAATTCTCTACCGAAGGCAATAGGTACTCTCAACCTTGGTTCTCGTCTTTCTCCTGTAACTGGATCTTGCCAGAGTAATTGAATTTCTAAAGAACCGTTATTCATAAGTATTTCTACTGGTAAGTTAAGTAAATATAGCTTATGTAATGGTTGTTATTAATTTAGTAGTTATGTTTATTTTCTCCCCTGTCTCCTTTGTCTCCTTGTTATTTGCAAGCCCCTAATGACTCGGTGGTACTAAGACGCTGAGGGCATCTTGTAAAGAATGACCACAGTGCTGACAGCCTAGTAGCAAGTCTTTATACGAAGAAAGTTTTTTACATCTGGGACATTGCAAACCATAAACGCCTTGTGGTTGTGGTTGCTGTTGCACAGCGGGAGTGACGGGATGATGTGCTGCTTGTGGTTGTGGTTGCCGGGGTGGTGTAGGTTGGTGATAATTGGGATGTGCCTGTGGTTGTGCTACTGGTACTGGTGGAGGATTGGTAGCTTGTGGTTGTGGTGGTGTCAAAATGGTTGGTGGTACGGTGCTACCTCCTGGAACAGAAACTTCTGTTACTTTGAGTAGTTGTTGTCCTAAGTAAATAATGCTGCCTTCACTCAGAGGCATTTCACCTTGAACGAGTTTCTGTCCATCTACAAGGGGAGGATTTTGTTCACGCAAATTTTTCATCAAAAAACGCTGCTGCTGGGCGTTAAAAAAGATTTCTACGTGTAAGCCTGACACTGTAGGATGACTCAACACAATATCACACCGGACTGGATCGCGACCAATACGGATAGTGCCAGGATTTTTACTTGGCTGTTTTTCGTGAATTTTCTGAATTTTTATTTGACCGGCGTCTTGCCACTGTAAAGTTAGTACGTTCATTGTTCTCCCCCCAAAACTTATATCTTATATACAATTCCTCCCTGTGCGATTCCTAACACGATAAGGCAGGTGCAAGCAACTAATTACAACATATTTAGATGAAACTTTAGAAAGTAATTTATTTTGATAGTTGTAGAGACGTGCCATGGCACGTCTCTACAGGATTTAATGTACCGTGATTAACATGAAATGGTATTAGTGTTGCTTTGCGTAAAATTATGGTGTTTGTAAACGCAGAGGGACGCAAAGGTAGCGCAAAGGTTCGCGGAGTATTTACGAGTTTGTGGAATTTTGTGCTTAGCGATCGCTTGCCAGTTTGTCAGCAATTCGTGTAGTCTCTGGTAAGCGATATTTTGGTGTGCAGCGTAGTACGTAGTCAATTGCTGTAGGTAGACTAATGCGATGTCCACTAGAAACATATACAGGCTTGACTCCGACACGGGTTCGCAAGACAGCCCCGACTATTTCACCTTTATGTGTTAAGGGTTGCCAACTACCTCGTGTGTCTGGTAGTTCTTGATGTTTACCAACAAGTAATGATTTTGCTACACCAATTGTAGGTATATCTACGATAATGCCCAAATGGCAAGCTATACCAAATCGTCGAGGATGGGCTATTCCTTGACCATCACATAAAATTAAATCTGGTGTAATTTTTATCTTTTCTAAGGCATCTAAGACAGCAGGTATTTCCCGAAATGAAAGGAAGCCAGGAATGTAGGGAAAAGATGTGGGACGACGTGCTAAGCTCGTTTCTTGTAATTCCAATTCTGGAAAACTTAGCACTGCTACTGCTGCTCTGCTAATAGTACCATCAGCTTCAAAACCCATATCGACACCAGCAACATATTGTACAGGTTGCTGGAGTTGATCTGAGGTAATTACTTCAGTCTGCATTTGTTCTTGAATAGCGATCGCTTCCTCTACACTCAAAGTCCAAGCATGACGTTGACTAATTTTCATATCTAATTTTCTGGGTGGTGAATGACTACTACCCGGTAGAAAATGATTTTTCCGAAATCACTAAAGGAAATTGTGTATCTAACAATATCATTCATTAATGTTAGAAATATTGTAACTTTTTGTTAAAGATCAGATAGCGAATTTATTTTTACTAGATTAGTAGTTAGACACATAAATTAAGCGATGTGTGTTGTGAGTACTGTACTACTCATTGACTCAATATTTCCCCTTATTTCAATATACTTTACTGGGAATAATACAAGTATGCATAGCACTAGAAGAAACATAGAAAGAAACTTTCCATTTGGTTTTTATTTGGGTGGAGGAGTGATGGTATTAATCTTGGCATTTATTTTTCGCCCCTTTACGATTGTAAACGCCGGAGAAAGGGGTGTTGTCATGCAATTTGGCAAAGTTCAAGACAGGGTATTAGATGAAGGTATCCACCCAATTATGCCAGTAATCACATCTGTAAGAAAATTGAATGTTAGAGTTGCTAAAAATAGTTTTAAAGCTGATGCTGCTTCTCGTGATTTGCAAAAAGTTACAACCGAACTTGCTGTCAATTGGCATATAGATCCAACACGGATAAATAAAGTTTTCCAAAAAGTTGGAGATAATGAACAAATTGTTTTGGGAATTATGACTCCCGCAGTTTCTGAAGTTTTGAAAGCAGCTACTGCTAAAAAAACAGCAGAAGAAATCATCACCAAGAGAACAGAATTAAAACAAGAAATTGATAATGATTTAAAAACTCGTCTTGCTGCTTATGGTGTAATTGTTGATGATGTATCTTTAGTCGATTTTGCTTTTTCTCCAGAGTTTAGTCGGGCGATTGAAGCTAAACAAATAGCTGAACAAGAAGCTAAACAGGCAGAATTTATTGCGAAAAAAGCAACCCAAGAAGCACAAGCAGACATTAACCGTGCTAAAGGTCAAGCAGAAGCACAAAAATTATTAAGACTAACTTTAACTCCAGAGTTGCTGCAAAAGCAAGCAATAGAAAAATGGGACGGACATTTCCCCACAGTCATGGGTGGTAATGGCAGCTTGCCATTAATTAATATTAACCCTACTAATTTAGACTCTCAAAAACAAGCTAATCAATAGCTGCTTTGAACTATGTTTATTGAAACACTAATTGTTAGCCCAATAGTATTTTTGAGAGTGGTGATCATTGTCATCATCTCAATTAGTTTACACGAACTTGCTCATGGTTTAGTTGCTTTGAGTCAAGGAGACGACACTCCCCGTAAACAAGGACATATCACTCTTAATCCTCTAGTACACATGGGATGGGAATCAATTATCTTTCTGTGTGTAGCTGGTATTACTTGGGGGAAAATGCCAATAAATGCTTCTAATTTTCGTTCACAAAGAATAGGTAATATTTTAGTATCCGTAGCAGGCTCATTGTGCAATTTAGGTTTAGCTTTTATATGCATCGCACTGCTAAAACTACTTGCTAATTATACCTATGCAGAGTTTTTAAGTTTTCAATTCTTTTACATGGCAGCACACATCAACTTGATGCTGTTTTTGTTTAATCTCTTACCTATTCCACCTTTGGACGGTTTCTATATCTTCAGCGAGATATTCCCAAGTTTAAAACCACTGCAATATACCTACTTTGGATTGTTTGCTTTAATGATGCTATTTTTGATTCCTGAGTTTGGTGACGGATTAAGTGCGATCGCTGTATTGATTTTACAGACAGTTTCATAACTTGAGTTGATAGTCAGCACTTAAGTATTTTGTAAAGAAGCGATAGACGAAAAAAAAACTCAATCCACACGAATCATCCATCTGTGTGCATCGGTGTGCATCGGTGGTCGATTAATAAAAGATATGGTAGGTTGACAATGGAGTTGGGTAGAGAAAAACGAACACAGATGAACACAGATGAACACAGATTGTTTACCAAGTTTTACCCAATTTGCCACGAAAACCATCAAAAGTTCCCACGATACAAGCCCATAGTTTCAATAATACTAAATCTGCTTCGTAACGAATAATTCTCTGCATCATCATGATTAAAAATTTTATCCTGTACGCTATAGAGCGATACAACTTAATTTTTGCTACAAGCCTTGTTTCCAAAAACGTATGATTTCTACAAGCATAGTAATAGCGAGAGGGAGAACAAATAAAAGTGCTGAATGTATTTATATGTTTTTTAAATCTATCTTTGACTAGAGAGTAATTTCCTATACGATGTTTCATCATTAGACTTTTGACAACAATTATTTCATATCCATGATTCCGGAAGTTCATACAGTAAGCATAATCTACCGCATCTAAAAATAAATCTGCTCTTGGTAGTTCAATACATTTAGCTGCATTAATATTTATGAGAGAACCAGAAGTAATGACAGCATCACATTGATAGAAACTCTGGATGGTAGCAGCTCCAGGAAAAGGCACAAGCTTATAATCTTGAAATACACAGCCTGGAAATTCTTGCTTTGTATTAATATCAAATATTGCTGGAGCAATAATTCCTATATTTTTATCTTTAGATAAGCATTGGTAATAAGCTAACAGTTTTTCTAAAACATCAGAATTAGGTTCACTATCTTGATCAAACAACCAAAGAAAATCATAACCTTGTTGGATCGCCCAGCCAACGGCAATTTTTAATCCTCCAGCAACACCAATATTTTCAGGATGAAAATCTACAATAATCTTCTCATAGCTATTATCAGTGATGATTTGATTTTGAGAATTATCAATTATTAAAATTTTTTCAATTGGATATGACTGTTTTGTGATGGCTATGATAGTTTTATTCAGTGCTGCTATTTCTTGATAAGCTGTTATGTAAGCTGCTACTTTATAGTGTGACATTGAAATTACAAAATATGCTAGCCTTAACTGAATTGTCTTTAATTACAGGTTAATTTCTAAACTTATAGAAGTATTGAAGCAACATCTAAAAAATTTCAGCATCTTTCGCTAAACCTAAAAGCTTTTTCAATTTTAACCACTGATTTCTTAATTTCCAAAACTTACTTGATTTCATAGTTGCAATTTGAGCATAAGCAGATTGCAGTTCTTGGAGGATGAAATTATTTTGAGTTTGCTGAGAACAGAGATTTAGTTCAAGATAAATTTCACTTTTAGGAAAACCAAACAACATATCTGATGCATGATATTTATTAGCTAATTTGACAAATTTATGACAAAAATATTTAGCTATATTAAGTGAATATTTGTTAGTGGTATTAATCATTGACTCAGCATGTACTCTATAACAACTGAGTACTTTGGGTATAAGTTTACATGAGTAGTTTGATTGTGCTATTTTGAGCCAGAGATCATAGTCATCCCATCCAAACCAGCCGTATTCAATTAACTCTGTAGAATATCCACCGAGTTTTAGTAATATATTTTTATCAAACATAGCCATAGCATCTATATATGGCTGTTTCACTAACTTATGTATATCCCACTCATAGCAAGAAATCCGATTCATTTCTTGTTTTGTTTGATTATCAAATTTTTGAATTTCACCATAAACCGCAGCATATCGAGAAGATTGAATATTCTCAAAAAGCACAGATAAGCAATTCGGATAAATCCAGTTATCAGCATCTAATATAAAAACATAGGGAGAACGAGCTAATTTCAATCCTACGTTTCTAGCATCTGCTAAGCCAGTATTAAACCATTTGCTAACTAAACAGATTGGTAATTGAGATTTTTGCAAATATTTTAAGACTAAATTAGCTGAATTATCTGTCGAACAATCGTCAATAACTAATACTTCAATACCTCCTGGTATATTACTGATATCTGTCTGAGAAACACTTTCTAAGCATTCACAAATATATTCTGAGTAGTTATACAGTGTAATTATCACTGATACAGATGGATTATCGCACAGTTCATATGCAGAATTTGATTTTAAATTCCAGGGTGGATAACCCATTTTTTCACACAACTGTGCTGATTTTAAACGAGATATATATAATAATCTTTTTTCATCTATAGTTAAATTCGTATCTTTTATTTTGATTGGTTTTGGTTCTAATCGCGTTGATATATAAAAGTTTTTTCCCGACTTAATTTTATGATGCTCTAATACCAGATTTTGTTGTAAATACTTAGTATTTAATTCTGTTTGATTTGCCAATAATTCTGAGTGTCGTGAGTTGAGTTTAGCTTGTTGTAATAGCAATTGAGATTGTTGTTCTGTCTTAATCATAGCTGAGTTTATCTTGATGAAATAAAAGCTTTTTTGAGTTGAAACCAAACTTGACGAAGTTTCCAAAATTTACTACTTTCCATACCTTTTATAATGTTTTGGCAATCTTCCCAGGCTGTATGAGCTTGCTGTAACTGAGTTTGTATAATTTGCCATTGTTGCTGAATTTCTTGTAAGTGAGATTGTGCTTGTTGCAGTTGGTTTTGTACTTCTTCTAATTGTGTTTGAGTTTTTTCTAGCTGAACTTCTTTTTCTTCTAAAGCAAGGTGCGATCGCTTCAACTCGGCATACATTTCTTTAAGCTGATTTTGGCAATTATTATATTCTTCAGATAATAGAGAATATTGTTGATATAAAGATGAATATTTCCCCTCTAAGCTTAAAGGAAATGCTCGTAGGACAAACTGCAATGTATCTGCATCTTCGTCTTGTTCAATCGCATTAATGACATTAATATCAACCTGATTTTTATCTATATGAGGTATCCATTCAGAACCAGAAAAAATTGGTAACTTTATTTGTTCACAAGTATCAACAAAATATCCAGAACGCTCGAATAATTCTGTAACAGTTTGACGGGTAAAAAATCTTAAATGTGTATTGTCTAAAATACCAAGTTCTGTATATTCAAACTTTCCTTGTAATAAAGCTAAACGGATCGCTCCATGAGCAATGTTAGGAATAGAAGCTATTACGTATCCTCCTGGCTGTAATATTTCCCTAGTTTCTTCTAATACTTTCCAAGGGTTTCGTAAATGTTCTAAAATATCTCCAAATACAGCTATATCAAATCTTGTTTCTGTTAAAATATCTTTTAAGTTAACAAAATCTAAATCCGCAACAATAACTTTTTCACAATATTGCTCGGCTATTTTAGCAGCTTTTGCATTGATTTCAATGCCTGTGACTTGGCAACCTTTACTACTAAGCAATCGAGCAAAATAACCTGTAGCACAGCCGAAATCAATTACATGCTTATTTTCTCCTACCCAACGGAGCATTTTTTTTAAACTACTATTTTCATCTAAATCTTCTATTGTGATATTTGGTAATAAAGGATAGTCTTTCTCCAATTTCGTAAACATAAAAATATACTTTTTATTTTCTGATTGCTGTTAATTTTTGCGGTGATACCTGGACACTTATAGGCATATCTACTAAAGCATGAATGCGTTTACCTGTATCAGGGGGAAGCACTTGAAAAACCATTGCATTGTCAATCCAATCAAATGTCATTGCTGTATAGTTTTCTGCACCTGCTACAGTTAAGCTATAAGAGCCTGGACGTAATGGCAGATGAAATTTAAATTCTATCTTTAACTGCTCTCCTGGCTCTAATTTCCCAATCGGATGATTCTCCTCAAAAGTGTTACTACCAATTAATTCATTACCATTTTTATCACAGATAAAAAACCCAACTATACATGCTTGTAATTCTTCATAAATATGAAGTTCAAGAATTAAAGTAACTTGTTCATTAAATCCTAGAGTAGGTGTTTCTGTTAATTCTTCTCCTAGTTGATTAAGTAACCGAACGTTTTTGATTAATGCTTTACGATTACCTCTACGAGCAG
Organism: Fischerella muscicola PCC 7414; assembly: GCF_000317205.1. Taxonomy (GTDB): domain Bacteria; phylum Cyanobacteriota; class Cyanobacteriia; order Cyanobacteriales; family Nostocaceae; genus Fischerella; species Fischerella muscicola. The sequence continues at coordinate 129,029 of NZ_AJLK01000087.1, read as the reverse complement.
GCTGGGTTGTTACTAACTTTTGCTGATTAATTTGTTGTTTTTTAGGTGAATTTTCTTTTGTGGATTCTATTCCTAACTCTGTTTCTGTAACCAGCTTCATATAATTAATAATTACAGCATTAGGTATTCCTGAAAAGTAAATTTTACCTTGATGAATCATTACTGCTGAATTACACAATGTTTTTACTGCCCCAGAGTCATGAGATACAAATAATGTTGTAACTCCAGAGTCCATCAAACTTCGCATCCGGCGCATACAGCGATGTTGAAATACTATATCTCCTACTGCTAGTGCTTCATCAACAATTAAAATTTCTGGATCAACATTTACTGCTACCGCAAACGCCAAGCGGACAAACATGCCACTCGAATAAGTTTTGACTGGTTGATCAATAAAATCTCCAATATCAGCAAAACTAGCTATTGCTTCAAATCTATCTTCAATTTCTTTTTGGCTTAACCCTAATAATCTGCCATTAAAAAAGATATTTTGTCTACCAGTAAATTCTGGGTTAAATCCACTTCCTAACTCTAATAATGCCGACACACGACCATTTACTATCACTTCACCAGTAGTTGGTGTTAAAATCCCAGCAATAATTTGTAATAAGGTACTTTTTCCAGAACCATTTTTACCAACAATTCCTACTGTTTCACCCTTTGGAATCTCTAAATTGATATCTCTTAATGCCCAAAATTCATTCGCTCTACTGCTACCAGGTAAAAATTTTTCTTTGAGCCTATCGACAGGATGAATATAGCATTTAAAGCACTTGGAGATATTTTTTAGAGAAATTGCTATTTCTTCTCCCATATTAATTTTTGCTTGCAATTGTTAAAAATTCCACAACATGAATAAATCATGCTTGTGGAAGCTTGTTTGAGCCTGCGCTGCCATTTCACTAGAACGTTTCATTATATGATAAATGGCATGAAATTTATTGTCAAACACATTATCGATAACTTAATCATGACACAAAATACACAATACAACGAGCCTAAGACCAGTACCCAGACTGTTGCCTACAAAAATCGCCTAAACTCGTGGGTAATTGCCCGTTTACTCCCTGATACGCAGCGTCAGATAATCGCTCGCTTCCGCAGTCGCTCTGACGCCGATGGACACATGCAGCGTTTGCGCCAGATATCACCTGAAGATAACTTTGTGGTTATGTTTGATTGTCAAGTTGATGAAAGTTTGAACTAAAGTTATGGCAAAGCGATCGCACTTCTCAAAATAGAGGTGCGATTAACTATTCTTTTTAGCTTTTTGTTACCTTTAGCGATTACCCCAACATTAGGTTACTTATCTCAAAAATTATGCCAGATTTATTCAAAAATCTTTGGTAGCATAAATCCCTCAATATCACCAAATCAGTCATATTTACAGCAAATAAAATAATTGCTTGTGTTCATCAAAGAGCGATCGCACTTGTTAATGTGAGAGTGCGATCGCTCGTTGACTTCCCAACATGCAACGGGTGATTGTGGGGAGATTCCGGAGTCGCTCTGATGCTGAGGGACATTTACAGCTTCTACGTAATCTGTCTCCTCATGCCAGGGTGAGCGCGCTCATCAGCAATTTTACGAGCGTCAGTGTCGCAAGAAATTGAAGCCTACTTTTTCCAATGCTTTGACACATTCTTTACCAGAAATCCGAGGCAATTTGCTCATACTGCTACCAGTAGAACATCAAACTTTTCTTCTGGAACAGGCTGCCCCTTTTCCTGCAAAACTTCTATATATAGTTGAATAGCTTCTTTAATATTGGTAACAGCTTCTTCTCTAGTCTTTCCTTGGCTGATACAACCTCTTAAGCTAGAGCATTCTGCTACCCAATAACCGTCTTCACCAGGGTAAATAATGACTTGTCTCACATAGTTTCCTGTTTAGCAAAGGCCTTTCATTTTTATTTTAAGGTATTGAACGTGGAGGGTGCGATCACACTTGTCAGGGAATAGGGGGTGCGATCGCGCTATTTACGGCAGTTCGTTAAACTCATCCTCTGTAATACCTAACTGTTTGAGAATTTCATGAAATAACCAACTACCAATTTCAGCTTTTCCATGAATGGGAATAGTAGTGGCTCGTCCATCTGGATGTTGCCAACGAGCATGGCTTCCCTTCTGTCGTACCTTCTCAAATCCGAGCTTGCGAGCAACTCGTTCCAATTCACTTGCTTTAGCTGGCATTGGCAATTACCAGTTCAACATCTCCAGGTAGAGAACGTCCTTGCTCTGCGTATTCTTCTTGAATCATTTCAAAAACATAGACAAGTTCAGCACGAGCCTCATCAGATGTTTGTCCCCAAGCGTGACACCCAGGAATTGCTGGGACGTAGGCAACAAAAGTGCCATTGTCATCAGGGCGAGTAACGATAGTGTAGTCTTGCAGAGACTTCATGAGCATAGCGCGAATTGTGGGTGACATTTTCAATTTTAAAGCTTTAGGCGATCGCATTTTTGGAGATGAGGGTGCGGTCGGTAACTTTTGAAACTAGGCAAAAATAGCCACTTCTACAGAACGTTAAACAGTCAAGTTTTTACTATTGCGTTTAATTCCCTCAATTTCGTGAGGAGTTTCTGCTGCTAGATGACTTGCTATTCTGAACAAATGAATCAAATTGTCTTTTTCAACTGAAGAAAGTTTGTCAGTATCCGACGTGATTACGATTTCAGCATGAGAATGAACTGTTTTATCATTATTGATTTGATTGTTCATTATCTTAAATAATTATACTTACTATATCAGTATAATTATACTCATATAGAGTGGGCAATGCCCACCCTAACTTTAATTATGGAGTACGCAACGTCCCAGCCGGAATACCCAAAATATCCTCAATCTTAGGCATATCTTCCAACGAAATTACCCTACCTTCATCCTCAAAACCAGCAATTTGATCAAAGTTCAAATAACGATACAATTCCCCAGCAAAAGGATGAATCTTAGTCGCCACAATGTCCATGTATTCCTGCACTGTAGGAACACGCCCTAACAACGCACAAACTGCTGCTAATTCCGCTGAACCAAGATACACTCTTGCATCCTTACCCATGCGGTTGTTGAAGTTGCGGGTAGAGGTAGAAAACACCGTTGCACCATCAGCAACCCGCGCTTGGTTCCCCATGCACAAGCTGCAACCAGGTAACTCCATCCGCGCACCCGCCGCACCAAAAACACCATACACACCTTCTTCTTTTAATTGGTGTTCATCCATGCGGGTTGGTGGACAAATCCACAAACGGGTTTTGACTGCGCCTGCACCTTCCAAAACTTTGGCAGTAGCGCGGTAATGACCGATATTCGTCATGCAAGAACCAACGAATACTTCATCTACGCGATCGCCTGCAACTTCTGACAATAATTTCACATTATCAGGATCATTTGGTGCTGCCACAATTGGTTCTTTGATTTCGTTCAAATCAATTTCGAGAATTTCGGTATACTCAGCATCAGGATCTGCTTCCATTAACACAGGGTTCGCCAACCATTCTTCCATTTTGGCAACGCGGCGTAGGATAGTTTTAGCATCGCCATAACCGCGCGCTACCATATTTTTCAACAAAGCAACATTAGAACGCAGATATTCCGAAACTGTCTCAATACTCAGTTTAATCGTGCAACCAGCACAGGAACGTTCGGCTGTAGCATCGGTAAGTTCAAAAGCCTGCTCAACTTTCAAATCTGGCAAGCCTTCGATCTCCATTATCCGCCCAGCAAAGACATTTTTCTTGTTCTGCTTCTCTACTGTCAGCAAACCTTTTTGAATGGCTACGTAAGGAATAGCGTTAACAATATCCCGCAGAGTCACACCCGGTTGCAATTCCCCTTTGAAACGTACCAAAACTGATTCTGGCATATCCAGAGGCATTACACCCAACGCCCCGGCAAAGGCCACTAACCCGGAACCAGCAGGGAAGGAAATACCCAAGGGGAAGCGAGTGTGAGAGTCACCGCCAGTTCCCACGGTATCAGGAAGTAACATCCGGTTTAACCAGGAGTGAATGATTCCATCACCAGGACGCAAAGCGACGCCACCACGAGAAGCGAAAAAGTCCGGTAGTTCGTGTTGAGTTTTAATATCAACTGGTTTAGGATAGGCGGCGGTATGGCAGAAACTCTGCATTACTAAATCTGCACTGAAACCTAGACAAGCGAGTTCTTTCAATTCATCCCGCGTCATTGGCCCGGTGGTATCTTGGGAACCAACAGTAGTCATCATCGGTTCACAATAAGTACCGGGACGGACACCGGGTAAACCACAGGCTTTACCTACTATTTTTTGGGCGAGGGTGTAGCCTTTACCAGTGTCAGCAGGTTGTTGCGGACGGGTGAAAATGGGACTAGGTTCTAAACCTAAGGCAAGTCTGGTTTTATCGGTGAGAGTGCGTCCAATTAATAGAGGAATGCGTCCGCCTGCACGCACTTCATCCAAAATAGTATCAGGTTTGAGGGTAAATGTAGAAATTACTTCCCCTGCTTCGTTAGTGATTTCACCTTTGTAAGGGTGGATAGTAATCACCATCCCTGTTTCCATCTTGCTGACATCGCACTGGATGGGGAAAGCACCAGCATCTTCAGCTGTATTGAAGAAGATAGGGGCGATCGTACCACCTAAAACATATCCACCCGATCGCTTATTGGGAACATAGGGAATATCATTACCAATGTGCCACAATACTGAGTTAATGGCTGATTTGCGAGAGGAACCAGTACCTACAACATCTCCCACGTAGGCAACCGGGTATCCTTTTTTCTTCAATTCGGCGATGGTATCCAACGCCCCAGGCATCCGCGATTCTAGCATTGCTAAGGCGTGTAAAGGAATATCCGGGCGGGTTGTGGCTTGGGTAGCGGGGGATAAGTCGTCGGTGTTGGTTTCGCCAGGAACTTTGAAGACAGTAACAGTGATGGCTTCGGGTACTTCGGGACGACTAGTAAACCACTCTGCCTCTTTCCAAGAATCAATTACCCGTTTGGCAAAGGGGTTGACTTTGGATAATTCCAAGATATCGTTGAAAGCATCGTACACTAACAGGGTTTTGCTTAAAGCGGCGGCGGCATAGGCTGCGATCGGTTCTTTGCCTTCTCCTCCCATGACTAAAGGTGTTTCGGAAGAATCTGAGAAGGATACAGTGGCAGTTTGCAGCAGTTCGATTAAAGATTGAACATTATAACCACCGACCATTGTTCCCAGCAATTGTACTGCTGCGATTGGTGAAATCAGGGGACTGGTGATTTCTTCTTTGGCAATAGCAGTGAGAAATCCGGCTTTGACGTAAGCTGCTGGATCGACTCCGGGAGGAACGCGATCGCGCAATAAATGTAATAATGTTTCTCTCTTGGAAAGCTCCGATCGGAGGAAACCTCCGCTCGGACTTTCCGCTTCTTCTCCCGCAGGCGGATTTTTCAGTAATTCACACAATTCTGATGTTTGCTTTGCATCTAAAGGTAGCGGGGGAATTCCTAAAGCAGCGCGTTCAGCAACATGTTGGCGGTATGATTCCAGCATTTTACTCTCCAAAGGTTCAGGCAAAAATTTCGCTCGTATTTGTGATCACTTCCCTACTTTCATAGATGGGAAGGTGGGGAGAACCATCACCCCATCCCCCACCAATTCCTCAAAGTTGAGGTGACAAACTCTAGTTTCTGTCCAGGATTTATAATTATCCCCTACAGTTACTATTGCATATATAACTCTGACAAGAGAATATTTTATTTAGTTTGCACTTATGAATTTGGGTATTCGTCTCTTTTTAAGATAAAATATTAGATTTGTTTGCTGCATTACTCTTGGAATTTGTATATGTCCAATATTTATACGGTTGAACTTAACCATCAAGGCAAAACTTATACTTTACAAGTCCCCGAAAATCAAACAATTTTATCAGTTGCAGATGCAGCTGGTTTAGAATTACCTAGTTCCTGTCATGCAGGCGTTTGTACAACTTGCGCTGGTCAAATTATTTCCGGTACAGTAGATCAAACCGATGGCATGGGTGTTAGTCCTGAACTCCAAAAACAAGGTTATGTCTTACTTTGTGTAGCCTATCCTCGTTCTGATTTAAAAATTGCCACAGAAAAAGAAGATACCGTTTATCAATTACAATTTGGGAAATAATATTGATAGGTGTTTGTTGTTCGTTGTTTGTTGATTGGGAAAATCATCAACAATCAACCACCAACTACCAACAATCAACCATTAACTACCAACCACCAACAAATACTATGACAACTCATTTCATTACCGCAGAAATTAACCTTCAAGAAACTCCTACAGAATTACAAAAAACAATTGAAGCAGAACTGAAAAAGCAAGGGGAACCTCTTCGTTGGGCAATCACTTGTGTGGATGTTCCACAACAAAAGGCAACCGTCGAAGCTGTCGTCACCAAGCAAGAAAATCAGTAGACAACGAATCAGGAATTATGAATTAAAAAGTTTATAATTCATAATTCATAATTCATAAATTTTCATGCGTCCATACACTTCTATTCTAATTGTACCAACTGGCATTGGGGCTGCCATTGGTGGTTATGCAGGTGATGCATTACCAGTCGCGAAAACTATCGCCCAAGTTTGCGATCGCCTGATCACCCACCCCAATGTCATGAATGGCGCGACTTTATATTGGAATCTCCCCAATGCTTTCTATGTCGAAGGTTATGGACTTGACAAATTTGCTTCTGGGTGCTGGGGATTACGCCCCGTTCATCAAAATCGGATTGGTTTGCTTTTAGACCAAGGCATAGAACCAGAATTGCGAGTGCGACACCTGCAAGCAGCCGACGCGGCTAGGGCAACTTTAGGATTGTCTCTGACTGACTATGTAATTAGCGATACGCATTTAAACGTAGAATTACGTACATCTGCCTCTGGTGTAAGTTGGGGAACTATAGGTAATCCAGATAGTTTATTACGGGCAGCAGAAGTATTAATTAACAAAGCTGGGGCAGAAGCGATCGCAGTTGTGGCTCGTTTCCCCGATAATATTGATGAACAAGCAGATCAAAACTACCGTCACGGCAAAGGCGTAGATCCCATCGCTGGGGCTGAAGCTGTGATTAGCCATTTAGTAGTGCGACAATTTCACATTCCTTGCGCCCATTCTCCAGCCTTTTTACCTCCACCCCTAGATCCAGATTTATCTCCCCGTTCAGCTGCCGAAGAATTGGGTTATACTTTTCTACCAAGCGTTCTTGTTGGTTTAAGCCGCGCACCCCAATTTATTGTAAGGGAGACTGAGCAAATACTTGAACCAACAGATATTTGGGCTAATCAAATAGACGCTGTGATTGTGCCAGCAACCGCATGTGGCAGTAGCGCCTTACTAAGTCTCAGCCAAAGTCAATCCCTAATAGTTACAGTTCAGGAAAATCATACTCTCATCCAAGTTCCTCCCCAACCTTTGGGGATAAAATCAGTACAGGTAAACTCATATTTAGAAGCAGTAGGTGTATTAGTTGCCCATAAAGCTGGCATTAACCCATATGCCCTTAATCCTGAAATCTCGCCATTACGTTGTTTAAATAATTAGTTAATGGTTAATGGTTAGTGGTTAATGGTTAGTGGTTAGTGGTTGTACCAGACGTGCCATGGCACGTCTGTACAGTAGTTAGTGGTTGGTAAGAGGGAACTCTTAACTCTTAACAGGGAATAGGAAATAAGTATTTCTTCCTTGTCCTCCTTGTCTCCCCATACTTCCCACACTTCCCACACTCCCCACATTCCCCTGTCCTCCTTGTCCTCCCAATCCCAGTCCCCAACTCGTGACTCAACCAGAAAAACAAGAGCCAGAAATACCTTATCTGACACGCACCCAAGTACTGGTGGCGATGGCAGTAACTGCTGTAGTTTTATGGATGATTGCCAAACTATGGTTGTATTTTGGCAATTTTACTTTGATGCCTTTAACCTGGAATTCCAGACATTTGCTTTTAGGCGTGGGTTTAGGCTTAAGTATTACTGGTTTGAGTGGTTTAGCTTATCAACTTTGTTCCCTATACCGTAAAAGCGCCAATTATTACTTAGAAATAGTTCTCAAACCCCTAGCTTTACCTGACTTAATTTGGTTGGGGTTATTACCAGGATTGAGTGAAGAATTACTATTTCGTGGTGTAATGTTGCCAGCTTTTGGATTAGACGATGCTGCTGTGATCGTATCTAGTCTTTGTTTTGGTGTTTTGCATCTGAGTGGTTCTCAGCAATGGCCCTATGTGATTTGGGCAAGTATTGTTGGATTAATATTAGGATATAGCGCTCTCCTCAGTGGTAATTTATTAGTGCCAATTATTGCTCATGTGTTTACAAATATTGTTTCTAGTTATTTGTGGAAAGTAGGAAGATATTAAGAAGGATGAAGGTTGAAGGAAAATTACTATACAAATAAATTTGTTTGTTGAGTATTTAATTATTACTTTTTAACAAGGCTAGATTATGGCTACCAGTATAATTATTCCCATCGCTGCACTAATTCTTGTATGGCTAGTTCTGAAAGCATTATTTAATGTTTTGAAGATAGTCATCAGTACAACAGCTATTATTTTGGTAGTTTTTATTATCTTGATGCTGTTTGGTTATACTCCTCAAGATTTTACACAAGAAGTCATCAACCTACCTCAAACTCTCAGTCAGCTAGTGACAGAGGCCAGAAATTACCTTCCTCAAGGTTTTAACCAAGTAGTAACAGACGCAAAAAATAACTTACCTCAAGCTTTAAATCAACTAGTGACAGACGCCAGAAACAATTTACCTCAAGGTTTTAACCAACTAGTGACAGACGCCAAAAACAATTTACCCGAAACTTTGAACCAAGTAGTGACACAGGTAAGAAGTTTTTTAGGTCTGTAGCTTAAAACGGTGACATTTGTAGCCCCCAGTGTCAAAAATAAACGTTGTAGTCTACTCCAAAAGTAGTGTTAAAGATAGTACCAAAAGTAAGCCGGAGTCTATCTTAGGGTTATACCCTACTTGCTGAGAAATTTTCTAGCCTGATTGTTAGGTTTATTCTCAGCTAAGGGAAAAAATTTATATGACAACCAACGTTTCTGATAACATCAACAAAAATGATAACCGATCGCTATGGATGGGTATTATCCTGACTGTGTTGGGAATAATTGCGATCGCACTACCTGTTGTCACAACTATTTTCGCTGAAACCTGGTTTGCAGTCATCCTGACTTCTGCCGGGTTTGCCAAATTATTCTATGCGTATAATACCCGGGAGCGAGGCGGCTTTGTTTGGAAAGTTTTGTTGAGTGGCCTTTACATCGCTACTGGTATCATGCTGCTTATTTACCCTCGCACAGGTATTCTGACACTAACCCTATTACTCGGTAGCTTCTTATTAACCGAAGGCGTCTTCGAGTTGATCCTGGCATTCAAGTTACGCCCCCAACAAAACTGGACTTGGGTACTCACTGACGGCATTATTACCCTTATTTTAGGTGGAATGATTTGGTTCCAGTGGCCTTTCAATGCACCTTGGCTGCTGGGAACACTGCTAGGTGCTAGTGTTCTATTCACTGGTGTTTCTCGTGTAATGCTGTCATTGAACGGACGTTCTGCTTTAAATCCTTCAGACCAAACTGCATAATTGTTAGTGGTTGTACCAGACGTGCCATGGCACGTCTGTACAGTAGGTAGTAGGTAGTGGGTAGTGGTTAGTGGTTAGGAATCAGTAAACAGTGAATAATAGAATTTGATAACTGATAACTGATAACTGAACTACACCCTTCACACTCCCAGACGCGCTGTTTGAAGCGTCTCTACATTACTCCCCACCTCCCCACCTCCCCACTGCCCCTAATCCCCACTCCCCCAAGGGAGTGGGGGCCCCGAGTTCCCCACCTCCCCACCTCCCCATCTCCCCACACTCCCCACACTCCCGGAGGTATGAAATGACAATTACTTTAAATCACACCATAGTACCTGCACGTGACAAAGAAGCAGCAGCACGCTTTTTTGCACAAATTTTTGGTCTAAAAGTTGAGCCTTCTGTTGGTCACTTTGCTGCTGTACGTGTCAATGATACTCTCACCCTTGACTTTGACGATAGAGAGGAATTTGAGTCGCATCACTACGCATTCCATGTTAGTGATGAGGAATTTGATGCAATCTTCGCACGCGTCCAAGAAGCAGGATTGGAATATAGTAGCGACCCCATGCATCGAAATAAAAACCAAATCAATCATAGGAATGGAGGACGCGGTTTCTATTTCTATGACCCCGACGGACATAATTTGGAATTGTTGACCCGTCCGTAGATACTAAGTAGAGTAATTTTTGATAAGAGCCGTAATGTTATAACACTCATTCACGAGTTTTTGGCACTCGCTAATGAAGTTCTACTACTCGTTGATTAAGTTTTAATACTCGTTCACGAGGTTTTGATACTTGCTGACGAAGTTCTCACAGTCGTTGATGAAGTTCAAAGACTCGCTAACAAGCTTATAATACTCAGTTTATACAGTTCTGAGACTCGCGGTTGAAATTCTAGCACTCGTTCACAAGGTTTTGATATTTGCTGACGAGTTTTTAATGCTGATAAGTGAGATTAAAAACTCCTTGAGGATGCTTTATATACTTCTGAAAGTAGTTCCAGCATACTTTCATGAAGCTTGTTGTGCCGCTAGTGCGATCGCTTGTGGTAATATCCTGTGTTCCTGCACTTGAATTCTGGCGTGGAGGGTTTCGGGCGTATCATCAGGCAAGATGGGAACCGCTGCCTGCATTAAAATTGGGCCACTGTCCATTTCCAAACAAACTAAATGCACTGTACAGCCAGCAATTTTTACACCAGTAGCGAGGGCTTGCTCCACGGCACGGGAACCCTTAAAACTAGGTAATAAACTGGGATGAATATTGATAATTTTATTCGGAAAAGCATCAATTAACACTTCTGTCACTAGTCGCATCCAACCAGCCATAATTACCCAATCCACATCATACTGCCGTAGAGTTTGGACAATTTGCCGATCAAACTCTTCACGGCTATCGTAGTCACGGTGGTTGAGAAGTACGGCAGGTACATTCCAATTACTAGCCCGGACTGCGGCATAGGCATCTGGGTTGTTGTAAATTAATACTTGAATTTGGGCATTGAGTTGCTTGTCTTTGATGGCTTGGGCAACTGCTTCAAAGTTACTGCCACTTCCCGAAGCCATGATTCCCAATTTTAAAGGAGTGCTTTGAGTAAATGCGTCTTGAATTTGAGGAGAAACCAGGCTAACGCTAGAATCAGGGCGGAGTGTCATAACGACAGGTTAATTTTATAGATGCCAAAAATATATAGTAAATCTAGTCAGTCGTGGTTGGATAATGATGCCGTTGCTGCTTGGATTTTTCTCACTCCAGCACTGATTTTATTGAGTCTTTTTATCCTTTGGCCCATCGCCTACTTGTTTTATCTCAGTTTTACTAGTGGTATGTTCACTTCTGGTGGCATACACTGGATAGGCTTAAAAAATTACTGGCGCTTGCTATCTAACTCCGACTTTTGGCAAGTTATTTTTAATACTATTTATTTTACCCTTGCTACTGTTATTCCCAGTTTGGTTATCCCTTTAGGACTAGCGGTACTGTTAAACCAGGCTTTGCCTTTGCGTGGTTTGTTGCGGGGTGTATATTTTTTACCCTCAATTATCTCCTTAGTTGCGGCTGGATTGGGATTTCGTTGGTTATTTCAAAACGATGGTGCTGTGAATACGTTATTAGATGTCATAGGTATTAAAGGGATTCCCTGGCTGAGTAGTACTGTTTGGGCAATGCCAGTACTGATTATCTTGAGTATTTGGAAACAACTCGGGTTTAACATGGTGGTATTTTTAGCAGGGTTACAAACCATTCCTCCAAGTCGATACGAAGCTGCGGAACTCGATGGCGCTAATGCTTGGCAAAAGTTTTGGTACATTACCCTACCAGGATTGCAATCAACTCTAATATTTGCGCTCGTCACCACTATGATTTTTACATTGCGGAGTTTTGAGCAAGTGTATGTAATTACTGGTGGTGGGCCTTTGAATTCTACTAATTTAATGGTTTATTACATTTACCAAGAGGCTTTTGCTCAATTTGATTTTGGTTACGCAGCAGCCGCTGCCACAGTACTATTTGCGGTGACACTGATACTAGTATATTTGCAGTTACAAACTTGGAGAGAGGAAAGTTAAAAACTAATTGTTTGAGCGATCGCATCGGTGGCGTTATCCAATATAAGCATGATTACTTATAATTCTCGTTTAACCTCACAAGAACAGCCCCTCTGCGAAGAGGGTCTTTTATTATAAATGGTTAACCGAACTTGATCTGACCCTTTATTTAATCTTGGCTATTTGAAGTGAGATTTTTTGTATTTCTAGAATATCTTTGTTAATCTAATAACTGTTTGACACTATGGCATTATAAAATTATTAAAAAATGCTTCTCACTACAGATTTTCAATAACCGAATTTTAGATTCAAATGTGAGTTAAATACTATCTACATGTAGATAAATGTTTATTAACTATATCACCTTGATGTTGATTAATCTGGTAGCCGGGCTATTTCTTCTAGCTGGTTATGTGTATTTCGGTTTAGATCACGCTTATCAAAAACGCTGGATTCCTGGATTTGGAATGACAGGGGCGATCGCACTAGTTACTGGTTTACACATGACTTTTACCTGGCCAGTACGAGGAATTTTCAACATTGCCTATGGTGAAATGACAGTATTATTCGGTATTTTATTTTTGTCTGCTTCTTTAGCCTTAGCTTTGGGATGGGATTTACTCACAGTAGCAATTTATGCTTTTTTTGCTGGACTGGCTGCTATTGTGATTGGGGTGCGTATCATCAATCTTAATTTGACGCAAAATCCACTCCTCTCAGGTATTGGATTTATTTTAACGGGGCTAGGTGGAGTTTGTGCAGCACCAACACTGTATCTGAAGACAAATCGTAACTGGCGGTTATTTGGTGCAATAGTGCTAGTAATTGCTGCTCTAATTTTTGCTTTTGTCGGTTATCTTGCATACTGGAATCATCTTGCGGGCTATTCTAACTGGCAGCCATTACCAATGCGAACACCGTAAGGTATAGCAACAATAGCGATCGCGTTGGTAGTAGAAGTTCTCTTTTATGAAAATTTCCTGATTCTTATCAGGGTATTTTGACAAAAAAATTACATTGAGAACGTACTATTATGGCTTTCACAACCGATAAAAAATTTTTTCCTATTTTTTCTAGATTTGCTACCTAGCTTGTAAGCTTTTGGAGTGTAATCTCAAGATACATATATCATCAGGGCGAAATTTGACACTTGTTCCAAATGAGAGTATGAAACCACCTCAATTTGGAATTCATAGTTTCGAATCCGGAATTACTTTGACCATTAATTACTAGTAAAAACTCTGAGCTAATTTACGAGCGAAGTATCGAGATGACAATTTTTTCTAAAAAAATTATCAGTAAATGCTTCGCCCTTACTACTACATCTAGGCACACCTTAGAGGTAAATCACATGCAAAACCATGCTGACAAGCAAGAGCAAGTTTTAAGTCAAATCACAGAGAGAAATATTGAAGGTAGAGACTTTAGTGGATGTGACTTAAGCGGAATTGATCTTAGAGGAATTGATTTAAGCAAAATAAACTTTAGAGGGGCAGATTTACGTAGCGCAAATTTTAGTGGGGCGATACTTACCGGTGCAAATCTCAGGGAAGCAAATTTACAACAAGTAAATTTCTGTGATGCTGATTTAAGTCAAGCTGATTTAACCCAAGCAAATTTATGTGGAGCTTGTTTATGGCGAGTACAATTAAGTGGTAGTAAATTGTGGGGTGCTTCTCTATGTAATGCTGATTTAAGGGAAGCTAACTTAAGTGCAGCCCAATTAATTGAAGCATCGCTGGTTGAAGCAAATTTAGTCAGAGCAAATCTCACTAATGCAAAGCTATGTGGATCTGTTTTAGTAGAAGCTAATTTCAATCAAGCTAACTTAACAGGCGCAGACCTAAAATGGGCTAATCTCATGGCAGCAAACTTTAGTGAAGCTAATCTAGAAAATGCCAATTTTAAGAATGCAAAACTTTATGAAACAATTATGCCTGACGGTACAATTCGAGTAGATATTAGGAGATAGGGATAGGGTATCAGGGATCAGGGAAAGGATGAAGACAAAGGAGAAGGGGAGAAAAATAGCTTCCTTGTCCTCCGTGTCCCAATCCCCGATCCCCTGTCCCCGATTCCCCACCTAAAACTCCCGTTGTGAAAAAATAAGAATGGCGATCGCTAACAGCATCAAGGTGTACAATAAGCCATAACCAACATTACTAATGAGTGTAGTTGAGTTAGGTAATGCAGCCAGACCATAAATAGCATCATTTTTCACATCTAATCTAGATAAATCTGGCAATACTAGATATAAACCTTGAGTTAAAGTTTCAATCCCATGTTTACGACCAAGACGACCAAGTTGTAGTATGTCCTGAGTTATATTACCCATTAAATATACAGCAAAAGTCAAAACAGTTGCTAATAGGGAAGTAGTAAACACACCCAAAGTAATAGCTACAGCTGTCATTAAAGACAACTGCAAAAATAGAAAAAATGCAGAAATTAGAACACTCGCTATTGAATAAGGAACTTTTGAATAAGGAACTTTGCCTAATTGCAAAAATACAAGAGTGATCACTGTCATAGCAGTAATCAGAACTGCTAGCAATGACAACAACCCCAAATATTTACCAACGATCAATTCAGCACGACTGATAGGTTTAGCAATTAACACTAAAACAGTACGTTTCTCAATTTCCTTATTAATTAATCCTGTACCAACAAATACAGCTACAACCAAACCAAGAAGATTCATCGCCGCCAGAGCAAAATCTAGAAACATCTTGTCTTCTGTAGCAGCAGCAAATTCAGGGAGAAAGTAGATAGCAGTGGCAAGGATAATGATATAAAAGCCGATCATGAATAAAATGCGATCGCGCACCACTTCTCGGAACACATTTGTTGCTATCACGTAAAGTCTGCCAAAATTCATCTTTGTTTAGTCATTAGTCACTAATCATTTGTAATTAGTTATTTATTAATGGTCAATAGTCAATGGTAATTGGTTAGTAGTTGTTTGTTGTTGGTTGTTGGTGGTTAGTAGTTAATGGTTAGTAGTTAGTGTTTATTCCCACACTCCTGACACTCCCCATGGCTGCGTTAGCCCTGCTGAATATCGAGGGGATACACTGAATCCATAATCGATGCACCGCCATCAACATGAATTATCTGACCTGTAATAAAGTTAGCTTCCTGCATACACAACTGCGATCACTGTTGCGGTTACGAGTCTAGCTGTTGCGGTTGGTAAACGTAAATCTGTGATCGCAAAAGTTTTCTAGTAGCGTGCCACAGCATAATTTTGAAACTAAATCAACTTTCTTCCCCCCGAAACTCTCCAGCTTCGGGGGTTTAATTCAACTTTTGCAAAAGTTCTAATGACTTAGTTAATTATCACTTAACACATTCTAATCATGCCAAGCATTGGTTAAGCAGAGAATTAATCTCATTTGCATCCAAATTTCTACCAATGAAAACTAGCTGATTTTTGGGTGGAGTCAGCCATTCATCACCGTTTAAGCTATAACGAGGTCCGCTAAGTTGAAATATATGTCGTAAATTACTATCACTAAACCAAAGAATACCTTTTGCTCTAAAGACATCTTGGGGAATTTCTTCATTTAAAAAATTCTCAAATTTATGAACATCAAAAGGTCTATCACTTTGAAAAGAAACCGAAATAAATCCATCATTTTCTAAATGATGGGAGTGGTGCCCATGATGATGGTGATGATGATGCTCATGAGTGTGATTATGCTCATGTTTATCCTCAATAAGAGAATAATATTCATCTTTGGGAGTTAAATCCACACCTAAAATTAATGGTAACGGCACTTGACCATAGGTGGTGTGCAAAATTTTTGCACCTACTTTCACTTCCCGGATATAAGCTTCTAATTCCTCCAACTTTTCTTGTGTAACCAAATCAGTTTTATTTAAGAGAACAATATCTCCATAGGTAAGCTGTTTTAACGCTGCTTCACTGAGAAAATGTTCGTGGTTAAATGTCTCAGAATCTACCAATGTCAGGATAGAATCTAGGTGAGTTAAATCTCGCAGTTCTGTACCCAGAAAAGTTAAAATAATCGGCAGAGGGTCAGCAACACCAGTAGTCTCAATGACAAGATAATCAATGCGTTCTTCTCTTTCCAAAACCCGATAAACAGCATCAACTAATCCATCATTGATCGTACAGCAAATACAGCCATTGCTTAGTTCCAGCATATCTTCGTCTATTGAAACTAGCAATTGACTATCAATATTAATGTCACCAAACTCATTGACAAGAACGGCGACTTTTAAATCTTGTTTGTTTTTAAGAATTTGATTCAGCAGAGTGGTTTTACCACTACCTAAAAATCCTGTAATAATTGTAACAGGCATTCCTCGTTTGGGAATATCAGCAATTGTGTTTGCATTTGGTGCAGTGAATTGAGTCATAGTTCATCCTATTTTTTATTCAGAAGGCAGCAGGCAGAAGGGGTAAGAATTTTATGGCAAGGCTTGTGAGGTTTTTTGATTTACACAGTTCATAATGCCTACTCAAATCAACATCAGTGCTACTTCCTTGGCAAAGTAAGTCAAAATCAAATCAGCACCCGCCCGTTTCATACTGGTCAATGTTTCTAAAATGACTCGCTTCTCATCTATCCAGCCGTTTTGAGCAGCAGCTTTAATCATGGCATACTCGCCACTGACGTTGTATGCAGCTACTGGTAAATGCGTATAATCTTTGACTTGGCGAATTATATCCAAATATGCCAATGCAGGTTTAACCATGACGATATCTGCACCTTCTGCGATGTCCAAGGCAACTTCCTTAATAGCTTCTCTAGCGTTAGCTGCATCCATTTGATAAGTCTTCTTATCGCCAAATCTCGGTGCAGAATCCAAAGCATCCCGAAATGGGCCATAGTATGCAGAGGCGTATTTTGCAGAGTATGCCAAAATTCTTACATCTACATATCCTTCCGCATCTAGCGCCTGACGAATTGCTCCAACTCTGCCATCCATCATGTCAGAAGGTGCAACCATATCGGTTCCAGCTGCGGCTTGAGAAAGTGCCATTTTCACCAAAACTTTAACGGTGGGGTCGTTGAGAATCACGCCTTTTTCATCAACTATGCCATCGTGACCGTGAGTAGTAAAAGGGTCAAGGGCAACATCGGTAATTACTAATATTTCTGGCACAGCTTGTTTAATTGCCTTCACAGTTCGCTGTACCAATCCATCTGAGTTGTAGCTTTCGCTGCCAGTATCGTCTTTCTTGGCTTCTGGAATAACTGGGAACAAAGCGATCGCACCAATCCCCAGTTGATACACTTCTACTATTTCTTTGAGTAATAAATCCAAAGTATATCGATAACACCCAGGCATAGAAGCAATTTCTACTTTCTGTTCCTCTCCTTCCATGACAAACATGGGGTAGATTAAGTCATCTAAACTTAGGCTAGTTTCCCTAACCATACGTCGTAGGGTTGCAGTACGACGCAGGCGACGGGGACGAAGAATTAAGTTCGTAGAAACCTGATTAGCGTTATTGCTAGTAAGATTTTCTGAAGTCATGATTTTGATTTGAGATGAAATTTTTCAGTACTTCTAATCCACTCCAGCGCTCATCAAACAGCGAGGATTATATTCTGTAATTGATTATCCTAAGCACTTCTAAGCTGTGAAAGCGCCATACTCGGCTTCACAATTGCTGGAACAATCTTTTCACTTGCCATTCTTGCACCAGATAAATTTCGTGCTGTTGGCCCTACTTGTAAAGCTGCTAACCCACCCATTAGAAATAATTCACAACCAGGAACGCGCAAATATTCATCCAGAACTGGCAAACCATTAACTATCTTAATTGGGTACACTTCTAATACTTCTTGTAACAACGCTTGTGATGTCACATCAAATTTAGTGCCAGTGGAAAGCCAAATTCGACTGTACTCATGCTGAGTACCATCACTACATTGCACTTGCCAATTCTTTCCCGTCCACTGTGCCATCACCACTTGACAGTTTTCGTTAATCCTAAGATTACCGCTACGTACTTCTCGTCGTAGCTGCATTCCCATTGCTGGTGTCATAGAACCACCGTTACGCGCTTGCAAAATCGTGGCAAAGCGCTTTTGGTAATCTTGTTCTGCAAAAAATCCCTTCAAATACTTTGGCCCTAACCAACCGGGTTCAGCATCGAATAATTTTTCTTGCAGCCGTCGCCTGATCATCAAGTCGACTTTTGCACCACGAGAAATAGCACCTACTGCCAAATGTCCACTCGTTAACCCGCCACCTACAATTAATACTCTTTCGCCTCTAAGGCATAACTTACGTAAATCAACTGAACTTGAGTGACAAATCCTGTCTTCAGGATACCCAGACTCTATCTTATTTACCCAGTCGGGTAGTTGTAGTTTACTGCTACCCGTTGCGAGTACTACCCGTCGCGCAATGATTGATTGTCCATCTTGCAACCATAGACGCAGGCGAGGGCGAAACAGATGAGGTAAAGGTTCAACACGTGTCACACCAAGAGGAATTACTTGCTGCTGTAACGAATAGCGGCGAATTACATCCTGACAAAAATCTTCAAATAGCCGAGTCCCTGGCAAGTCATAAGGAGGAAAAAACTCATGAGGACGAGATTCGGCAAATTTCCGTAAGGCAAAAGGATTAGGATCGGGATGATGTACAGCAGGGGAACGCAAATGCGGAATTTCTAAAGCAGCAAATTGATTTTGCCAGCGACTCATCCACCTTCCACTCTTGTCAAACACCAGAAATTTTCCCCACATAGTTTGCCGTTTTTGCAGCAAGTGAGTTACCAAAGTTAAAGCGTGGGGACCAGCACCGATAATTACCAGGTCAGTTTTAGCAGGTAAGGATGGTGGAGTGTCTTCCATCTGTGTTAGCCATGATAGCGATAATAATTATCATAATCATATGTTTGGCAAAATTGTAAAGCGCACCCTAACTCGCCAAGAAATAAATTTCTTGGCTAATCATGAGCAAGCAGAAAGCTGGATAAATGTTCTGTTGAGATTTCCGTATCGCGCCATAGATCAAATGCGTGATGGAGTGGGATTGCGATCGCCTGGAAATAATGTTGTATTTTATCTCAAGTACATGCTTGATCTGATTGGTGAACCAATAGATAGCCAATTTGCTTTGATTCGTGCGACTCAAAATGAAGAGTAGCTAAAGGATGAGGAATGGCAATTTTATCAGGAAAAGCTTTTTGAGTTATATCGAGTTCGGTTGCTGCTGAAAGAAGCATTGAAAATTTTGGTTGATTAATTAGTTTTGATATGGGCTAAATCGTCAGATAATTTTGTCTGACGATTTTTGTTATGTAATGAACCGCAAAGACGCGAAGCACGCGAAGAAGGAATTTTCTGGTAGAAAGAGAACAGAAGATGATTCTACAAATATGCAAAGCCGAAACATGATTAAGTTTTGCCTGGCTTTGATTAGTTTGTTGATGTTGTTGCTGTTTTTATTTCCCCTACCTGCTTTTGCCCAAGCAGAACGGACACCCTTAACTTTAGAATTGTTGCAGGAAAGATTGCGTACACCTACTGTTCGGGAAGGTAGTCTATCAGTAGATTTACGGCAAATGGTGATTGATCTACGACCAGAAAATGCTGTTTTTCGTGATGATTTTTACCAAATGCTGCGCAAAGAATTACAAAAAACTGGTTCTAAACCTTTGGGGTTGGATTTGAGTAATTCTTTGATTCAAGGGGATTTTATTGGTAGTGATTTGGGTTTAAGAACCCCTCTTTACGCACAAGCGATCGCTCCAATTTTTACTGCTGCTGAACAAGAACAACTCGAACGTTTACGGTTAGTTTGCTTACAATCACTGACTGTTGCTTTACCGAATTCTAAAGATTGTCGATCGCTTTTAACAACTCCAGCTGCTGCTAGTGACATCAGTGTTTTCCGTGGGTCATTGGTTTTAGAAAAAACTCATTTTACTGGCACAGTACAGTTTGCCAGTACATTTTTTCTCCAATCTGTCAATGCCCAGGGTGCAATTTTTAACCAACAAGCTAATTGGCAAGAAACACGGTTTAGTCGTTCTGCTAGCTTTGCCAATGCGACTTTTCGGCGTGAAAGTCAATGGCAAAGTAGTATTTTTTTTGACAAGGCTAATTTTAAGCAGACGCAATTTCAGGAAAACGCATATTTTCAGGAAAGCTTTTTTGCAGACACCGCCAACTTTAACCAAGCCAATTTTAAACTTTTGGCAAAATTTAATCGCGCTCAGTGGCAAGGCAATGCAGATTTTTCTGGGGTACGTTTTATTAATTCCGCACAGTTTACCAAAAATATTTTCCATGAGTTTCTATTTTTAGGGGAAGCGACTTTTGAGCAAGCTGTCACTTTTCGAGAGGCACAATTTCATCAAACTGTGAATTTGCGCGGTGCTAGCATTCTCAACCAGGCTGATTTTAGTGATGCGGGATTTGCTAAAACTGCTTTTTTAGATGTATCCGGGCTAGCTTTTAACTCGAACCAAGCTAAAATTTTCGGAAACTCTGGTCAAATTGGTCAAAAACTAGTTGTAGCTACATTACAAGGCAATCAAAACGTCTTGCGAAATTTGGGACAAAATTTCCGGCAGTTGCAGCAAATAGCTGATGCTAATCAATTGGAGTATACAAAACAGCAACTGCGCCTGGCAGAATTAAGCCGTCGTTTGGTTGGTATCAATATTAATGACGCCTCAGAAAAAAGTTTAATTAACCTGGGTTTCTCTGCAACTCAAGCAGAAGCCATCATCCATCGCCGACTGAGCAAACCGTTTCGCAATACTAGCGAATTACTTTCGCTTGCAGATATTGATTTAGAAACTTACACCAAACTCAGCACACAAATCGTCGTTGGTGAACCTTTGTTTTTGGGTGGATGGTTACTGTTAGCTTGGAATTGGCTAACCTTGAGTTTACTATTGCTACTTTCGGGTTACGGTACAGATTTTCGCCTAGTGTTTGGTGTGGGAACTATTGCGATCGCCTATTTTGGCTTGTTATTTTGGCTGATGGATCGGCTGCGTCGTCTGTATCCTAGCGCCATTATTCCCACAATTTACGAAAGTATATGGATGTTGACAAGTTTTAGTGCCTTAACACTGTTTGGATTGTTTGCCATTTTTCGCAGTGCTGAACAACCTTGGTTGACACTCGCATGTGTTGTGATCATCATTATTCCTGTACCAGTGATTTTATTATTGCGACTATATCGCCAAGGTCGCTATCACGACTTAATGGACACTTCCTATTTCACAGAAGATGGAAGTATGCGACAGTTACGATTGCTAATTGGACGCTTACCAGTGATTCCCAGGTATGAAGTATTTCGCGATCGCTACATGCCATTATTATGGGATAGGCGTTGGAATTGGCTTAACTACTATGACTTTAGCCTCAACAATCTGCTGAGATTAGGCTTTAATGACATTCGCTTACGAGATAAACACCTCCCCGGTATCATCTCTACATTAGCTTGGTATCAGTGGAGCCTGGGAATACTTTACATCACTCTATTGTTGTGGACATTATCTCGTACTATTCCAGGCTTGAATTTGTTGATTTATTTAAAGTAGCAATCGTCATCCGCTAACAGGATTTTGGATTTATCATGGTCTATACCGCTTTCTTGTACCCTGCTCGGAATGGTTGGTCAAACTAGTTTTAAGAGTTTGTATTCAGCACTTTAATTTTCTCTACATTACAATATATTTGTAAAATAAATAAATTTTTGCAGATAAAATTATACGTAATTTAATGAACAAACAAGCGGAAATCCTCATCTTGTTGGCTTAACTGTACCCAATCAAGATTTAAGTTACGGAACTTATGCACCAGACGATCGCAAGCAGGACGTTCGGTAGCATAATGACCAGCATCAACTAAAATTAGACCGCGATCGCGACTTTCTTGAAACTGATGAAACTTACAATCAGAAGTTAGATAGACTTGAGCGCCAGTTTTGACTACCGCCGATATAAAACTTGCTCCCGAACCCCCCAAGACTGCTACTTTGTCAATTTTTTGCTGCAAATCTACAGTGGGAGAAACAATCAGAGAGGGAGGGTTTAGCCGAGATTGAATTGTTGTTAGTAAATCCTGCAATACTAAAGCAGGTTGCAAAACACCAACACGCCCGTAACCTAAACCAGCTTGTGTGGGTACTATGGGAGAAACTTGTTCAAGTTCCAAGATTTGCGCCAAAACATCAGCAGTACCATCTTGAACTTGATCAAAATTAGTGTGGGCAGTGTAAATACCAATATTGTGGGTAAAAGCTAACCGCGCCATTTCCGCAATGGGGTTCCCACTGCACAAAGACTTTGGCGGATTAAAGATGAGGGGGTGGTGGGCAAAAATTAGATTTACAGAGATACCAGCTTTTTGATAGGCGATCGCTTCCTCCATCACCGCCAAAGTCGGCGTCAGACAAACTAGAACCCTTGCTTGTTCCTGTAACACACCCGGTTCAATCTGCCAACCACAATTATCCCAGCTTTCTTGCCAAGCTGGATTTGCCCATTCTTCAAACCAAGCTATTAAATCAGCGATTTTCATTTGTCAATGATCAATGGTCAATGGTCAATGGTCAATGGTCAATGGTCAATGGTCATTGGTCAAAAGTTACTATTTATTCTCCTCACACTCCTCATACTCCCCCATCACCCCATCACCCCATCACCCCATCTCCCCACTTAGCTACCCAGAAATATGAACTACTAATTCTCTATTATGACTATGTTGGCGATGTTCCCAAATATAAATTCCTTGCCAAGTTCCCAAAACTAAGTGGCCTCTGTTAATAGGGATAGTTTCTGATGTGTGAGTGAGGGCAGTACGTATATGTGCTGGCATATCGTCTGGACCTTCAGTATCGTGGATATACTGAGCTGATTCTGGCACGAGTTTCGCCATAAAATTTGCTAAATCTCTGAGTACATCTGGGTCAGCGTTTTCTTGAATTAGCAAACTGGCAGAAGTATGGCGCAAAAACAAAGTGCAAAGTCCCGTTTCAACTCCTGACTCTGCGACTATGGCTTCAATTTTGGCGGTGATGTTGTGCAAAGATTTGCCGGTGGTAGAAATTCTGAGCAACTTTTGATAGTGAGCCATCTAAAATTATTAATTCTCGGCTTGTACTAGAGGAACAATAATCTCCTGACTCTAATTTATCATTCATAATTTTCCTCAAGTTCTGATTAAAGACTTTTAGAAACTGCACATGAATACGGTAATTACTTATTAAGTATCTGTGCATTGTTACATACTAGTGGAAATTACGGTTGTTCTGTGGTTGTTCCCTAGTTAAACTGAGGGTAATTAGTGAGTGGTTCTGCTCACTTTTGGCATCAACAGATTCATCAGGGACATCTACGAATAAAACTCCTCCGCTCTTTCAGGGCAGAGGATTTTTAATATTAATTGGTTATTTGTTCGTGGTTAGTGGTTAGTGGTTAGTAGTGAGTTATTCCAAACAACCATCAACAATCAACCATCAACAATCAACAATTAACCATCAACCATCAACAAAACTTAAAACTTCATGGGCAATGGCTTCATTACCATCCTTGGCAACGGGTTCTGAAGAAAGTGGTTGTTGGAGTGGTTGCAGTAAGAAATCCCAATTACTATCAAAAAATTCTGATGGTGTCAGGATTTGATGCTGATTGTACTGAGAAATTCCTGTTAACAGAAAGGCTGCTTCTGCAAAATCATCACGGGTAATAGATACAATCGGTACACCTAAGCGAGTGGCTTCGGAAAAAGTACTGAAACCAGGCTTAGAAATAATTCGCCCACAAATAGGCATAAAGTCCACAGGGCGGTATTTATGATCATCAATTTTAATGATATTGGGCAAGTCTGGGGCCGATTGGTCAAAAGTAATAAATTGCCAGTCTGGAAATTTTTGCAGATGGTTGTAAGGAATTTGTTGTAAACCCAAACCACCAAAAGTCAGTAAGATAGTTTTTTCTTTTGGTGCAATAATCCCCCAAATGGCTCGAATTTGGTCGTCAGAGTAATGGGGAGAACCGCCTGTTAAGCCAACATCAGTAATATTGCTGAATGCTTCCATTGGTTCATAAAAAGGAAGACGAAACAAGCGATCGCACTGACTGTAGCAATCACTAATCCAATCAGCAATTTCACTAAAGGTACTACCCCAACTTCGGTAAATAAAATCAAAACCGAAATTACTCATCATCCAGCAGGGAACACCAGCAGCTTTGGCAAATTTTGTCGCCAAAAAGGGAATATCTGCCAGAATCAGCTGCACACGATTTTGGCGAATAAAGTCGACTTCCGAAGCAATAATAGAGTTTTGATTCTTTTTAATATTTAGCAACTTTTCTAATGTTGTTGCTTTATCCATAGCCAAGCTATCTTTTTGCACCACACCTACATCAAAACCACGGGGACGATGAATAAAATCACCTGCAATGTAAGACTCTAGTAACCACCGTGGAGCAGTTGACGCAATAATTACTAAGATGTCTGGGCATAACTTTTGGATAGTGGCTGCAACCGCTGCGCTGCGAGTAGCATGGCCAAAACCGTGATTGGTAATCGCTATGTATAAGATGGGACGTTTCATTGGGGATTGGGGATTGGGGATCTGGGATCAGGGACAAGGGAGATGGGGAGGTAGGGGGAGTAATGTAGAGACGCGCTGTTTGAAGCGTCTGGGAGTGTGAGGGGTGTATAGACGCGTAGCAGCTTTCTGTAAGGGTGGAGTAGTAAATAACCAATTAACTACTAACCAACAACCACTAACTACTAACTACTAACCATTCCTCAATTCCTTCAATTAATTGGTCTATTTCCCACTCAAGTGTAAAGTAGTGGACACAAGCACGTACACAACTTGGATCAGCAATTGTACGAGTGAATATTTTTTTTGATTGTAAGAACTCTACTAGTTGTCGATGGGCTTGGGGAGTCTTTTGGGTGAGTTGAAACGAGACTAAACCACTCTCAGGAGGAGAAGTCCGCAAGGGAATCACATTAGGTAGCGCTGCTAAACGTCGCCATAGGTATTCACTGTGATGACAAATTTGCTCATAGCGTTCTTGTGCTGTTCCCCATTGCTGATGAATGGCGATCGCTTGCCTGGTGCCTGCGTAAAGCGGATAATTAGAAGTAGCAACTTCATAACGTCTTCCGTCTGAATGCCAATCTAAAGGCTTACCTTGACTGTCTGTAATAATGCTACGCCAACCGATAAATGTGGGTTTTAAAATGTCTCTCACTTGGGGTCGCACGTATAAACCGCCCACACCGCCAGGACCGCACAACCACTTATGGCCAGTAAAAGCATAAAAATCTACCTCTAATTCAGTTAAATTTAATGGCAATGAACCAACAGACTGGGCAGCGTCTACTAAAAGTCTAGTTTGATTATCTATACATAATCTGGATATTTTGTCAAGTGGTAAAACTTGACCAGTATTCCAGAGGATATGACTTAAAACTAGCAAGCGGGTATTTGAGCGTAAGTGTTGGGCAATAACTGCCGCCGGATCACCCTCATTTAACGTTGCCATCAAAGGACAGATGGTAACTTCAACCGCGAATCGGCGTCCGATTTCTTGGGCTATGGCCACAATACCTGGATGTTCACAGTCAGTTAATAACAGGTGATCTCCTGAGTTCCAGTCGATACCCCACATAGCAATATTGCAACCAACGGTGACATCCTCAGTAATTGTAATCGTTGCGGCAGGTACATGTAACTCAGCAGCGATCGCTACTTTAATAGCTTTTATTTCCTCATCAATCCAACGACCTACCTCAGTACCAAAAGGCCCGATTTCCTGTATATAAATTTGAGCTTGAGTAATCGCATCCATTGCCACTTGGGGCATTGGACCTTGACCACCGTAGTTAAAATAAGTTTTATTCTCTAAAGCTGGAAACTGCTGTCGATAAAGATGCAACCTGTTCATAGTCAATAGTCAATAGTCAATGGTCAATTGTCATTAGTCATTTTCTCCCCACACTCCCCATCTCCCGATCCCACTCTGCCACAAACGCAACACCCAGAAATTGTGTAGAATTTCTGGGTGTAACTAGTAGGCTTTTAGATTTCCTACCTTAGTTTTTGAAGTTATATCTATGTTCTCACAAGCTGATTTTATCCAATACGCCCAATGGTCAGGTATTGCCACTTTAGTCTTTGCTGCTTTGACAGTTTTGGGTTTTATTTTTAAATGGGGCCTGCGCTTTCGGCTAGTGGGTACAACAGGCTTTATGCTGGTGCTGACAGCTGGTTTATTTTCCCTCTCCTTAGCACCTTTAACACGCACAGTCATTCCGGGAGCAGTACGGTACAATTTGGTCTACGATAATGGTTCAACACAAACTGTAATTGCTATCTCCCCTCAAATTAGTCCCACCCAATTAGAAGCAACTTTACGCCAAGCAGCCAGCGATTTATATTCTTATGGTCGCTTGGGTAAACCTGGTGACAACCAGTTGACTATTCGTGCCCGTACAATCATACACCCGGAACCAGGAGTGTCAATACCACTTTATTTAGGTCAAGTGAAGCGATCGCTTGCTAGTCGTGAAGATCCCCAAATGGCAATCGACATTTACCAGGATAAATTTGCCCAACTGCCAAAATCCAACACCTCATCATAGGATGGGAAGACAAGGGAGACAAGGGAGATGGTGGAGTGTGGGGAGTGTGGGAATAACCACTAACTACTGTACAGACGTGCCATGGCACGTCTCTACAACAAACAACAAACAACAACCAACAACCAACCACTAACTACATATATTGTGGAATTTGGCTTAAAGTTCGCCAAGTAGCTTCATCAATAATGCCGGTGTCAGGGAGATTATTACGTACTTGCCAGCCTTGCACGGCTGACTCTGTAATTGCTCCAAACTCACCGTCAACGTAGCCTATATAGTCTTGAGTAGATTTCAGAATACGTTGCACCTTCATCACCAATTCTCCCTGACTGCCTTTTTTCAATTCCGGTAAATTCACTGGCGCACCTGTGTATAATGCTTGCCAAGTGTTATTGTCAACAATGCCATCTTCTGGCAAAAAAACTTGGCGCTGAAATTGTTTGACGCTTTCTTGTGTAATTTCTTCAAAAACGCCATCAATTTTACCAGCATAAATACCTAAATTAGTTAAAAGTTGTTGTAGCTCCTCCACCGCTTCACCATTGGAACCTAATTGCAACTCTGGTTTATTTAGCTTGGGCTGTGCTATTTCTGGTATGATGTTGCCGCTATCACTTGTCAATTGCATATTCCTACTCCTTGGGAGCGGTATTTATTACAGTGTAATTTTTTAAGCATCAACTTGCATCACTCAAGTGGGGTACTTCAACCGTTACTTTACAGAAGCCTTTGCCCGGTATAAAAGAGCTATCGCAGTACCTTAACATCACACTAGCTCCCTAAGGGCACACTGAAATATGCTTGAAAAAGTATATTTTTTTGTGTTTTCTAATACATAATTGATTATTATTTGGTTAAAATATTAATTTAGCTATCAAAACTGCTACAAAACTTTTAATTAAGGGCAGGTTGTAAAACCTGCCTTTACAGTCATAGACAGTTTGAAAGATTAAAGCAGTCTTTTTATATTGAGAAGTTTTCCAAAATATCTAGAAATGTTACTGTTAATTCATTAGTTATATGCCTATTCATTTTTCAGAAAAGTTGTCTACTCAAACTCCTACTTTGTTAATACCGCTGACGGTAGCGCCAGCTAAAGTGATTCGTGGCTCTCAAATCTTGACACAGGTATCTGACGAAATTATCCGCCTGGGTCATCGTCCATTGATTGTAACTGGCAATCACACCCAAAAAGCCATCCAACCCCATCTGCAACCACTGTTAGAACAGCAGCAGTTACAATTTGCCTTTGCTGAGTATACTCCAGATTGTAGCGAAGCGAGTCTAAAAGCTTTAAGAGCGACAGCAAAGGAACATAAAGCTGATGTGATTATCGGCACAGGTGGTGGAAAAGCGCTGGATACAGCAAAATTACTCGCGCATCAGCTGCATTTACCAGTGGTAACAATTCCGACTTCAGCAGCTACGTGTGCCGCTTGGACTGCCCTCTCGAATGTGTATTCTGATCAGGGGGCTTTTTTATATGACGTGGCCTTGGATCGCTGTCCTGATTTATTGATTCTTGATTATGATTTGATACTCACTGCACCACCACGCACTCTAGTAGCGGGTATTGGAGATGCGATCGCGAAGTGGTATGAAGCTTCAGTTAGTAGTGGACACTCAGACCAAACTTTAATTATTGCCGCTGTGCAACAAGCACGGGTATTGCGAGATATCCTCTTCCAAAAGTCTGCTGCTGCCCTCCAACAACCCGGAAGCGAAGTTTGGCAGCAAGTCGTAGACGCCACTGTTTTATTAGCTGGGGTGATTGGTGGTGTTGGTGGTGCCCAGTGTCGCACTGTTGCCGCTCATGCCGTACATAATGGTTTAACGCACATTTGCAAAAGTGGCAGTATTCATGGTGAAAAAGTTGCTTATGGTATTTTAGTGCAACTGCGTTTAGAAGAGATGATCCAAGGCAATCAACTAGCAGCAGCAGCACGGCAACAATTATTAAAATTTTATGGCGAAATTGGACTGCCGCAGAGATTCAGTGATTTAGGGTTGGATTGTGTCACTTTGGGCGAGTTGCAAAAAGCCGCGGAAATTGCCCTCGCTCCCAATTCTGACATTCATAGGCTGCCGTTTAAAGTCACATTGGAACAATTGATGGCGGCAATGGTTTCTACCACTGCACCAGTAGATAACAAAGACTCTATTCATCGTGTCTCAACAAGAGAAATTAATGAACAAGTTGAACACTGAATTGGGGATCAGGGAGATGGGGAGATGGGGAGATGGGGAGATTGGGAGATGGGGAAGTATGAGGAGTATGAGGAGTAGTAAATAACCATTAACCACTAACCACCAACCACCAACAACCAACCACCAACCACCAACCACTAACTAATTAATTAACCGCATCGGAACTACATCAATGAACTTGCATTGGATCGCCCCAGCCGAACGCATACAAAAATTACCAGCCTATCCATTTGCCCGTTTGGATGAACTCAAAAATAAAGCGCGGGAACAAGGGCTGGATTTAATTGATTTGGGCATGGGCAACCCAGATGGTGCAACACCGCAGCCAGTTATAGAAGCTGCTGTCACTGCTTTGCAAAATCCCAGTAACCACGGCTATCCTCCCTTTGAGGGGACTGCAAGTTTCCGCCGTGCCATCACTAGTTGGTATCAACGTCGTTATGGAGTTGTTTTAGATTCAGATAGCGAAGCTTTACCACTACTGGGTTCCAAAGAAGGATTAGCACATTTGGCACTGGCATATATCAATCCTGGTGATGTGGTATTAGTACCTTCACCTTCCTATCCGGTTCATTTTCGCGGCCCGGTGATTGCTGGGGGAAATGTCCACAGTTTGGTTCTCAAACCAGAAAATGACTGGTTAATTGATTTGACAGCAATTCCCGACACTGTTGCTCAACAGGCAAAAATACTTTATTTTAATTACCCCGGCAACCCCACCGCCGCAACTGCACCTCGTGAATTTTTTGAAGAAATCGTTGCCTTTGCCAGAAAATACGAAATTCTTTTGGTACATGATTTGTGTTACGCCGAGTTGGCTTTTGATGGCTATCAACCAACCAGCTTGTTAGAAATTCCTGGTGCGAAAGATATTGGTGTGGAGTTCCACACTATGTCTAAAACCTACAATATGGCGGGTTGGCGTGTGGGGTTTGTGGTGGGCAATCGCCATGTCATTCAAGGTTTGCGGACACTGAAAACTAACCTGGATTACGGTATTTTCGCAGCCTTGCAAGCAGCTGCCGAAACTGCTTTACAACTACCAGATTCTTATTTACAAGAAGTTCAAACTCGCTACCGTACCCGTCGTGATTTTCTCATTCAAGGCTTGACAGAATTAGGTTGGAATATCCCTAAAACCAAAGCAACGATGTATTTGTGGGTTCCTTGTTCTGAGGGAATGAGTTCCACAGACTTTGCCTTGTGGGTTTTACAACAAACTGGTGTAGTTGTCACTCCTGGTAATGCCTTTGGTAGTGGCGGTGAAGGGTACGTGCGAATTAGTTTAATTGCGGATTGCGATCGCTTAGGTGAAGTCTTGCACAGATTCCAACAAGCTAATATCCGTTATCAAGCCGAGGCTGTTGTTTCTAGTTCAAAATAGAGAAGGCATACCCTATAACCTGCTTGTGATTAATGCAAACCCCCTCTGTTGTCCCCAATGCAATTATTGCTGGCTTTCATGCTTTATCCGAACCATTGCGGTTAAAAGTGTTGGAATTGCTACGTACACGGGAACTGTGCGTATGTGATTTGTGTGATGCTTTGGGGGTAAGTCAATCCAAGCTATCCTTTCACCTCAAGACTCTTAAGGAAGCAGATTTAGTCCTCTCCCGTCAGGAAGGACGTTGGATTTATTACAGTCTTAATTTGTCTCAATTTGCTGTTTTAGAAGAGTACTTAGCAGATTACAGTCGTTTGCAGCAGATATTACCAGCACGTTTTTGTCAAGATCAATCCTAGTACTTAGCCACATCAACTTTGCTAGGTAAATAATTGAGGGCACTCCCCGACATAAATATACGGGGATTCGCCCAAGATATGGTTGCAGGGATTGCCCGCTAACTGGTAATCGTCAATTGGTAATTGTAAAGACTCCAACAAGTTCTTACCAATTACCCACTATCTATTACCTATTACCGGGGGCGTGGCGTTGTCGGACATGTCTTTATAAAAAACACGCTTCCACGTCCCCCAATCCTTGGTGAATCAGCAACTAGCTTGACCAAAGTAGAATAATAATGCGAGGTGAGAGCAAAGAAATTTTATAAGCATCTTCATAAGGATGCCGCCCATGAAAATTTTATTGGTAGAGGATGACATCTTACTCAGTACGGTACTGGCAGAGTTGCTGAGTGCAAATAATTACACTATAGATTTAGCCAACAACGGACAAACTGGGCTAGACCTAGCGATGTCGGCTGAATATGACTTGATTTTGCTGGACTGGCAAATTCCGCAACTGGATGGCATTAGTTTGTGTCGGCAACTGCGGATGGCTCTGTCTGCGGCGGCTTAGTGATGGAGATGACCCAGCGCATCCGGCGATCGCTTAATTTACAGGATATTCTGCAAACCACTGTCGATGAAGTCCGGCAGTTTCTGGGGTGCGATCGCGCCTTTCCCATCAAAAATGAAGCCGGAGAAATTGTCAGGATTGCTGGTATTGCCGAAGACATCACTGAGCAACAAAAAATTGAGCAAATGAAGAGTGAGTTTATTGGCATTGTCAGTCACGAACTCCGTACTCCTTTAACCGCAATTCGAGCAGCTATGGGCTTATTGAACACTGGTATCTACATATACCCAAGCAGGCGAAACGATATCGCTAGCGGTCTTTGCCCATGATGGGTGATTGGTAAGGGGTAATCAAAGATACTAATGATTTTCCCATGCCCAATGCCCAACTAAGCTAGGTGCAATATCTGATTTACAAGAAAACGAGCGTGGAGGGATTCGAACCCCCGACCTACAGAACCGGAATCTGACGCTCTAATCCACTGAGCTACACGCCCTTGCACTGCTGACAAATGCAGTCACAATATAAAAATCATAGCATAAAAAAGCTATATTTATAGCTTTTTTAGCTATACCCATTTGGGTATTACAAAAAAAGGCAGAGGCAGAGGACAGTTCCAATGAAAAAATTTCAACAGCCATGCATGAAAGTGTTCTTCTCTCCTACACCCCCACACTCAAACTACCTGCCTCCTGAACATCAAAAATAATTCATTGGGTCTACTGGTGTACCATTTTTGCGGACTTCAAAGTGGAGGTGGGGGCCCGTAGATAAACCTGTGGAACCAACAGCAGCGATCGCTTGTCCGCGTTTTACTGTTTGCCCTTCGGAAACATATAATTCACTTGTGTGTCCGTAAAGTGTAGTTAGACTGTTGCCGTGGTCAACAATCGCAGCTTTACCATAACCACCGTACCAGCCAGCAAAAATGACTGTACCTGAGTCGGCGGCTCTAATGGTACTGCCGTAGCTGGCAGCAAAATCTTGACCTGCATGAAAGCGGCGATAACCGAGAATCGGATGTACTCGCCAACCAAAGGGACTACTGGTAGGTGCATCTGTAGGATATGCAAACATACCTGTACCGCGAATAATGACGCTGTTGCGGCTGTTTGTCTTAGTTCTTGCTTCTGCCTCTGCTATCTTTTGTTGAATTAAAGTTGTAATTGCCTGGGAATCTTTCTCTAACTGGGTTTGTGCTGCTTCTAATGCCAAGCGATCGCTATTGAGACGCCCAATTAATTCCTGCTGCAAGTCTGCTTGGGTTTGAAAATCGGCTTTTTGGGCAATTAATTGCTGTCTCATCAAGGCTATTTCATTTTTTTGCTGTTCTACTTCTATTTTTTGGTTATTGATCTCGTTGGCTTGGGTTGTCAGCTTAACTAAAATTTGCTGGTCTGCCTGATAAACTAACTTCAAATAACGACGATGACTGATAAAGTCACTGAGATTTTGGCTTTGCAGCAAAACCGCCCACCCCTGGTTCACTAGGGAACGTTGCAAAAAGCGTAGTCGGGCAATTGTCGCCGCTTGTCGTTGTTGATAAGCAACTTCTTTGGCTGCTAAATCTGCTTGTAGCTGCTGCAAGCGTTCTGTTGCTAGTTTGAGGCGTAACTCACTGTCTTGAATTTGCGTGTCAGTAGTTTTGAGGTTTTGCTGTAAGCCATTCAGTCGTTCTTGGGCTGCTTGTTGTAAATTGGTTAAGTGATCGCGTTCGTGTTTGACACTTTGATGCTGTTGATTAATTTGCTGCTGCTGCTGTCGCAAATTTGTAATTGCATCAGATGTTGTTTGTGATGCGTTAGCTGGCAATGCTAGTAGAATACATAAAATGCCACAAAATGCAAGACTAATACAATCATAAATTCTCTTTTTTCCCAAAAATAGCGCTCTCATGTTGTTAGATAGACCTAAG
The DNA here is from genome assembly GCF_000317205.1 of Fischerella muscicola PCC 7414. GTDB lineage: Bacteria > Cyanobacteriota > Cyanobacteriia > Cyanobacteriales > Nostocaceae > Fischerella > Fischerella muscicola. The sequence continues at coordinate 95,837 of NZ_AJLK01000087.1, read as the reverse complement.
CGATCGCTCAAAACATCATGAGTAGTGTTCCCAAAAATTTGTTAGGTGTAACAGGGGTTGTAGAAACCCCTGGCTCAAACGAAGTTAGCCAGGGGTAGTTCATGATAATTACAAAAATAGAGCATTACTTTTGTATACTTGCATCATCGATAACTCTACGTTTTGGTTGTATTGCTGCTTTTTTGATACAAAAGTGAACGTCTGTTAAATTTAAATTCATGTATGAAAGCAATGCATATATGAAGACAACGATACCAAACATCTCGCAGAACTCTTCAACCACTGTAATCATTGCATGGTTCATATTCTCAACACTGTAAAGTTCGTCATACCGTCCGGCAAACATTTCCGCACCGATTGCACCGCTCACGAAGATAGTACCAGCAACAAAAAATAAAAGTCTTATCTTTCTTGGAAGATGAGCCAAAAATTTTAAATATGACAGCAAAAAGATCAGTGTCAGGGGAATGCCAACAGCAACCCAACCGTAGTAAAGAAAACCTGTTCTGTTGATGCTTGAGCCTAGTATTATGTCGGCAGATTCATGAATCATCGCTACTTCGTCTATAGATAGACACAGAAAAATAGCTGATAAAACTTTCCAATGGAGGATATAGCGAGCACGAGCTATCTGTTGAGATATAGCAATGTAATGCCAACAGGAGCGAACAAAATAATAGTGTAATGGATGAGTACCATGTAGGAATGTTAGAATCCTCACCCACATTGAACAACCTTACTAATCCAAAAAGATTACCATGCCCGAGAATATACCTAGAAAATTGTCCAGCTAGGCTGATAATACTTAGACATATAGCTACGATGGTTAAGACTAAAGCAACCTTTTTAGGAGAAATAGACAGTGTCAATTTTACTACCATTATGCTCTTGAATTTGAAATACAAAAGTAATTTTAGTTACTGCTATTCTATAATTTAAATATTGCTTAACATTCTTTAACCTAAATTTAACTTTAATGTTGGTAATAACAGGCAAGACTACATTGATTTTTAAGGGTTCTGGGTATGATCACTGAAAAATATTACACCAGACATACTGAAATTGTTTCAAAAGCTTGACATTGAGTATAGACTTGTTTTATTAAAATAAAATAAGCAATATTTAAATTTTCTGAATCATTATGCCAGTAAGCATTCGCCTAACAACTACCACCACTACTAGCAACTCAGGAGGGTTGTGAGGCGATCGCGTTGATTTGAAATTCGATAGCACTCCATCTACCCTCCCGGCAACGCCCAGGAGGGTTTCGAGTTTTGATTGTCATCGAAATGGGTTAATTATGAGAAAACCTCTTCCCCGTTGCCCCTAATCCCCACTCCCTACGGTCGTGGGGGCCGGTGAGTTCCCGAATCCCTAATCCCCATTCCCTATTTTCAAGACAGGAAAAACAAATGCTCATTTATCAATTTATTCACCTCACTACCACTACCACCACAATCGCGCCTGGAGGGACGTGAGGATAATTGCTGCTTGGCAAATTGAAACTCAATCGCCCCTCTAGGTCAAACCTAGAGGGGTTTTTGATTAGCAAAACATTTACAGGAGATACAACCATGTCTGATCATCGAGAACTAGCAAAAGCAATGGATCTATTTCACTTTGAGGAGCATAGTCCGGGGATGGTATTTTGGCATCCTATCGGGCTTCAGCTATTGCGGCTAATTGAGAATTTTATGCGAGCAATTTACCAAGCTCATGGCTTTGAGGAAGTGCGATCGCCTGTAGCATTGAGTCGATCACTTTGGGAGCATTCGGGACACTGGGGAAAGTTCCGTAAAAACATGTTTGTCGTGGCTAGTTTGGAAGCTGATGCAGAACCGGAGTATGCACTCAAACCAATGTCATGTCCTGCACACATCGCTATCTACAAATCCCACAAGCGGAGTTATCGGGAAATGCCGATGCGATTGATGGAATTCGGGATAGCCCACCGCAACGAACCTTCTGGAACGCTATCCGGCTGTATGCGTCTACGTCAGTTTGTCCAGGACGATGCCCATATCTTTTGTCGGGAAGCCGATATCCGAGATGAGATTAGCAATTTTCTGGTGATGGTGAAACAGGTTTACGCCGCCTTTGGATACAACAACTTTTCCATTCGGATTGCTTTGCGCCCAGAACAACGTCTTGGATCAGATGAACTATGGGATCGGGCTGAGTCTGCCTTAATTGAAGCAGTCCAAGCACTGGATTACGCCTATGAATTAGCGCCTGGTGAAGGGTCTTTTTATAGTCCCAAGATTGAAATCAGTATGCAAGATCATCTAGGAAGATCATGGCAATGTGGTACGATTCAGGTTGATTTTAACTTTCCTCAACTTTTTGATTTGTCCTTTGTCAATCAAAAAGGAGATTTAGAGCAGGTAGTGATTCTGCACCAAGCAATTTTGGGTTCTTTGGAACGCTGGATTGGCATTCTGTTGGAAAATCACAATGGAGTTTTGCCACTGTGGGTTGCTCCTGTGCAAATTGCCGTGGCTTCAGTTTCCGAAAAATCTGCGGATTGGGCAGAAGTGATTTTCAGAAGGCTAAAACAAATTGGAGCGAGAGTAGAATTGCATGTGAGCGATCGCACGATAGCCAAAAAGATTCGAGAACTGTCTGCACGCAAGATTCCACTAATTGCTGTGGTTGGTGAAAAAGAAGCCATGAATCAATCCCTCAACTTGCGTCGTCTGGGAATTGCTGGACACCAAGAAATTAGGCTGGCTCAATTAGAAGCAGAATTAAGTCCAGTATAGTTAAGTTAAAAACACCCCACTGGTGTCGCGCCACCCGCTACGAATGAAAGAAACAAGGCAAATCCGTCAAATCCTCTTCCCCTTCAGCCCTCTGCCCTCTGCCCTCTGCCTTATTTCTTAAAAACAGCAAAACCACATAATTGGAAACATCTGCTGTACCTAAACGTCTGCTGACTAAGGCGCATCTATAGGAGTCAGTTAATTAGGGTTATTGGCTTACACTCAGTTATGTTGCGGAGTTTATCTCCGTAATTTATGCCAGCCTTCTCCAAAAAAGGGATGAGATTTGGGTAAGATAAAGGAGCTATCTGAATCTGTATGGCAGATACGGAAAGCTTTTCATATCCAAGGGAGATATCTCGATGCTGACTTTAAAAATCGTTGTATATATTGTTGTTGCCTTCTTTATCACTCTGTTTGTGTTTGGATTTTTGTCAAACGATCCTGCTCGTAACCCTGGTCGTCGGGACTTCGAGTAAGATGAAGACGAATTATCCATTACTGCTGCAAGGCAGAAAACACTAGACGCTCTTGAGGCGGCTTGCTAAAAGTTAAACAGAAAGTGAAAGTCGGAAGGTAAAAAGCTAAGTTAGTCCTTCCGGCTCTTAATTTTGGCTATTTGTTTGCTAGATTGTGCTGAAACATGCTTCATTCCGTTCTGCCGCCCGAACCACCTGCCATAGTCGAACCGTTATTAGCAGAAAATTTGCCAGTCATAGCTGCAAGCGATCGCCAATTGCATTCAACGGGAGAACAGGCGAAAGCAGAAAATTTACAGCAACAACCAGTTAATCCGTCACATCAGCCTGTACCTGATAAGTCATTTACAGCCAAAACACCTACAATCCCCGCACCGGAAAGTTTTCCCGCCGAATTTTCGCCCTTAAATATTTCTGAAAATAGTGCAAATCTATTAGGGGAACCCTTATCTATTGGATACTCCCAGCAACAGCCACAAATTCCTCAGGAAACGAATAACCATAGTCAAAAACAACAAACCCAACAGCAAATTGTTCAGACAATCAAAAATAGTAAGAACCGATCTCAAAAAAAATCCCAGTTATTGGCCGAGCAACTAATCCAGTCCAAACAGAATCATACCACTGCTAAAAATTCCCAGACTTCTAGTTCAGCACCGCAACCAATTAAAATCAAATTCCGTACTGCCAATCAACAATCAACTACTAACAACCAACTATCAACTATAGAATTTAAAACTCGCAACCTCATCAGCCAAACTCCACAACCAGCACCCACACCGACAACACCGGAAACAAGGAGAGTTGTAGAAGTAATAGCCGATACCCAAGAGTATGACGAACAAAGACGGGTAGTCACAGCAGAAGGTAATGTTGTTGTGCGCTTTGATGGGGCGGTGGTGGATGCCGATCGCATTCAAGTTAGTTTAGATAATTTGATCGCTGTAGGTGAAGGAAATGTTGCCTTAACCAGAGGCGACCAAGTACTACGTGGGCAGCGATTCACTTATAATTTTGTTCAGGATACCGGAGAATTGCTTGCTGGTCGTGGTGAGATTTTTATACCCACAGCCCAGGAAGATTTTGCATTTTTGCCCACCGACGTCACAGCAGGTGGAGTACCAGAACGTCCACCCAGCGATCGCATCAGAAGTAATCAACCGTTGACTGGGGTGAGTAGCCCAGGGGGAATTAACTTTGGTATTGGTGGTAGAACTAATGCCAGAAATATAGTCAATCCCGAACAGGGAGGACAGGTGCGGCGCGTCCGCTTTGAAGCTGCACGTATTGATTTTTATCCACGTGGCTGGCAAGCATCAGATGTCAGCATTACCAATGACCCCTTCTCACCCCCAGAATTGGAATTACGGGCAGATAAAGTCACATTGACGCGGGAGTCTCCTTTGCAAGACCGTGTTCGTACTCAGAACCAACGTTTAGTTTTTGACCAGGGTTTGAGTCTACCCATTCCCAAAAATCAGCAGGTAATTGACCGCAGAGAGCGAGATGCGACCCCTGGTTTAGTTTCCTTTGGGTTTGATGGTGACCAGCGTGGTGGTGTATTTGTAGAGCGCAGATTTGAACCGATAAATAGAGAAAATGTGAGTTTTAGTATTACACCTCAGTTTCTCGCTCAAAAGGCTGTCCAGGAAGGTGTTGGCAACATTCCCTCACTATTTGGTTTAAGAACATCCCTTGATGCCACTTTGAGTCCAAGAACAACGGTTGAAGGTTCTGGGACACTAAATAGTTTTGACTTTACCGATATTGAAGATAATTTGAAGGCAAGTTTGCGGTTACGTCAACAAGTCGGTGATACTCGTAACCCCCACAATGTGACATTGGAATATAGTTATCGCGATCGCCTCTACAATGGTAGTCTTGGTTATCAAACTGTCCAAAGTAGCTTTGGCGGTGTCGTTACTTCTCCCATCATCCCTCTGGGTAGAACAGGGTTAAACTTCAGCTACCAAGGAGGCGCTCAATATATCACCGCCAACACAGATCGCGAAGACTTGCTAGAACCAATCCGGGATAATAACCGTGTCTCCCTTGGTCGTCTCCAAGCCAGTGCTGCCTTGAATGGAGGTTTTTTACTGTGGCAGGGTAAACCCTTACCACCCACTGCTACTGAGGGTTTACGATACACACCTAACCCAGTAGTTCCTTATTTACGAGCATTTGGTGGCTTGACTGGCACTACTAGTTATTACACAAATGGTGATAATCAAAGCACATTGATTGGCACAATTGGTTTAGAAGGGCAAATTGGTCATTTTTCTAGGTCTTTTCTAGACTACACTGCTTTTAATGTTAGCTACTCCCAAGGTCTTGATAGTGGTGAGTCTCCCTTCTTATTTGACCGTGCTGTTGATACCAGAACCTTGAGTGCCGGGATTACACAGCAAATTTATGGGCCATTTACTTTTGGTGTTCAAACATCAGTTAATTTAGATACAGGAGAATACACCAGCACTGACTTTATTTTGCAATACACTCGTCGCACCTACGGAATTACCCTGCGTTACAATCCAGAGCTAGAATTAGGTGGCATTAGCTTCCGCCTTAGCGACTTTAACTGGACTGGTGGCACTAATCCATTTTCTGAAGTTAGGCCTGTTGTGGGTGGTGTGTCTGAGTAATACCAATTTTGGATTTTAGATTGGAAGTCTTTGCTATCAGGGTTGCGAGGGGTCAGATCCCCGACTTTTTTAAAAAAGATTCTGGTAGGGTGCGTTATGGACTATTTGTCCTAACGCACCAAAAATCACTCCTTGATGCGTTAGCCTACGGCATAACACATCCTACAAAACTCAACATATATAAAGAATTTGATCACAGAAGAAGTGCTACATAGATATGTAGTAATGCTATAGAAACATTTTGATTGTAAAAATTAAAACTATAAAATTTTATTGTTGCCAACTACCCTAAATTTCTGAATTCTTTGTGCTTAAAACAAAAATGCTAAAAAAATAGTAATTTGTGGAGACTATAATTACGATAGTAAACAAGTAAAAATACTGAAGAAAAAGCATTTCACAAACATATATTAGTAACAATAGCTTAAAATCTAGCTATTACGAACAACCAATAATATTTTTGAAGATCCTCTCAAAGTTAGTTTCTTAAAAAAGCTTTTTTTTGTAAAAATTAATAGAGTTATCGCCCTATCATGGGTATGTTAATTGCGTTTAGGTAAGGCTGATGCTCTTCGGCAAAGTTCTCCGGAATCGCTATAAAATCCTTAAAAAGTTGGGAAGCGGCGGATTTGGTGATACCTTTCTTGCTGAAGATATGGATTTGCCTGGCAATCCCAAGTGTGTTGTGAAGCATCTTCAAACTCGCAACCCTAATCCAGAAATCTTGCAGATTGCCAAGAGGCTATTCAACCAAGAAGCAGAAGTTTTGTACCGTTTAGGCAAGCGTCATGATCAAATTCCTGAACTTTTAGCCCATTTTGAAGAAAATGGCGAATTCTATTTGGTACAGGAATTTGTAGATGGACACGATTTAACTACAGAAATTATTCCTGGTAAACAGCTTAGTGAAGCTCAAGTCCTAACACTCCTACAGGAAATACTAGAAGTTTTGGCGGTTGTCCATGAACATGGTGTGATCCACCGGGATATAAAATTACAAAATATTATGCGTCGTCAAGACGGCAAAATAGTCCTGATTGACTTTGGTTCTGTCAAAGAAATTAAAAGCTTGGCAACCAACACAGAAGGAGAAGTAAACTCTACCATCGTCATCGGCACACCTGGCTATATCCCAAACGAACAAGCCAATGGTAAGCCAAGACTGTCCAGCGATGTCTATGCAGTGGGAATGCTAGGAATTCAAGCTTTAACAGGTGTACAACCACGTAAGCTACCCACTGATCCTGCGGATGGAGAAGTAGTTTGGCGTAACTTGGTCAATATCAGCAATGAGTTAGCGAATATTTTAACCAAAATGGTGCGCTGTAACTTCAAAGAGCGGTATCAAACAGCAGCAGAAGCATTGCAAGCGCTTCAAGCACCATCGTCGCCACCATCAACAATCCAACAAATACCCCCAGCGAAAGCCAAAACATCCTATCGTTCATCATCTCGTGCATCCCGTACTCAAGGATTTCCAACCTTGGGGTTATTTAGTTTAATTGGGGTTGGATTTGGGCTAGTCATTTTTGGCAAAAGTTTTCTGCCATTCAACTTGCAGGAAAATCAACCAACCAAAACCACTAATCCAGCAGTAGAAACCATCAAGGATCAACCACAAGCTTCACCATCAGTACCAAAGAATAAACGTAGCAAAAACTTTTTTACCCCTCCACCAACAATTTCACCGTCAATATTCACACCGCAGCGTGATTCTAATAAGCCTGCAACACCAGCACCGTCTCCCTCTCCCAGCAAGAACGATACAAAACCATCTCAACCTGTTGTGAAGGAAGAAATTAAGCTATTTCCACCACCGACCGAAAGGGAATTTCCACTACCTCCACCTGCAATAGAGGAGAAAATTCAACCATATACACCGCCGCCAACCACGGAAAGTGAGTCCCAACCATCCCCACCTGCAATAGAGGAGAAAATTCAACCATATACACCGCCGCCAACCACGGAAAGTGAGTCCCAACCATCCCCACCTGCAATAGAGGAGAAAATTCAGCCATCTACACCGCCGACAACGGAAAGTGAATCACAGCCATCCCCACCTCCAACACAGAGCAATCCACAGCCTACTACACCCGCCACTGAAGAACATAATCAGCACATGATGGTTGTACCCACTACACCTGCTACTGAAGAACCAACTCAGCAGAAGACAATTTTACCCACAACACCCGCCACTGAAGAACTTAATCAACAAATGATGGTTGTACCCACTACACCCACTGCTGAAGAACCTAATCAGCAGAAGACAATTCTACCTAGTACACAGGTGACTAAACAGCCAACTGAGGAAGAAACAATTGTACCTAGTACACAAGTGACTGAACAGCCAACTGAGGAAATGATGGTTGTACCTGCTACACCCACAGCAGGAGGATAGTAATAGCGTTTCACCATAAGTCTGATATATTTGCTGACAAGGGGACAAGGAGGACAAGGAGGATAAAGGGGAGGATTTATATCAAGAATTTTGTGAAATGGTATAATATCAGAATTAATTGGGTGGGTCAATTTTATTTACTACCGCTGACCATAAAATCATGGGTGAACCTACCGCTAAACAGAACAACCACTGCTGAAAACTCAATGGGGCTGTTGAAAATACATCGTTGATTAATGGCACATGAGCAAAAATAATTTGTAAAGCGATCGCACCTACAATTCCAAAACCAATTGCCGGAATATCAACATTTTCTTGAATCGTACCATCCATTTTGGCAATCAAATTTGGTATTAACTGACTAATACTCAACAAGTAAAAAATTCGTCCGGCAATTAAAGAATTAATAGCCATTGTCCGGGCTAAATTAATGTTGCCAGTCGTGTATTCAATATATTCAAATACACCAAAAATCACAATCCAATTAAACAGAGAAATTGCCAAAATTCGCTTGAGTCGGCTAGCTGATAGCAACGGTTCATTAGGACTACGTGGCGGTTGCTTCATCACATTTGGCGACTTTGGTTCAAATGCCAATGGCACTGTCATTGTGATGGAATTCAGCATATTTAGCCAGAGAACTTGTAACGATAGAATTGGCAATTCTCTAGATAATAAAACGCTGAATAAAATAGTCATTGATTCTCCACCATTCACTGGCAGAATAAAGCAAATTGCTTTCAACAGATTTTTATAAACCGCCCGTCCTTCTTCTACTGCTGCTTCAATTGAGGCAAAATTATCATCAGTAAGCAACATATCTGCTGCTTCTTTAGCAACTTCCGTACCCGCACCCCCCATCGCAATACCAATATCTGCCTGTTTCAGTGCGGGTGCATCGTTCACACCATCCCCTGTCATGGCGACAATCTCGCCTTTAGACTGCAACGCCTCTACCAAACGCAGCTTTTGTTCTGGTGCAACACGGGCAAATACCACACCCTCTTCTGCAACTTGTGCTAGTTCCTGTTGATCCATCTGTGCCAATTCTGCCCCCGTAAAGGCTAGAACAGATCCATTTTTATGAATTCCCATGCGTCTAGCTATGGCTTGGGCAGTCACCGCATGATCACCCGTAATCATTTTTACCTGAATACCCGCTTCTTGACAGGCTTGCACCGCTTTTGTGGCACTCTCGCGCGGCGGATCAATCATTCCCTGTAAACCTAAGAAAATCAAACCAGTATCAATGTCTTCATGATCCACTGTCATTTGCTGATTTGGCATCGGTTTTTTCGCGAACGCTAGCACCCGCAAACCCTGCCGTGCCATAATATTTACCTCCCGCTCAATGATTGTTTTGCGGAAAGTTTCTACACAGTCGATTGGATGGGTTTGTCCATCAATTTTCTGCAAGAGTGTACAACGTTTGAGAATTGCTTCTGCTGAACCCTTGACGTAAACAGTCTTACCTCTGGGAGTTTCATGCAAAGTCGCCATGTACTGATAGTCAGATTCAAAAGGAATGCCATCCAACCTGGGCATTGCGTTTGCTAAGCTAGACTGGCTAAAACCTGCTTTCTCGGCAGATGCAATTAAAGCCCCTTCGGTTGGATCACCAACTACTACCCACTTCCCATTCTTTTTTTCTAAGTGAGAATCATTGCACAACAAACCAGCTAAAAGGCATTCTTGCAAACTTTTTTCAGTGTTCAAATTCACTGGTTTGTCATCTACCAGAATTTCTCCTTCTGGAGCATAACCTACACCTGTGACTGTATACTGATGTTCGCCTGCATAGATTGCCTGTACCGTCATCTGGTTTTCTGTGAGAGTACCGGTTTTATCAGAACAAACGACAGTTGCACTCCCCAAAGTTTCGACTGCTGGTAACTTACGGATAATTGCGTGCCGTCGCGCCATGCGAGAAACACCAATCGCTAGTGTTACAGTTACTACTGCTGGTAAACCCTCAGGAATGGCACTGACGGTTAAAGTTACAGCTGCTTCAAGGGCATCTTGTAAGTTTTTATAACTAAGTCCCACCACAAAAGTCAGGGTTGCCAGCCCTAACACCACCCGTAACCAATTTCGGCTGAATTTGTCAAATTTCCGAGTTAAGGGTGTGGAAAGGTCAGTATGGCGTTCCATTAATTGCGAAATGCGACCTGTCTCAGTGGCGTTCCCCGTAGCAACTACGATACCGATCGCTTGCCCAAAGGTGACAAAACCACCTGCATAAGCCATATTTTTACGTTCTGCTAGGGGAGTGTCAGCATTTAAAGCTCGAGTATCTTTTTCTACTGGCACTGATTCACCAGTCAGTGCTGATTCATCGACTTGTAAATTTCGTGCTTGTAAAAGCCGTAAATCTGCTGGCACTTTATCACCAGAGGTCAGGAAAACTATGTCACCTGGTACTAATTCTCGTGATTGGATGCGTAATTTTTTACTATCACGAATGACAGTAGTTTCAGTTGTGATCGCTTTTGCTAGTGCTGCGATCGCACCCTCAGCTTTTGATTCTTGTACAAATCCAATAATGGCGTTGGTAGTGGTGACACCCCAAATCACCCCCGCATTCACAAAACTACCTGTTATTGCTTTGACTAAACCTGCACATAGCAAAATGATCAGCAGGGGATCGTTAAATTGCAGCAGAAATTTCCACCACCAAGGCTTGCTTTTCTTGGCTGTAAGTTCGTTCGTACCAAATTCAGCTAAGCGCTGTTTGACTTGGGTGCTACTCAAGCCCCTGTCTATATCAGTTTCTAAGTAAGCGATCGCTTCGGCTATTTCTAAAGAATGCCATGTTTTGGGCTGCCCTTGTGGCAGTCCAACCGCAGATATTGTTTGAACCATAATTTTATATTTTTTATTCGTGCTATTTATTGTTTAACACGTTTTATTAGTGCCATAATTTTATAGACACTAATATTTTTCGATAGTTACGATTATTTTTCTCAATACTTGATGTTATATGCCCTTATTACGCTACATTCCTGCCCCCAATTCTTTCTTCTATGAGGTAGCTCATAGAAACTATCCAAAAATTTTGACACATTAGGGATAGCAAGAATTCAAGAGGTCACGAGAAATGACCAACAACGCTACCCTCAATTTTCAAACAGCACCCGGACACGAAATTTTAGCAGCAGCAGGTAAAAAATATCTGCGTCCGGGTGGAAGAATAGCTACAGAACAATTATTTGCATGGGCTAATTTTCAGCCAGGTGAGACAGTTTTAGAATTAGCATCTAGCTTTGGTTACAGTGCAATAGCTCTGGCTAAACGCTACAATGTCAGAGTCTTAGGTGTAGAAAAGAATCCTGAAAGTGTAGCGCGATCGCGTGCCAACATACATGCTGCTGGTTTAGAAAATCAAGTTGAAATTGTTGAAGGTGATATTTTTCACTTAGAAGCTATACCAGGCAAATTTGATTATGTATTAGCAGAAGCAATTCTGACGATGCAATCTTCTCCAGGAAAAGCAAAGATTCTCACTGGAATTCACAACAAACTCAAACCAGGTGGAAAGTTTCTCTGTCATGAATTATTAGCGCGTGACAAAGAAGCAGAAATTCATTTTGAGTTAGCGAAAGTGATTAGAGTCAATGCGACACCCTTGTCAGAAACTAATTGGATTACCGCTTCTGCTACAGCCGGATTGCAAGTACAAAAACATCAAACCGGGCCAATGAGTTTATTGAACTGGCAAAGAATGGTTCAAGATGAGGGTATTGCTAACACAATTCGGATTTTTTGGAATATTTTCACTTCTCAACCAATCCGCAAACGTGTTTTAGCTATGCGTAGAGTTTTCCAACAATACCGTCATGAATTAGGCTACATCATTCTTTGCGCGATCGCTAATTAATTTCGGTACTTTAAAGTGAAGCATTACTAAAAATTTTTGACTCATTAGCAATTAACATGACTTCCACAACCACGACGAATTCATCTTTTGTCAAACAATTACGAGAAGAAATTGCATTTACTCACACTGGAGTTGTCAGTAAATTATTATTTCAAGATAACGCCTGTCAATATACCCTCTTTTGTTTGGCAGCTAACACTGAAATTTCTGAGCATACCTCTACTCGTAATGCCACGATCAACGTCCTTGAAGGGCGAGGTTTACTAACTTTATCAGGAGAAGAAATTGCACTAGTACCAGGTGTATTTGTGTTTATGCCTGCGAATTCACCCCATGCTTTGAAGGCAGAAGAAAATCTCGCATTTCTGCTGACACTTTCCGAAAAAGTAATTCGTGAATAATTGAACCATGCAAACAACACTGAAAACTTTCTCTCAATACTTAGATTTACCTCAGACTCAGGTAGAATCTTTACTTTCTAAATCATTGACCGAGTGTCTGAATTCGCCGGAACAACAACAACAGTTAAACAGTTTAGATGTAAACTTACTAAGAGAAACTCTGCCCACAGCAGGAGCCGTTTTAGCTAAAGAGTTACCACCTTTTTATAGTTGGCTAACAAAAGAATTAGGTGTTGAACGTGTTCCTGATAGTCCAGATCACACAACAAAATGGGTAATTGGTTTCGTTAATAATCAGGAAAGCTTAACTAACCTAGTTGAGTTACATCGTCCCGTACCTCGTCCGGCTTTAGAACGTGCAATTCCCCGCTTGATAGAATTGTTTGTAGGGGTGAAAGACACGCAAGTTAGAAAAGAATGGCAAAAAGCGATCGCGATTCTTTGTTTACCCCTAGTTGTTGATGCACGAGAACGAGAAAAACAAAAGCATTCTCTAGCAGCCTGATCAATATCTATTTTCAAGGGAGATCAAGGCGATGACTCACTCAGCCATCAATACATCTAGCAATACCCAAACTACAGCCAAACCCAACTCTCAAGCGTGGTATGGTCCGATGTTTTCTCCAGAACATGGAGTCTACATAGTATTGCTAGTTTCTTTTCTCATTGGTGCAGCGGCGTCTCAAGCTTGGAGATTATCAACAACCCTAGCTTTGATATGTGCTTTTTGTGGTTTTCAGGCTGAACATCCTTTGGTAATGCAAATTAAGCAACGTCGCACCCTGAAGCCACGTTTTCTGTTTTGGGGTGGGTTGTATGCTGTAATTGCTGGCGGAATTGCGATTTGGCTTTACCTTAGCTATCCAGTTGTCTTATGGATTTATGCCGGTGCATTAACCGCCTTAATGATTGATGCTTTCTCGGTGTTGCAAAGAGAGCAAAAATCTGTTTTGAATGAATTAATTACCTTTGCTGCGGTTTGCCTTGCTACTCCCTTCGCTTACGCTACAACAACAGGCATGATTTCCTCCACTGTCGTGGGATTGTGGATACTAAATACGCTTTTCTTTTCTAGTGCCATTTTCACAGTTAAGCTGCGGAAAACTAAAACCAGTTCTGTAATTCCAGGGACAATTTATCATGCTGTTGCAACTCTAATTCTTGCGTTTATTTATTGGCTAGGTTGGCTATCTCCAGCAGCAGTTTTAGCTTTTGGATTGGCATTAATTAAATTTGGCATAATTGCCGTTAATCAAGAATGGTATCGCACTGCAAAAATTCAATTTGCGGCGATACTAGAAACTACAACAGCCTTTGCTTTTCTAACAATTGTTTCTCTCTCAGTTCTACCAGAAAGATTAATAAGTCTTTAAATCAAGCATATGCTATTGTATCTGAAAATAGGAATCGGGGATCGAGGATCAGGAATTAACTTAACAGCAAACCCATAATCCATCTGTGTGCATCTGTGTGCATCTGTGTTCGTTTTTCCTCTACTGGACTTCATCGCAAACCACTATAACTTTGCTAACAAATCGGCAATTTGTTGATTAATATTTGTCACATCAAAACGCTGACTAGCTGTAGTCCTGGCATGACTGGCAATCGTCGCAGTTTTTGATGACTCTTTTAAACAGGTAGTAATTACCTGTGCAAGTTCTTGGGATTCTCCTGGTGTAACTAAAAAACCATTTACACCATGTTCTACTAATTCCACTGCACCACCAGCTTTTGCTGCTATAACTGGTTTTCCGCATAGCATAGCCTCAACAATTACCCTGCCAAAAGGTTCAGCAGCTGTGGAGGTATGCGCTACTAAGTCACAAGCTGACATTAAATGGGGAATATCTGAACGAAATCCTAAAAATTTGATCCGGTTTTCTAGTTCCAAAGTAACAATTTGTTGATGTAATTTTTGGACATATTCTTGTTCCCCAAACAACGCATCACCAACTAAAACTGCTGTCACTTCTTGATGACATTGCCTGAGTGCTTCAATTAATATGTGTTGTCCTTTCCAAGGCGCAAGACGACTAAAGTGTCCAACTACAAATTTACCTTCTAGTCCTAGTTCTTGTCTGGTTTGATGAATCATAAATTCATCTATTTGATAGTTTTTGGGTTCAAAACCGTTGTAGACAACTGCGGTAATGTCTGCACGTCCTCCTGCTTCTATAAATGCTGTTTTACTTGCTTGGGAATTGGCAATTACTAATGATGCTCGATTGGCAGCAGTAACAGCAATACGACGGTTAGTTTGACTAAAATGTTCTGGTGAAAGAATATCATGTAAATGATAAACCAAAGGACGGCCACTTAAAAAACTAGCGATCGCTCCCACAACTAATGCTTTTTGAGTGTTGGCGTAAATTAAATCGTATTCACGAGCGATTTGCACAACTTTAGCAAGTAAAGGTATGAGTTGTCCCAGACTTGCTAATCCTTGTGCCAAGGAACTTTCTTTGCGAACTTGGATGGATTTTGTGCTAAGAATTTGAACTGGAATATGATTTTTTTCTAGTAAAGTTCTAAAATCGCCATCAGCAAATAAGCCAACTAAACAATTATCTCGATAAGGTTTGGCAATATCTATGAGACATAGTTCTGCGCCACCTGGTTTACCACTTTGATCTAAAAACAGAATTTTCATTTTTACCCTTTCACCTTTTCACCATTAAATCAGTGATCACTGTTAAAATAAATTACTTATCTAAAGATTGTCACACAGAGCGCGAGACAATCCTTTATTGTGGGAAATGCAGGTAAAGTTTCCAACTACAAGGAAATAGTTTTCTCTGCATTTAAATAGAGTATGATTATGCTTAATTTGATCGCAGATGACACCTTTGACAATCATTCTTGCTGTAGTAAAAGTTTTTGCTTTAAATATTTACGAAATAGGGTATTTTTTATTGTATGGATCTCACAATTAATATGTGATTTCTTTTGAACTTTTACTAACTACAAAAACAATATAGTCTTATGAATATAGTTAGGCTAATATTACTTTCCTAACATCTTGCGCGATTTTATACCAATCAAAATTAGCAGTAACATACTCGCGGCAGGCTTCTCGTGAAGGTGTTACTACTTTTCCTAGTAGCACTTGTTCTAATTTTTCCGCAATGGCTGAAACTTCCACAGAAGAAGTGATTAACTGGGGTGAAAATGGTTCTAAAATCTCTGGCATTCCACCTACAGGAGTACACACGACGGGAGTACCACAGGCAAGGGATTCTACCACCGCTAAGCCAAACCCTTCAAAACACTGACTAGGCATAACACTAACATCAGCAGCTTGATAAGCTATGGGCAAATCCTGATCTGGTAAAAATCCTAAAAATTTCACATGTTCATTGAGTCCCAATTCTGTTGCTTGCTGTTGCAATGCTGCTTGGATAGGCCCCCGACCAGCGATCGCTAACCAAAAATCTGCTACTGTTGGCTTAATAATTGCTAAAGCTTGCAATAATTTATCAATTCCGACTCGATGCACTAAGCGGCGACTAGTGAAAATAATAGACCTGTCTTGCGGCCAACCAAGTTTAGCACGAGCCTCGCTACGTGATAAGTTAGACTGAAACTGATCAGTATTCACTCCACCAGGAATGATGTTAATTTTTTTCCAGGGAATTTGATACTGTTCGTGTAGTATCTTACCAAAGGCCTTACTCAAAACAATAAAGCGATCGCACTGATCATAAGTTCTTTTTTCGATCAGTTGGTGCTTGAGAACAACACTTAATCGCTGATGAACTACCTCGTGGTTACTTTCAGATGCCCAAGGCCCGTGAAAGTTAAAGGTAATGGGTACTCCCTTGGGTAATAAATCTAATATTGGGAAGCTATATAAGGCAAAATGTAAGTTAACTGCATCTGGTTTGCCAATTCTTGTTTTCTTGAAGTTTTGACGAATTGACCATAACCGTTTCCAAATCAGACTATCTGGCGAACCCAAATTGGTCAATTTGATTGGTAGGTTTGGTTGTGTTTCCGGTAAACCTACTCCACATAATTCAATCTGGTCTTGATTTGCTGCTAATCTCTGAGTCAGTTCGTACACATATCTTTCTAATCCTCCGGGTGTTGTAGGAAACCAACCTACTCCCACACAAAGGATGGATGCAGATAAATTATGGTCTTTTTTGTTACCTTCCACGTATATATCCCTAGCCATGAACTGCTCGTCTTTGTATTTACTGTTACCAGCATTTTAGCCACCTTATTTGAAAATACCAGGAATTCGGTAGCTGTAAGATTTATATTTTTTGATTGAAACCATTATTTAGAACTTATTTCTCAGACTTCAGATAGATTTGAGAAAATTTTTCTAACCACTAAACGTTAAAATAACTTGAATTTACTACTTAAAATCATAAAGTTTTTGATTACACATTCCATACAGAAAATGAGTTATCTCTCTAAATAAATTATGATTAGATCAACATAAAATTGACCCCTATCTTGAAAATCGGTCTGGGGCTGTAAAAATGTAAGGATGTGGAAGGAGTCTCATATCTTTAGGCACTATTTGTAGGATTTTTCCCTGATTAGCTAGCTTGAAAATAGGGATCAGGAATCAGGGATCAGGGACTGGGAAGCGGGAAGAGATTTTCATGGCAAGGTTAGTGTAGGAACGTTCATGAACGACTGACTTGAAATAAGGTAACTCTTAACAGGAATTTCCAATGCCCAATACCCCTGCATCATAAATGGCGGTGAAATTTTTTTCATTGGGACTGCCTGGCAAGAATGAAACTATATAGACTATTTAACCCTTTTGTTGCAGTTCTAGTCTTCTATAGCCAACATTTGTAATCTCTTTAGTCAAGTATAGAAATCAGACTTTACAAACATATTTAGTGTCACTCCTGTATTTATTAAAAACTTAAAAGATACTTTATGTTTAATGTTGCTAACTTAATAGCAATTCCCATGAAATTTTCAATAAAAATAATAGCTAATCAATAGATGATGATGCATCGAATTTTTTGTGATTGTGGTTCAGATTACAAATTAGCAGAAAAAATAGCAATTCTTGCAAGCAAAGACCTTACCATAGAATTTTTACGAAATTGTCCTGAGCTAGATTAAAAAAATAATGTGGTTTTTGTAAATTTTTCATGAAGTTAGCCATATTCACTGTAAATATTGGTTATTTTATGGATGAATATCCCACAAATCAAAAAATTATGATCACTTCTAATTAAACAACTAATACTTAAAGTTAAGTATAATTATTAACCATTAATCAACAGTATATACAATTAACTATAGGAATCACGTACAGTCTAAAAACCTTGGTATATTGACAGTTACATCAAATAAGCTTTTTGCCAATTCTTGCGTCACTCCTGTAACTAATCAAAAATATAAATACTTAATTATATTTAAAAAATAATCAAAAATTCAATCAATAGTTTTTTGACAAACATCACAGATGAAACATAAATTGCTACGACAGATTGGGAAACTCTATCAAAAGCAACATATCAATAACTTATTAAGGAGAGGTATTTCTAGAAATAACAGAAGGTTAAAGTTTCTACTTGGTATTATTGCCGGATTTATAACTGTAACTCTAATTGCCATCTATTTGACTGGCAGAGTTACATCTGTAGCGAGTACTCAGACAACATCAACAATTAAGACATATACGCTACCGGAAAACAATACTTATATATCCTCTAACACAGACAAATACACAACATCTGCTACTAATAACTATACATTCTCTGCTCAAGATACTTATACACCGCCTGCTACGAACAGTTACACACTAGCTGCTACCAATGCTTATAAAACATCTTGGATAGGTAACTCCTTTGGTGGTGGTAACAAATGGGTACAAATCCAAGTAAGTGATATGTATGTGACTCCTGATGGCACAGTGTACACCAATACAGGTTGGGATGAAGCCGGAAGAGAGGTAGGAATTTATAAAAATGGAGATGTCATTGGTAAAGCTGATGACTTGCATGGATGGGGAAGGCAGGGAGGAGATGCGATCGCAGTCGATCAAAAATATATGTATGTAGCGATGCTGCAAGCTGCTGATGGAAAACCAGGAGAAGATTACCCACCCAAAGGCACAACATGGTTTTGCATCAGACGTTATAACTTATCTGGAAAAGTTGCACCTTTTCCCCAAGGACGCGGCTGGGATAAAAGCATGTTAATAGTCAGCACCAAAGACAAAGTCACAGGATTAGCAACTGATGGCCAGCAGTTGTATGCAAGTGACAAAGCAGCCAATTTAGTTCATGTCTACAACACCGCTACGATGAAAGAAATACGTAGCTTTAAAGTCAATAATCCTAGCAAAATAGCCCTTGACAAACAAGGAGATTTGTGGATTATTCAAGACAAAAACAAAATAGGACATTATTCACCAACAGGAAAGCAATTACCAGGTGCGATCGCAGATGTTGCCCAACCGAGCGCGATCGCGATCGATAATAAAAACAGATTGTTAGTTGCAGACAACGGCCCGCGTCAGCAAGTATTAATATATGACATTGCCAATAAACCCAAACAAGTAGGCACTTTTGGGACTCAAGGCGGTGTTTACTCAGGTAAGCGTGGTGAAATTGGAGATTTGAAATTTTACGGCTTGAGTGGAGTCGGTACAGATGCAGCCGGAAATATCTATGTTAGTAATGTTGGTTTCAATCGTTCCGGCGTAGATTTACGCAAGCTTTCCCCATCCGGCAAATTACAGTGGCAATTGCTGGGCTTGCAATTTATAGATAATGCTGATGCTGATATTGGTACTGATGGCGCAAACGTCTTTACCAAAGACGAACATTTCGTCATGGATTACACCAAAGGTAGCGGTAAAGAATGGCAATACAAAGGTTATACCGTAGATAGGTTCCGTTACCCTAATGATGCCAGACTCCACACCACACCCACAGCAGCCTTTGTCCGGCGTTTGCAAGGAAAGCGCTTGTTATATCTGTCTTCAGAAATGATGTCGGAACGCCTGTTAATGTATCGTTTTGATGGAGAAATAGCTGTTCCCTGCGGTATATTTGGCAAAGGTAAAGAAGACTGGCTGACTAATGAACCGACTAATAGTAGTTGGATCTGGATTGATGCCAACGGTGACGGTTCACCTCAAACCAACGAATATCAAACTACAGGTGAAAAAGATGATTCTGTTTGGGGTTGGGAAATAGATAGCAAAGGAGATGTTTGGCTAGCAGCAGAAACAGGCTACATCAAACATTACCGCTTTGGTGGATTAAATGCTCACGGTTGTCCAATTTACAGTACCAAAGCTGTGCAAAAAACACCCATGCCCCAACCGTTTAAAACTCTCACAAGAATTAAATATTTTCCGGAACAGGATGCTATGTATTTAAGCGGTTATACAAGCGATCGCCCCAACATTGATGGTGATTGGGGATTGGTTGGCACAGAAATTATCCGCTACGATAATTGGAGCAAAGCCAAAAAAATACGCTGGCGCATAGCATTACCATATGAAGTCAACCGCGATCCCAAATTGCACATCAAAGCAATGGATGCAATCGGTAACAGAGTGTTTGCCGCCAGTAGTAAAACCCCAGACGTGTTTGTCTACGACGCCACCACAGGAAAACAAGTACAACAGTTAAAACCAGGCCCCGAGGTTGCAGGCGAAGGCGGCTGGGTTGACATACCCTTTGGTATTCGCGCTTTTCGTCGTTCCAATGGTGAGTATTTAGTGTTTGTGGAAGAAGATTTGAAAGCTAAAGTTCTTATGTATCGACTACCAGGATAACGTGAGTTCGATAGATTTCATTAGTCCAAAATCCCGCCCTCAAATAAATTTGGGGCTAATAACTAAAACCCACTTTCACAGTTATCAGCTATCAATAACTGTTAACTGAAATTACGTGCGAGTGATTGTTTTGTCTGACAATAAAGCATTTTCGACAAGCGTGAAGTACAAAACCTCACCCCGCCCTATTGGGCACCCCTTTCCTTGCCAAGGAGAGAGGCAGGGGTGAGGTAAAAGTGTATTACATCCAATTGAAAATCGCTATATTTGGTATAGCTGCAATCAACATAAGCGCCATTCTAGAGAATCAGTTATTTTGCCGCCTCTAACAAATGGTGCGGCTGTTTTAGTGTTTGACTGTATCTAATTGCTGAAGAGAGCGATCGCTGGGAACTTATATTTTTTTGTCAAAATCAATAAGACATTCTTCTCCTTAGTTCAAGATTGAAGTATATGACCTTAGTTAGCAGCGACTTTAGCTGGATTTGGTGAAACCACAAAAGTTAAATAACTACATTCAAATCTGATATTTTCAACAGGAGATAGACTTTCATGTCACAAAAACATGCAGCCCAACTTTTCAAAGCAATTAAACAAGATCAAGTGTTAAAAGAAAGACTCAAAGCAGCATCTGATCCAGAAGGCTTTATCAAGATTGCTCAAGAGCGTGGCTATTACTTCACAGTTGAAGAACTAGAGACTGAACTGAGCAAATTATCTCCTGAAGAAATGGCAGCTATTGTCAATCCAGGAGTAGCGCCTAGACTTCACATTTATCCAAGGTAATTCCTACAGGTGATGCCTCCACCTAGTAAAGGCCAACACCAGTTGCTCATGGGGAAACGCTCACCGCTTCCCCAAGAGTTCACTAACTTATTGCTCCGCATCCATACACCTACTTCATAAAAAACCTCGGTGAAACCAACCGAGGTGAGAGAGAAGTACGAATAACAATGAGAGATACCGATACAAGCAATAGAAAGGCCTAGCTCACACTCAAGGCAACAACATTAGAAGAAAAGTTTCTGTTTGTTATTCAACAGCAGAAATAAAGAGTGTAGAAATTACAGCGTAACTAGCAAAAAATATAGCAGCAGCAAGCATATCAAGCTCCTCTTGTGTTTTAGTAATTAAGTTAAGAATTAATGCTTTAATCATATGACTGGTACTGAGTGCTTTCCATCTGCTTAAAAGACTATTCTATACAATGCCTATTGGATGAGACTTGATAAAGAAAAGTTGATTTTTAGTAAGTGGCAACTATGTCTAAAGGATTACTTCAAACTGCGTGATACCATTCCTTTTACCTAGTACTTGACTACATAAATTTTGACTCTTTGCGAGGGGTTAGCTCCCCAACTTTGTAAAAGTTGGGGAGCTCATTCCTTAGCAAGTGCGTTATGGCCTAGCTATAACGCACCCAAAACCGAATGTCGTTGTGCGGCACTAAGATTTATCTTTAATCCGCACATCGATCACACTAGCATTAAAGTTGTAATTAAAGCCTTCCAACTCAAATGGCATTCCAATTTTGACTTTACTGTTACCCAAAACTGGGCCATTTTCAGTGATTTGTGCTTTGCCCTCCAAAGTTAATAACATGTCTGTACTAAAACTGTTTGATTTGGGATCTGGCAATTCTTTCACAGTACCATTCGGTTGGGGAACAAGTACGGTTTTAGGTAAAGGTTGAAGAGATTTGATATCAATCTTACCGTGAGGTTGATTACGGATAATAACGTTTGTTTTACCACCTTTTTTTAATCCTTGGCTGTACAATTGTTCGGGGTCACGTACATTTAATCCTCGAACAATTAAATCTACTTCAATAGGTGCTGTTTTAGTACCCAACTGAGCAAGAGAACCAGTACTGCCAGGGAAGAAAAAGATGCCAAATATAACTAACAAAATTACCAGTCCAGCACCGATATCAAGAACATTAAATTTACCAAACAAACGACCTTTGGAATCTAAAATAGCCATAACTGCAATTTTCCTAAATCTAGGTTTTGACAGAAGAAAGGATGAAGGATGAAATTTTGTCATTCGTAGGACGTACGCAAGAGATATCCCAAACTCCTATTCCTTCGTGTCCTACCCTTACGGGAAGCCACTTCGTGTCTACGCGGTTCTTTTTTTTCATGATTTTGCATAAGTCCTGATACTTCAGACTTCACACTTCATACTTCAGCCTTCAGTTGACATGCGACAGTTTATCATGACCGCTGTTTTTAGTTGCTGCTGGCAAAAAACATCGGTTAAAACTGAATTATAGTCAAGTCTGTAGTGACATCTGCATTAGAAATTTTTGATGCAACTTGTTGTATCCTGCTTGCGTCTGTTAGTTTTACGTTCTTCCTAAAGTATTTTCAGACCGAATTATGAATTATAGGAAAAGCTTATCTATCTATTACAGTTTTTTTCGGCATCGTTTGTTTTATCCGTTGATTTCGGTGCTAGTGGCGCTGAGTATTTGTTTGAGTAGCGCCTTACCATCCCAAGCTTTTGATTGGGTTCCTCTAATTTTTCAAGGAGTCCAAGCACTTCAGCTTTCTAATATGTCCGATCGCCAGGAAATTGAAATCGGTAAACAAATCAATCAACAACTCCTAAACAGTGATGTTCGATTGTACCGCGATGCCAATATTAACCGTTATGTGCAACAAATTGGCCAGCGATTGGTAGCCAATAGCGATCGCCCCAAGCTTCCTTTTACTTTCCAAGTAATTGACGATGATAGTATTAATGCTTTTGCCACTCTTGGCGGATTTGTATATTTAAATACTGGTTTAATAGAAACTGCCGAAAATGAAGCGGAATTAGCAAGCGTCATGGCCCATGAAATTGGTCATATTGGCGGTAGACACCTCATCAAACAGATGCGCCAAAAGGCGATTGACGAAGGTTTGTTAACAGCAGCCGGGTTAGACCGCAGTAAAGTAGTACAAATTGGTTATCAGTTAGCCCGCAATCTGCCTGGTAGTCGTAAACACGAATTTGATGCTGATAAAAGAGGATTAGCAACTTTGACACGTACTGGTTATAGTCAAACAGCGATGGTTTCCTTTATGCAAAAACTAGTCAAAAAAGGTTCTGTGCCAACATTTTTGAGTACTCACCCAGCAACAGGCGATCGCATTGATGCGATAAAAAAGGCAATCAATACTCAACCCAACAATGGTAACTATGGTTTAGATAATTCTACATACAAGACTAATATCCAAGCGTTGCTTAGGTCTTGAAGTAATTTGAGATTTTTGGATTGTGGATTGGGGTTTTCTACCTCATCCAAATCTCACACCAATTTTGGATTTTAGATTTTGGATTAAAACCATAGCTTTACTCAACATCAGGCCAAACACTTGTTACGGCGATTAACATGAAATTGTTTTGGGTTGACGGTGGTCACTATTTCTTCTAAAGGTGAGATACGGATGCAATTTTTGAGAACGTTTGCTTGATAAACTAAATTATTTGTAATATCCAATCCCGTTAACCAACCACTACGGGGATGATAAGCTCCAGTGTCTATATCTAACCATCCTTGTCCTTGGGCTAATTGTCCAGGGGGAACGCCTGGTAGAGTAAAAGTAATAGTATGACCGATAATCATCAACTTATCGGAGAAGTATGGTTCTTCTATACTATGAAATTCATCTCGCACCCAACAAAGTTGATTGGCGGTTTGTTCCGTGAGGGGAATGAAAGGGTTAACACCAGCATGAACTAACCAAATATCCCCTAAATCAATATATGTAGGCAAATTATCAAACCATTCCAGATGATCGTGGGGAATTGTAGCTTCTTCATAACTAGCTACTGTAGCCTGACCACCACTATATAGCCATGCTTGTACTGTAGGGGTGGGGATGCGTTTCGTGAGAATATTTAACAGCATTTGCTCGTGATTCCCTAACAAACATTGATAGGGACTGTCCTTAACAAAATTGACTACTTGGGCGCTTTGTGGGCCACGATCAATTAAGTCTCCTAAAAAGTAGACTTGATCGTCTGATGCGGGGGCGATCGCATCCAACAATCTCATTAAACCTTCGTAGTGACCATGTACATCCCCAATTACTATCCGTCGGTAACTAGTTACGCTCATCGGCTTATTGTTTGACTAATTTTGCCTTTTGTTTTGCTGCTACACTATAAGCTGCATATATTTCGTAAATTTAGTAAAAAACTTACAAATCTGTGATTTATTCCATTATTCCCATTTGCAGTGGCTATATTTAAATTTGATGTAATAATTTTCCTTTGAGACCTTGCACAAATAACCTCATCCTATGTGCAGATTCTGCAAAGAAATTTAAATTTTAAATAAATGTATATGATAATCGCTGAAATTCAGTTATTGACCAGGGGGTAAAACCCCTGATAAATCTGTTTCAGCCGTTCATTTAGCAACTTTCAGACTTTGCAAGTTCCAACACAGCACAACCTTTAGCTCTTACTACAAAGTTTGACTCATAACCTGCACAGATAAATGTTCTTTAGTATGTGTAGATATGTGCCACAATATGTCTGTGCAATCAGAAGCATCTGTCATATTAACTGACATCAGCTGATCTCGTTGATGCCAAACTGCAAATATCCTCTCTCTACCATCATTGAGAGTTGCTGAATTAATTTGGTAAGTCTGACCAACTCGCTGTAATTTCAAACCTAGTAAATTCAATAATCTGCTCAGGATTTTGATTGCCGAAACGCATTCTTTACTCTTCACTAAATTGATACCAAGTGTTCTTTTTATATGTTTACTACACTGCACAGCAGTATTTTGCAACAAAATTAAATCAGCATCGTTTTCAGTAAATACTCGTTCTGGCTCTAAAAACTGTAGCATTCCTAAGGCTCTCATAGCTTCAACTTTGAGGGTATATATTTTTAAATCCGGTAGAAAAACCTTACCTTCACCCCAAGATAGTTGCTGTTGCCATTCTTGCTGATCTCGTCGCCAAAAATATTCACTTTCATGAGTGAGATAATAGTGAGTTAGCAATTGTCCATAATACCCCTGGTCATCTAGTAATTTAAGTTGGGGAGTAACTGCTATGCCGTATTTTTGCCTGAGAATATATTTATTAATTTGATTGCGTTCTTCATCTGTGAGCGAATGTTTAGCTATTAGCTGCTCATACTCCACGTAATCAATATCTTTGGCATTGGCTACAGCCGTTGCTGCTGATAATTGATTTTGTTGCTTAATTTCTTTAATTTTGCGTTTAATTTCTTTCGCTTTTTGACGACTTTGTGACCAGTCTTTTTGAACTTTCACAATTTCTATAATCAATCTTCTGCGAGTTGCCAAATCCTTGGGATCAGTAGCTAAAAAGGCAAGACGTAAATCACGAACAATATTATTTTGGACAGCATTACTCCGGATATGTATTTGATGACCATCAGCAATTAAACCATCTTTCATTGATTGACGGTAAAGGTTAATCGAAGCATTGACTCTTGCTGCTAATTTAGACCAAGTTCTTAAATGAATGGGGTCATAAACTAATGGTAAATCTACATCAATTTTATGTAGAGGACTCAGTAAAGCTAAGTTTTCTTTTTGATTTTCTTGATACCAAGAAGATAGCAAGCGATAATTTGTACTACCACTACCAATTAGACCAATACCTCGCTTCGCACACCAAATAACTCGTGGGACATCATCTCTTACCCTGGCTAATGCTTGTCGTGCTTCTGAATCAGGAATTACCCCTTGAAAAATGCCATAAACACAGTCGAAATGCTGGACATCAATACTAATTCCAGTCCCCAAGCTAGGAGTGACAAAAACAGTATCGTATTCTGACACTTTTTGATTAATATATGTGATAAAATTAGCTGCTTCATGACCAGGGGTATTTGTTGTTAAGCTACTAACTACAAGAGTTTTAGCAAATCGCTTTTGCAGTTTTTGCAGTCGTTCTTTCAAGTAGTCGGCGATTGTTTCACAACTGTAACGTCCGGAGCGACTATCAGTAGTGACATAACATTTACGTCCCGCCATTAAATCTAATTCTAGTTGGTGAATTAGTGGAGTTGGGTTAGGAGAATCATAAAAAGTCACATCCCAACCTCGTTGCGGTTTCCATTGATTAACTACCACCCACGGGGTTAATTTAATTCCTGCTAATGCTTGTAAATATTCTAAAGAAATATCAGATAAATCGGCATCTTGAGCAATAACTAATCCACCTGTTGTTAGTATATTAGCAATTAGTTGTTGAAATGATTTTAATAATTTGACTCGTTTTTCTTGACAAGTGTTACTGTTGAGCAGATGCCATAACGATTGTTCTACTTCATCTAAAACTAAGATAGCTCCTTGCCAATCTTCAGGATTTAGTTTCCATAAAGAATCTACACATAATCCTAGAGATGGGGTAAATTGATAGCCCGCATGAAAGCGATCGCTACGCACTAAGCTATCATTATTAATTCCCCAACTAATACCGATTTTTTCACATAAAAACCGACCTAGTTGAATTCTATGAGTAATTAATAAAACTGGTTGATTTCTATTTTTTGCTTTTTGTACAATTGTCTGAAGTGCTGTGGTTTTACCTGTGCCTTTAGCAGATTTTATACCCACTAACCCAGAAGTGGGAAAAGGGATTTCTCCCAAATAGCGACTGTTAAGAGTAAGTGCTGGAGGTGTAGTTAATTCAGTGTGGGGTTTTGTTTGAGCAAGATAAATTTCTAAATCAACGCTTTGACGATATATTTTTTCAAAGGCACTTGCACCTTTGGCAACGATAAACTCATCAACTCCTTTTTCTTTCCCTGGGAGTTCAATCACTTTTACAGGACAATCTTTGGTTTGGAATAAAAAACCAAGCTGGGAGATAGCGTTATTGACTGCGGCGATTTTATTGGGTTGAGTTTCAAAATCAAAGCAAATATAAAATGTGCGTTTAGCGATCGCGATCGCATTTAAGTCTGGTATCATTTGACGACTAATAACTTTGCCAAATTCATCTTTAGTGACGCGATAACCGCTAGTAATTCCGGGGATACCGATAGCCGCATATCCTTGTGTTAACAGTGCGGCAGCTTTTTTGACGCCTTCACAAATAATGATTGGTATATTTCTTGCCATCACCCACGGCCAAAAACCCACAGCTTCGCCATTTTCAGCAATGCTAATATCTTCAGGTATGGCTTGATTATAGCGTTGAGCGACTTGCTGCCACACACGGAGACTGACTCGCAAACAAAACACCCGCGTCGGTGTGCAGGGAGGATGTTCGTACTTAATATATTTGCCTTTTTCATTCAGTCGTGGTTGATTTGGCTTGAAGCATCCCCACTCCATTGCTTGCCAGTTATTGAGAGGATCAAGTCCAGCACACCACCACCCACCAGCAGTCACATGAGCATAGCGTTGTAACCAGCTACTCTTCACCATGCCAACGTTCGTGCGTGGTATGTGTTCAGAAATTAACAGATAGTTATAGGCGGTTTCATCTTGCAGAGACTGAAAATTCAAAGTTACTAAGTGTAAATCAATACCGCCACTTTTGACTAATTCTTCTAGGTGTTGGGGTTGTAAATAGTGCAAATGCATTAGTCAGGGCAAAATGGGAGACAATGGATTTAAAACCTTACCACGCTCCTACTAAATTTGATAGAAGTAATGTTGACGATTTACAGCTGCTTTTTTTTACCAAGTTACGGGAGACACATCGGTAAAATATTCCGCAGGCTATGGAGTCTTTTTTATTGCCTAACTAATAAGTATGTATTGTGATATTTGTTGATTTATATATATTATTTATACGTAATTTCATGTAGCTATGTCAGTACCTAGTTGCGTGTAAGATGCGATCGCAACTAAAACTATCATCTGATCATCATTAAACTTGGTATAAAGATAAATAATTGCAAGGTGCTGCGATGCAATATCCCGATGCAAACAACCCACATCCCATGGAGGGTTTCCCACAGGTTTGTTTTATCAAAAACACTGTCACAAACCCCAATATCATCATTGGTGATTATACATATTATGAT
Source organism: Fischerella muscicola PCC 7414 (assembly GCF_000317205.1). Classification (GTDB taxonomy): domain Bacteria; phylum Cyanobacteriota; class Cyanobacteriia; order Cyanobacteriales; family Nostocaceae; genus Fischerella; species Fischerella muscicola. The sequence continues at coordinate 67,491 of NZ_AJLK01000087.1, read as the reverse complement.
GACCTGGAAGACTCGGAAAACTTTGAACGCAATGTGCTTTACCACTACCCATTTATTGGCGACAAGCTGATCATTGGTAAGTTTTGTGCTTTAGCCACAGGCGTAAAATTCATCATGAATGGTGCAAATCATCAGATGTCTGGCTTCTCAACCTATCCATTTAACATTTTTGGTAGTGGTTGGGAACGCGTTACGCCGAAACCTGAGGAATTACCTTTCAAAGGTGATACTGTGATTGGTAACGATGTGTGGATTGGATACGAAGCAGTGATTATGCCTGGAGTTAAAATTGGTGATGGTGCGATCGTGGCTGCAAAATCGGTAGTTGTCAAAGATGTACCTCCTTACGCAGTTGTCGGAGGTAATCCAGCTAGTTTATTGCGCCAACGTTTTCCAGACGAAATCATTGATGCTCTTTTAGAAATTGCTTGGTGGAACTGGGATATTGAAAAAATTACGAGAAATTTAGAAAAAATTGTAGGTGCAGATATTGAAGCGTTGAAAAATTGTGCATGATTTCTGCAATTATTGCTGTGATGCTAGCAATTACCCAAGACAAATGAAAACCCTCACGATTTAACTTTATTTACACCAACTTACTTATCTTTCCCCTTGTTATTTTCTTCCTCAATACTCTTGCGGAGTTCAATATACTGCTTCCCTAATGCTGTGATTTTGACATAATTAGATAAATTATTGCCTTCATAAGGGATATCACGAATTTCCTTTGTATCTTCTATGTAACCTATATCTCGTAAGTGGTACAGTTCTCTTTCTAATTTAGCTGTCAAATCGTAATTGCCATAGTTGCTAGAATTAATTTTTTGCAATGTCTTATACATTGAGTCTGGGATTGTTAAGAGAAATATTTTATCTGCTCTGTTTTTCGTAGTACTCAGTTTTTTGTTGAGAGAATTGATTTTGTTGTCAATTTTATCTCTGTCAAATGTCAGCGCAACAACATCATCTGCTCGTGGGATAAAGACCATTAAGATCGCAATGAAAAGTAATGCTGCTATAGTTAATACAGAACTACGTCCAGAGAATAACATTACCAGTAAAACGCCTTCTATAAAAGCAAGGCATGAAAAAGCAGCCCACCATTTCGTGGTATAGTCTTGAGTCATACTTCACTCTCCTAAAAACTATCTAGAGAATTATTGTTGTTTTAGATAAATTTAATTATAGTTTTGATTTTCCTATCTGATTCAGTTTAATATTATGATGCCTTGATAATATAGAAAATTTTATTCAAAAAAGTAGAAATACTTAATATATTTTCAATTAACTAATAAATAAATGATTATATTTGATTGATAACTACATCTCAGTAATTACAAGGTAGATATACTCTAGACTTATTTGGCAAAATGAAAAAGTCCTTCGCAGAGAGAGTTACAATGGATTTTTTAATACAACAAATTATCGAAAAACTACAGAATTTACCGGAAACTGCAATTAAAGAATTTTTAGAGTTAGTTAATATTCTGGAGTGTAAATATCAGAACTCGGAACAAATCCCTGTATCGGAAGTAGAAGATAATCCAGAACTACTACTTAATCTTAAAAATGCTATTACATACTATCAAAATGGGATATCGTGTTTACAGTCTCAAGACTATCAACAAGCAATTACAGAATTTAATCACGCATTAGATATTAATCCCAATTTTGCAGAAGCTTATTACAGCAGAGGCAAAAGCCGACAGAAATTAAACGATAAACTCAATGCCATAGAAGATTTTCAAATAGCTGCAAGGCTTTTTTGTGAAAATAACCTAGCCGAAGAACTAACTAATTGGACTCCCTTTGAGTTAGGAGAATCAAATCGAGAGGAAGCAATTTATCACTTGCTCAAATACCTCTCAAGTCAATCTTCCTATGATGAGAAAAGACTTGCGGCTTCAGCGATATACAAGCTTGCGAAAAATTTTAAAAAAAGCTGCGAACTAGCTATTCCTCATTTATTAGATAATTTATCTGAACCTGCTCCACAAGTACGACAGTATGTGCTGAAGGCATTAAGTACGATCAATCTGCCAAATAATGTACTTCCAAAAATTCAAGTGATCGCTGAAAATGATTCCAAAGAATATAACAGAAATATAGCCCAATCAATCTTGGAAAAATTTAATCATAATCAGCATTGAGTATATGAAAATTGTTCTGAGCATTAATTATAAAAATATGTCATTATTTTTCGTTAGTATGTTCAACATAGTAACGAGAGTGGTGGGCTGCCGCTTCTGTAATGTTACAATTGATACAATAACCGAATATATGATTGAAAAGTCAAAGTGCGAAAGATGGAAAATTGTATAACGAAAGAAAGAATTACAATGAAATAGCCGAGAAATTGAAGTATTCTGAGAATAGTAATTAATTTGGCGTATAGTCTATTTTGATTAGAACTATTAGGTGATTGATTACTGCTCATAAATTCCCATTTTAAAATTATTTAATTAATAGGAATAAGAAAAGTGTTTCCAATAAGGAAACACTCTCATATCATACGTAGACTTGAAGGTGAAACCCAACTATACAACTACGCTCCTACAGCTTCCTTGGCAGCGTACAGTACTTCAACTGTGATATCTTTGATGCCACGCTCACGAGCAAATTTCTCGGTGTTGCGTTTCACTTTACCACGGACAAAACCAGGAATTTTGTTCAATTCTGCTAAACCATCTTTAGTCCAGTTGAGGTCATATTCAGCAGATATACCCTTGGTAATTACTTCTTTAGTATCGTGTCCGCCGAAGATTTCGAGCAAGTGGTCTTCCATTCCTAAGGTGAAGGAATTGTACACCAAATCAGCAATTTGGTTAGTACCTTCGTAACCCATGAATGGTTTGTAACCAATGGGGAAGTTCTGGATGTGAATGGGTGCAGCAATCACACCGCAGGGGATATTCAGACGCTTACCAACGTGGCGTTCCATTTGTGTACCGAAAATAGCAGCAGGTTCGACACGAGCGATCGCATCCCCAATTTGACCATGATCGTCGGTAATAATGACTTCATCACAGTATTCGCTGACTTGTTCCCGGAACCAGTCAGCATCATATTTGCAGTAGGTTCCAGCCCAGACAACGTGAATACCCATTTCCCGCGCCAAAATTTTGGTCATAGCGGCGGCGTGGGTGTTATCACCAAAAACTACTGCTTTTTTGCCTGTTAAGTTCTGACAGTCAATTGAGCGGGAGAACCAAGCAGCCTGGGATACATGTAGGGTTTGTTCGTTGATGAAATCTTCGTAATCAACATCAGTACCTTGGGCGTTAACTATCTGCTGAATTTTGCGGATGGAACGAGCAGTTTCCACTACTCCCATCGGGGTAATGTCTACATAAGGCATCCCAAATTCTGCTTCCAGGTAACGAGCTGCCATTAAGCCGAGTTCACGGTAAGGACACAGGTTGAACCACGCACGAGGCAAGTTTTTCAACTCGTGAACCGAAGCACCTTCCGGGATCACTGCATTTACCTCAATTCCCAAATCTGCCATCAACCGTTTCAACTCGGTGCAGTCGTGTTGGTTGTGGAAGCCGAGAGTCGAAATACCGATGATGTTGACAGAGGGTTTGGCGGTTTTGCCTTCTGGAAGTTCGCCTTTTTTACGAGCTTTTTCGATGTAGAACTGGACAATTTGATGGAGAGTACGATCGGCTGCTTGCAACTCATTGACGCGATAGTGGTTCACATCCGCCAGCATCACATCACCTTTGGCTTCCAACTGCGCCCGTTCCACAAAGTTTTGCAAGTCTTCTTGCAGAATACTGGAAGTACAGGTGGGAGTAAGAACGATCAAGTCTGGATGTTCTTCGGCGTCTTTACGGGTAATATTGTTTACCACCTTTTCTTGAGAGCCACGTGCTAAAACGTTGCGGTCAACAACACTGGCAGTTACTGGGGTGAAGTCCCGCTCTCGTTCCAGCATCGAGCGCATGACATTAAAGTAGTCATCGCCCAGAGGTGCGTGCATAATGGCATGAACATTTTTGAAAGAACTGGCGATCCGCAGAGTGCCAATATGGGCAGGGCCTGCATACATCCAGTAAGCCAATTTCATGATAGTGTTCTCCCTTGAAATTAAACCAAGTGTGCCTGAATAAGAGGTGGACTTTTAGCGTTTAATTATTAAATCGTTTTTGATTCTCTCAAATGTTCTAGCCTGGCAGTAGTTGGCTTCTTGTAAGTTTACATCCCCTACTAAATGTCTGAAATGTCGCTACTAACAAGGATTGGGGACTCAATTAAAACAACATTTGTGTTGCTAAAGTTCAATAAAAATTAACGTTTTGGTAAATTCCTTAGCATTTGGGAACTTGCAAGGTGATGACGGCGAGTTGCTGGCGATCGCGGCAAGTTTTGACCATAGTGTTATATTGTTTATTTGTTGGGTAAATCGGCGTAATTTTTATTGATAGACGCACCGGACAAGGGAGAGATTTGAATCATAAGTGATTAGCCGAACTTGAGATCACCGAAATCGGAGAACGAATAACATAAGAGGCTCTACCTCCTCAATTTTCTTTGAGATAGAGCCTCCCTAAAATATTTCCGCGCTTAGCATGGTAACAACTATCACCAATAACCAACCCACGAACAAAAATTACACAGTTACCAAACGCCGTAAAGATTCAGCACGGCGTTTAGCAGTAGAGTTTTTCGGATCGTATTTGAGTGCTTCTTCGTAAGCTTGTAGCGCCTGAGCATTTAAATTTTTGCGCTCGTATGCATGAGCAAGATTATTTAATGCTGTGACATAATCTGGTTTGGTTTTCAGCGCTTCTTTGTATTGGCGAATTGCTAAATCATACTGTTCTTGGGCAAAGTAAGCGAAACCTAACCCGTTGTAAATCACAGCGATGTTTTCTTCTCCCTCTTCTTCTGCGGCTTTGAGAGCTTTTTGAAACAGAGTTACCGCTTGAGAATAGACTTTTTTCTCTGAATAGATACTAGCTAATTCGTAATACTCTTGAGTCGTTCCTTTTTCTTTTGAGAGCTTGTTTCGCAAGCGAGAAAAGTTTCTTTCTATTTTGCGATTCTTGAAAATTTGCGGAACAACATTGATAAAGGTGAATAAGAGAATACCCACCAAAATTGCGAGATAAATAACCGCTAAATTGCTATCCATTTTTAATTGTCCAGAGTCAAGTGTCAATTGTCCAGAGTCAAAGGTCAATCGTCCAGAGTCAATAGTTTTTTCCATTGACCAGAAGCATCCCAATTTTTCTAAACGCAAAACGACGTAGCTCGATTAACACTCTGTGTTCCTTTGCGTCAACCTGTGCGACCCTTTGCGTTTAAAAAAACTCAAACATTTGGGATGTTCCTCATTGACAATTGACCATTGACCATTGACCAATGACTATTTTACGGTAAACCCCAGTGTTGAGCGCGTTGCTGGAGCCAACCTGTTTCCAAATAACGCGCGATCGCTCCATTTACCCGACGTCGCAAATCATCATACTGCAATCCCTTGGGCATAACTACAGACAAAGGCTCAGTAGATAGCTTTACTGGCAGTAGCCGATACTGAGGATATTGTTGCACCCAACCACTAAGGACACTAGTATCGGCGGCAAAGGCTACTACTGTATTATTTTCTAAAAGCGATCGCCCCTCTTGATAAGAATTAACTCCTACCAAATCTCCATGTGGTAAATAATACCTAACGTCGGCTATGGTACTGGAGTTGTTGAGAACGGCTATTTTCTGTTTGTCTAAGTCGCCTAGCTTCTGTATAGAGGTATTTTTGGTAATTAATCTCGTGCCATCAAAGTAGTAAGGGATACTTAGGCTTACCAAGCGGGCGCGTGATTCGGTTGCTGTTACCCTAGCTATGGTGAGATCAACTTTGTTGTCTAATACTTGTGAGAGGCGATCACGATTAGCTACAGGTTGAAGTTTGACGGCGTTTTCTTTGCCAAGTAAGTCTGCTGCTAATTGTTGGGCTAAGTCAATCTCAAAACCTTGGAGATTGCCCTTTGTATCTGTAAATCCCAAGGGACGCAAATTATCTTTGACAGCTATATTTAAATAGCCCCGCCGCTGAATTTTTGTCAGTTCTGCGGCAGATGCTGATGATTGTGTACTTGTAATTACAAGCACAAATAACAGCAGAAAAAGAATTATTTTTTTACCGATAGTCCTAAAAATGTAATTGCAGGAGCTAAGTGTTTGGTGCTGGGTTTTTCTCCCCATCACCCTATCACCCCATCTCCCCATCATTACTTGTCTAGGACTACACATGGTTTAACTTTTAGCTTGGCTTGCCAACTCCGCCACTTTAGCAAAACCAGTTGGATCGAGGACAGCCATTTGTGCCAACATTTTGCGATTGAGTTGGATGTTAGCTTTTTTGAGATTACCAATAAACTGGCTGTAGCTCATGCCATGTTGACGAACAGCAGCATTGATACGGGTAATCCAGAGGCGACGGAAATCACGTTTGCGCTTTTTGCGATCGCGATAGGCACTCCGCAGCGCCTTCATCACTTGTTGATTAGCGGTTCTAAACAGGGTGGAGTGAGAACCACGAAAACCTTTGGCGAGTTTGAGAATTTTCTTGCGGCGTTTACGAGCAACGTTACCGCGTTTTACCCTTGTCATAGCTTAATTATTCCTGAACAAATTACAAATAGGGGAGCATCAAGCGCACGTTTTCGGCATCGCGCTCGTCAACAAGAACCATTTTGGAAAGCTTACGCTTTTTATTAGAGGTTTTGTGTTCGAGCTGGTGGTTTTTGAATGCCTTGCGACGTACGATTTTACCACTGCCAGTGGCGCGGAATCGTTTTGCCGCTGCTTTACGAGTTTTGAGTTTGGGCATGGGATGGCTATAATTCGACACAATCCATCATTATAAACTATGGAATTTGAAACTAACCGCTAAGGCGCGAAGAACGCGAAGAAATAATAAGGAGAAGTAAAGATGGATGAAGTGGTGACTGTTGAATACGATCCGCGATGGCAAATTATGTTTGCGGAAGAAGCGACACGTATTTGGCAAGTACTAGGCAGTGATTTGGTTGTTGAGATTGAGCATATTGGCAGTACCGCAATAACAGGACTTGCAGCCAAACCAGTGATTGATATTATGGTGGGAGTGCGTTCATTAGAGGATGCCAAACAGGCTATTCCTGTGTTAGAAGCGCTGGGCTATGTTCAAATTCATCTGTGTACTCTGCCTTAAGCCACTTGCGCGTCTACATCTGTGTTCATTTGTGTTCATCTGTGGTCGTAATAAAAATTTATTCTGAATTTTCAAGATATCTCTTGAAATATGAAACACGTTATTTTAAATAACAGTTGAGCGCGGACATTCCAGACAAAATATTGAGTACTACAACAATACATGGATGTTTAACAATTATCAGTTATTGCTCACTGTTCCCTGTTCCCTAATTTAACAACTAACATTCTGCCAAACCGGAATTTCAATACAAAATTCTGTTCCCTCTCCTTCTTTGGAAGCGCAAGACAAAATACCTTTGTGACTTTCAACAATAATTTGATAACTGATAGATAATCCTAAGCCTGAACCACTACCTACAGGTTTTGTAGTAAAGAAAGGATCAAATACTCGTGATTTGACTTTTTCACTTATCCCAGGCCCATTATCAGCAATTCGTACCCGTACATTATTAGCAACAAGTTCAGTGGAAATGCGAATAGTAGGTAATTGGTCTTTGGTATTTAGTATTTGATATTTGCAGCCTTCTTCCCGATTACTATCTTCTATGGCATCAATTGCATTATTCAAAATATTAAAAAAGACTTGATTTAGTTTACCCGGATAGCATTCAACAGCTGGTAATTTCCCATACTCTTTAATAATTTGAATTTGAGGATTGCGGTTTTTAGAATTAAGTCGGTGTTGTAATATTAATAGGGTGCTGTCGATGCCTTCGTGCAAATTGACACGTTTCATCTCGGCTTCATCAAGGCGTGAGAAGTTTCTTAAAGAAAGCACTATATCACTAATACGTTTCGCGCCCACTTGCATGGACTCTAAAATTTTGGGCAGATCCTTTACCAAAAAATCTAGATCTATTTCTTGCGATCGCTTGAAAATTTCTGCTCCTGGTTGAGGAGAATATTCTTGATATAAGTGTAATATCTCCAGGAGTTCAGATATGTATTGATTGGCATATACTAAATTGCCAGCAATAAAACTAATCGGATTATTGATTTCATGGGCAATACCAGCAATCATTTGCCCTAGAGAAGACATTTTTTCGCTCTGGACAAGTTGGGTTTGGGCTTTTTTCAAGTTTTCTAAAGATACTTGCAGGGCGCGTTGAGCAGCAGAACGTTCGGCAATTTCTACTAATAATTGCTGATTGGCATCTTTTAAAGCCTTTGTTCGCTTATCTACTTGAATTTCTAATTCATCCTTAGCCTGAGACAGCGATTTTTCTGCTAATGCTCTTTCTTGATGGAGAGCAACTGCTGCTGCTGCTGCTGCCAATAGATCCACTTCTAAGGAATCCCAGGGACGTGCTTCTTGACAATTATCAAAACCTATGAAACCCCAAAATTCGCTGTTCACCATTAGGGGCAAAACTAGAATGGAGAGAATATGGTGAGTAGTCAGTATACCTTGTTCGGGCTGGGGAAATTCACTAGCAAGACCTGCAACAATATCACCTCTTGCTAACAATTCAATCCAATGGGGAAAAATCTCTGGCAAGGGTAAATTTGGTAAGGCTGGATTATGAATACCGCCAGCACACCACACGCCACGTTGATAGGCAAACAACTCTCCTGAGTGATCTCGATAGTTCTCAAACAAGTAAACGCGACTAGCACCAGAAGCCTGCCCTAATGGTTCTAAAATATGTGTGTAACAACTCCCGTCTGTATCATCAGCTAATAATCGTCGTTGTACTTCTACTAGTATTGCTAAATAGCGTTCTCGCTTCGCCAAAGCGGCTTCAGTCTGTTTGCGCTCTGTGATGTCCATTAACAACCCATCCCAGAGAATGTCGCCATTTGCTAGTTTCTCTGGACGAGAAGCGCCAGAAAGCCACTTCAACTTACCACTAGGACTAATAAAACGTCCTTCCCACACCCAAGGTTGTAAAGTTTCGGCTGAGATGGCGATCGACTCATCTAAACTGTAGCGATCGTCAGGATGAATCTGTGATAGAACCAGTTCCGCATTTTGTTGTATCTGTTCTGGCTCTAATTCAAACATTTCCCAACAATAGGAACTGACGTAGGGAAAATTCACTGCACCGTCAGGATGCAAGACAAACTGATAAATCATCCCTGGCATGTGAGTTGTGAGTTTGTGAAACTTGGCTTCACTTTGCCGTAGCGCCTCCTGTGCTTTTTGACGCTGGCTAGCTTCCATTGCCAAGGTGACTAAATCAGCTACACAACCCCCAAAATTTTGTTCTTCAATAGTCCAATGGCGCACACCCCCGGTAAACTCATGGCAAACTACACCGATCATCTCCCCTTCTAACCAAATGGGTGCATCTAACATAGATGTGACGCCAATCGCAGGCAGATATGCTGTACCAAATTCATAGGTACGCGGATCGCTATAGGCATCATCTGCGGCAATAGTACGCTCTGTTTGTAAGGCTTGAAAGTATGCTGGATAGTTGACTGCTGCTAGTTCTGCACCACTGCTGTGACGGTTGGGGGTTTGTTCGTAGAGGTTAAGGCAATGAATTTTGGAGCGATCGCGATTGTACAGCCAGACGCTAACACGTTCTACCCCCAAGGTGCTAGCAGCAGTTTCTGTAATTTCATCTAAAGCATTATTCAAATCGCCTTGTGCCATAGTTTTACTCTTAGCCAGTGCTAACAAAACTTGATTTTGTTGCTCCAAGCGAGTATGAGTATGACGTAAACTCAGTTGACTGCTTTGTTGTTCAGGGAGAAGACTAAAAGTACAAATTGTTTGCTCTGTATGAGCTTGAGGTTGAGTATTTACCAGCAACCAAATGTAACTACCATTTTGGGGATGAGCAATACCTAACACTAAATTATCTTGTTGCGAAAGCAGTAGTTTTGGATTAGTAAATGCTGTTTCCCCTGCTTGCACAACTTGCCAATGATCACCAAAGGCAGTTATTCCCAAGAGTTCTTGTTCTGTGCGATGCAGCAACTTACAACCTAGCGCATTGCAAAAGAGAATTTCTGCATTTGCACCCAGTAACATGAAGCCAACTGGTATTTGCTGGACTAAAGAAGAAGGATTTAATGATAAAGACACAGGAATCAACAGACGTCAAGACACGTAGGCATTAATAGGGATTTTAATTGTACTTTTGTTCCTAGATCCTTTGAATTAAGGATAGATAGAAAAATACAAAAATATGCATATTTGTACAGTTTTACGAAGAAAAAGACTATATTAAGTATTTTTATTTTAATAATACATTCTTTATGACAAAGGAATAACCGAAAAAATACGGTGATCGATAACATTAAAATCAAAAAATATAAAATTGTAAATATATTGAAGCAAAGCAATTATCAGACGGTCGGTATTTTATCTTACAAACAAATTAGTATCAAAATTTTTATATTTTCTTCTGTGAAAAGAGCAAAGCTTTTCAACAGTTTTTACCCTTGCATAAGTACATTCTTTCAGTCACGGGGATTTTCACCAAGAACAACCAACAACCAACCCACAACAAAATTATTAAGTAATTTAAAGAGCGGGCTGAATTCTCAACCCGCTCTTGTAACTTGTTATAAGTGAAACAGTATAAATTACTCAGGCTAGTTTTCCTTTTGGCGAGCCTTCGTAAAAGGCAAATTTCATGCCACATATTTTATTCTCCTGAATGAGCTACTCCTAATCTATGCCGCAGTCTCAAGCCAGTCGTAGATTTGTTCCAACTGTTCGAGAGTTATCAACCCATACTGCCAAAGAATCATTGGCAAAGGACCAGGATCTTGCTTACTGTGACGAAGCGCAACATTGATAGAGGCAGCAGAAATTGCCAAATCCTCTTGTAAAAAACGAATTAGTTGTGTGTAGTTAGATGGTAGCATTTTTAGTTCACCCCCTTACATATTGTGTATGCTTGCCCCTGAGACTACTGCTGTTCAGTAGGTTATATAAAGTTTTTGGTAAATCACTAAGTTTACACAATCAACAGCATAAGTACTGTTTGTGTATATAGTGTTTTTGAATCAAAGCACCGTTGAAGTTACTAATTGTAGCGCTACTTTCACCTTTAAATATCCAGTAGCTGACTTAGCTAAATCGGATTTATCCTTTTTACCTCAGTTGCTTAGCTAAATACACCTGTAGTGAGAAGGATTCCTTAGCTAAATAATCCCTTATTGGCGAATCTTTACACGTACGCCAAAAGATAGATTTTAGTTACAGAATGCTAAAACATAGGCCCCAGCTTGAAGACGTCGGGGTCTATCTATTTGAGACTGTAGTAAATCTTAACGTCAATATTAAATTTTTTACCAGGTAATTAACTATTTTTTTATCAAAAATTTTTCAAGTCTTATTTTATAAGGTTTTTAACATCACGATTAATTTTTTATCTACGCAAATTCCCGGTCTGCAAGAAATCAATTTTGACGCGACTTCCTTCCTTTATCCCCAGTTCCTCGGCTTGTCCAGAACGCAGTTCAATGACCTGATCGACTTGGGTTTTAGGGCCATAGGTAGGACAGGGGTCAGCTTTGCAAGGTGGAGCAGTAGTGACCATCTGCACAACGCCTTTTCGCAGAAAAACCATATCTAAAGGTACAGGCACGTTTTTCATCCAAAAGCCGACTGCCATTGGTCTAGGAAATTGAAACAACATCCCTCGATTTGGGCTTAAAGCAGGTCGATACATTAACCCCATAGCCTGTTGTTCTGGAGTTTGTGCCACTTCCAGATCGATTATAGTGCCATTGGGAACAACAGCCCGAGCAGAAATAGGTAACTGCTGACCCTTATTTGTATCAAGTGATAATTGTTCAGTTTTTACTGGTTGAATTTGAGAACTAGGTGTATCAGTAGAAGATTTTGCTGGTGTGGGAATTGAACAGCCTATTAGCAGCACACCTAATACGATAGAAAGGATTGTTTTAGTCATTGGGGATTTGGGCATTGGGCATTAAGTCAACAATCAGTTATGGAATCTGATAACTGATAACTGATAACTGAATCTAAGATTCTCTCAACACATAACCAACACCACGCACTGTTTGAATCAGGCGCTTTTGTCCTTCGTCTTCTATTTTCAAGCGTAGGTAACGAATATATACTTCTATCACATTTGATTCACCCATGAAGTCGTAACCCCAAACATTTTCCAAAATCTGTTCACGAGTTAGTACTTCGCGGGGATGTTCCATGAGATATTTAAGTAATTCAAATTCTTTCATCGTTAGGTCGATCGCCCGTCCATTATAGATAGCGCGGCGGGTGGCGATGTCTAAAACTAAATCGGCAAAACGTAATTGTTCTGTGGTGTCTACATCAGGTTTTAAGTAGAGGCGGATTAAATTTAAAAAATCCTCGGAACGGTAGGGTTTAAGAAAGTAATCATCTGCTCCTGCTTCTAAGCAAGCTACGCGATCATCGACTGTATCTCGTGCCATTAAGACCAACACAGGCGATCGCACTCCGGTAGTTCTCAGATTTTTACACAAAGAGAGTCCAGATTCTCCTGCTAGCATCCGGTCGATCACAACCAAAGCTGGTTGGCGATCGCGGCTTTGTTGCAAACCGTTTACCCCATCATGAGCCACAACAGAATCATAACCAGATTCTTTTAAATCAAAAGCGATCTGATTAGCCAGACTCTCATCGCTTTCAATCACCAAAACACAGGGGTTGTGAGCAAGCGTCATATGAATTTTAGACTTTAGATTTTAGACTTTAGATTTGTACAAATGTTCTAACGAACGCTTGTACATTCAGATATAAGCGTAATTTACAATTTTTTAGTGATAAATAATATCCTAAAGTTGACACGCTATCTCAAATGTTTTAGCACGTCAAACTATAGGTTTAGCAATAAAATACTCTACATGCAGAAAATTTAATCTCTTATTTAAGATTTGGGTGATGGGTAATTGGTTGTTGGTCAAGGGTCAATGGTTAGTAGTTAGTAGTTAGTGGTTGGTGGTTGGTTGTTGGTTGTTGGTTGTTGGTTGTTGGTTGTTATTCCCATACTCCCCATCACCCCATCACCCCATCACCCCATCACCCCATCACCTCATCTCCCTTGTCCCCGATCCCCTAATTATGGCAACTCCACTGATGTAGGTTTAGCAATATGTGGCAAACCCCAACCGAGTTTTTCTCTTAAAACCCGGAAGAATTCTGGCGGTTGCAGGCGAATAAATTTAGCACAATATTGCGATCGCTCTACATTGACGCGATCGTCCGGCAAAACATAACACCCGCCATTGCCATCAACTACCATCACCAATCGAGGAGTATTGACTGGGTAAATATTGACTGGTTCTGTATCGGGAAACACCAATGCTCTTGATGCCAAGGAATGGGGACAAATAGGCACTAACTGTAATGCTGGCACACCTGGAGTTACAACCGGGCCACCCGCGCTCAACGAATAAGCAGTAGAACCTGTCGGTGTAGAAATAATTACACCATCAGCGGCAATATCAACTGGCGCGTGACGACCCACTGCAATTTCAAAATGGCACATCGAGGTTAGTGGTTCTCGATGTAGCACCATTTCATTCAAGCAGAGGGCTTCCCACTGTATTGAGTCTCCCCGAAACACTTTAACAGTGAGCATTGCTCGCTCTTCAACTTCGTACTTATCCGCCATTAGTTGCTCTACTGCTTGGGGCAGTTGATTGAGGTAAGTTTCGGTCAAAAATCCCATGTGACCTGTATTTACAGTCAGCATGGGGATACCACAATGAGCAACTAAACGAGATGCTGCCAAAACTGTGCCATCTCCCCCTAGCACGATCGCAAATTTTGTTTCCGAGTCAAAACCAGGAGGTGTTAAACCCTCAATAGGTGTGTGGCATATAGGACTCTCAGGGGTAGAGTAACCCAACATACCACCGATACCAGTTGTGATGCAGACATCCCAACCGTGGGCGGTGAACTTTTCTTTAAGTTCGATAGCAACGCGACCTGCTATCGGTTTAACGTCGTTGTAGATAATGCCTACTTTCGGCACACTCAAATATCCAATCTTTAGGCGCTGCTCTTTATTATGTTAATCGTGACACATTTTAGTCAATTTAGTCATTAGTCATTAGTTGTTTGTTGTTTGTGGTTTGTTGCAACCAACCACTAACCACCAACCACCAACCACTAACTATTAACTTTTTTAAAAGGAGTCTTTTTCTCTTTTTTCTTTTATTTTTTTCGTAGTCTAGCTCTTTCAGCTTCTTGAGAATGCGATTGAAGTACTCTTGCAAGTAGCTTTCGAGGGTTGTGGTGTCTTTGGCATCAAAGTCAAAGACTTGGTATACTTCCTCCATCGGAGCATTGAGAGGTTTGCCACTCGCCAGTACTTCTGTAAATGCCAGCCTATCTGCTACATTCCATCCCCACTGGAAGAACCGCAGCATTTTGCGGACTGTACGTAGTAAATTAATTGGCATCCGTGTTACTCTAGCTTCTCTGCCTGATAGGCGTTCGCATAAGCTAATTATTTCTTCTGCACTCCAAGCACGAGTACCTACAACCGGGAAAGTCCGCTTTTCGGTTTCTGGTACACTCAATGCCCGAATTGCAAATTTAGCTATGTCTTGAGTATCCATGTAGGCAATGGGCGAAGATTCACCCGTTACCCAAACTGGCTGATTTTCTAAAATAGGGATGCCATATTGACCAATCAAGCCTTGCATGAAACCAGCTAGTTGCAAGATGGTGTAGTTTAAGCCCGATTCTGCCAAATAAATTTCTGTACACCGCTTAATTTCCATCAGTGGTACTTCTGGGTATTTATCGGCATCCAGTATGGAAAAGAATATAAAACGCTCTATACCTGCTGCTAAACACGCTTGAATTAAGGATACCTTGCCCTCCCAGTCCACTTGTTTAATACTTAAGGAATCGGTAGGACGAGATGTAGCCGCATCTATGACTGCGGTAACACCTTCTAATGCAGTTGTTAATGTCTGGGGGTAGCACAGGTCTCCCGGTACAAGTTCCGCACCCCATTCTTTGAGAAATGCGGCTTTCTTAGCACTCCGGACAAGACAACGTACTTTATACCCCTCATCAATGGCACGACGGGCCACTTGTCTTCCCAAGGTGCCAGTGGCACCGACTATTAATAACGTCATGAGGGTTATTTGCGAAACTTAAACTTTTATGAATAAAATCTTAACAGAATCGCACTAACAAACAAAAGTTTACATTCTTTTTAACATGGTGACACGAGCGAGAGACTACAGCAAAGCCTCTCGGTCTCAAAGCTTTTCAGAGCAAAAATTACTCTTCTTCTGCGCCCTGAACTTTTAGTAACAAAGTACCTAAAGCCCAACCTACAAAAATTAAGCCAAAGGATAGTAGAGCTGCATTAAACATTTCGCCGCCCATTTGTTGTAGTTCTCCTTTACGAATTGTTGAATTAAGTTAAGTCTACCAGAGCCTTTTAGAACTGCTGTTAGGATTAAACTAATATGAAGTATTGTGACACAGATTCTCACATCATTTTAGATTTTGGATTGGAAATGGGTTTGGTGCGTCTGAGTTTGGTCAATCCATCTGTCAGATTCTTCTTTAAAATCGGTTTCAGATTAACCTATTAAAGATTAAGCAGAGTAATTGATTGTAAGGTTTGAATTTATTCTTTTCCCGATCCCCTATCCCTGATCCCCTTTCCCGCAACAGTAGTGGACACTTAAGATTATCGCATCCAGGCACTTTTAATTAAGGAAAGTTACAAGCTGTGTTGAGAAAATCGCTCATATGTCTCAGTCTCAATCCCATCAAAACAACCTCATATCACTACCGCAGGATCGTCCACGCCTAGCGCTTACTTTAGGAGATCCAGCCGGAATTGGACCAGAAGTAATTTTAAAAGCTTTGGCAGACCCAGAAATAAGTAAGAATTTTGATGTGACGGTTGTAGGTAGCCAAGATTTACTTTTGGAAAATTACACCAAAGTTCTCGTTAGTGGGAATTTAGTACCTTTAGCTAATCCAGAAAACTTGTCAATTCTAGATGTAGCGTTAGAGGAACAAATTAAAAGCGAAATTTTGATTGGGATAGGTAATGCGGCTAGTGGTGCAGCCAGTTTTGCCTATTTGGAACGTGCGATCGCCTACACTCAAAAAGGTGAATTTGATGCGATAGTTACTGCCCCGATTGCCAAATCAGCTTGGAAAGCAGCAGGATACGATTATCCAGGGCAAACAGAACTCCTAGCTGAAAAATCAGGTACAGACAGATATGGCATGTTGTTTGTAGCGCGATCACCCCACACTGATTGGACGCTACGATGTTTACTTGTCACTACACATATACCTTTATGTCAAGTACCAGAAGTATTGACACCAGAATTACTGACAAAAAAACTTGATTTGCTGGTGGAGTGTTTAGAGAAAGACTTTGGTCTTGATAGTGGCAAAATTGCGATCGCAGGTTTGAATCCCCACAGCGGTGAACAGGGACAACTCGGGCGTGAAGAACAAAATACTATTATTCCTTGGTTAGAGCAAGAACGTCAAAAACGTCCGCAATGGCATCTAGATGGCCCAATTCCACCCGACACCATGTGGGTTGATCCAGGTAAAGCCTGGTACAGTGGCGTTGATTCAACCAAAGCCGCAGAAGCTTACCTGGCACTGTACCATGATCAAGGTTTAATTCCGGTCAAATTAATGGCATTTGACCGCGCCGTCAATACATCTATAGGTCTACCTTTTATTCGTACCTCCCCAGATCACGGTACAGCATTTAATATTGCTGGTCAGGGAATTGCCGATGCAACCAGTATGAAAGCAGCAATTAAGTTAGCAGGCGAACTGGCGAGGGTGAGAGTGCAAAGAAGAGGTGGGGAGATGGGGTGATGGGGAGTGTGGGGAGTGTGGGGAGTAGTGAACAACTACTAACTACTAACAACCAACCAATAACCAAACCAATGACCATTGACAATTGACCATTGACAATTGACTATTAACTGTGATGTTTTTAGCAATCACAATCAACGATGAATAATAACAAACTTCGTAACATACTCATCGGTACTGGAATTGCCGCTATTGGTGCTATTGGAACTAAAGCCGCAGTAGATTATTTTCGCAACCGTGGTAAGGAAGAAGTTGTTGATGAAAGTCAGGGTGACGCTGTTACTACATCTCCCCAAGAAGTTGCTTATGCAACTGTAGAAACTAACTCTGTGCAAGATTTTCTAGATAAAAGTTTTGGTGAACCAGGACGTTATATCCCCAATCGTCCACCCAAGATATTTGATTATCAAGGTAATCAATATATGGTCATTTGGGCATACGACAATAAACAGCAAAAAAATCAAATGTTGGCTTTTCTCTACACTGATCAAGGTCGGAAGATGATCGCCAGTGTTGGGTATACTAATCAGAAAACTGACTACAATCTCAATTTAGATAGCACACCTTTTGCTGTAGAAGTGAATGGTCAACAATTGCGTTCTGGTCAGTCAGAAACTGGTGGAACGAATGATGTTGATTTTGTGTTGGCTTAAGATTTTTTGAATTGAATTTTTTTGGTTAAGGTGGTTGAAAAGCCACCTTTTTTATTTTTTATGACTAAATTTGAGTCTGGCACTATCTTCATGCTTCCCCTCTTATGACTCTATCAATTTGTTTTTCTCGTTCTGCCCGTACCTCAGCAACAGGATCGCCTTAATACATTCCGTGTGTTCCCTGGTATTCTCTCAGGTTGCCAAGAGAAACTGTAACATTAACTCTGTTTGAAGAGTAGCGATCGCAAACATTAACTACACCTTTACATCAGGCTGTAGCATTTTTCAAAGTACAGGTTCGCAAAGTCTTTTTATTTTCGCTCAATCACATCTCTTGTGGTTTTATACGCTTCCACAAAAGTTCGATAGGATTCTTGAGAAATATTTTCAGCGATTAAGTCACTGGCTACTTGTTCGAGAATTTGGTCTAATTCTTTTTGCAGTAAATCTTTGCTGATTGTTTTATCTTGTAATAATGCCACAACTGCTTTAATATACTCAGCAGAAATTTCTCTTTGTTTTTGCTCAATTTCTTGATAGGAGATTTCTTTTTCTCTTTCTATTGCTTCTCTAGTAGTTTTATAAGCTTCATTAAAAGTACGAAATGATTCTTGGGAAATTCTTTCAGCAATTAAAGCTTGGGCAGCATTTTTAAAAGTATTATCAAGTTGTTTTTGTCTATCTTCCAGCTTACCTATGCCTTTATCCATCAGTTTGATTGCCGTATTAATATAATCATCAGCTTTATCTTTTTTACTATGTTCCACCCATAATTTCAGTTGTCTTAACCAAGAAACTACTAAGAGAAAAATTGTTAAAATCAAGGCTAAAAAATCTGCATATTCCTGGACAAAAGATGGTTTGTCTCTTTCATAAAAAGCAATTGCTCCTGAATGAATGGGAATACCTGTACCGTCGTTATCTCTGGGACGTCTAATGCTAGCAACTAAAGGTTTGACTTCGACATGATTTTCAGCGATCGCATCTGCTATTTCTTGACGATTTTCAAATATAATGCGTGTAATTTCTCGAATTACATTATTGTCGATTTTTTCGCTAGCCACCAATAGCCGATCCACTGCGACTGTATCTAATTCAGCCAACGGCATAGGCGGATTACCTCTGTATGCCCCTTGGGGAATTTTCGCACTTTCAAAGGCAGGATACTTGATTTTCATTGCTTGTGCTTGGGCAATTGGTAGCAAGCGCCCATCTTGATCTTGGACAAGCTTGGCAATACCAAGATTACCTAAAGCGCGGACACGAAATAGTGCATCTGCTCTTTTTGATTTAAAGTCTTCTTCTGCTTGCCTATCATCGTAATAATTACTTCGTGAACCTAAAATAATCACATCTGGTTTATCTTTTTTGACCAAACCATAATGTTCAGCAATTTTCAAAAAAGATTTATATTGTCCACCTTTAGCAGGTAAAGCAATAGTTTTACCCCGGAGTTGTTCAAATTTCTTAATATTAGGATCCCTAACAACTAATTGAAACAAATCTTGATACAAGACTGCCACAGCCCGTGGAGAAGATTTAATTTGAGAAGTTGCTGACTGAGATTGACGGCTTTCAATCAGATCCATTTCTTGCCCAATCACATCTGCTTGAGCCGTTACTAAATTAGCTTTTCCTTCCTGTAGCATTTCTAAGTTTTGTGTTGTACCGCCTGTTGCAACTAATTTAATGTTAATGTTAGAGTTTTTTTGTACGACCTTTTGAATAGCTTCGCTAATAATATAGCTTTCTCCTTCTGGATCTCCCGCAGCTAGAGTAAGTTGGGGAGCATTGAGGCGGACAATTATATTCCAGATAATAAATAAGACCAAACCAACGCTGGCAAAACCAAGGCTAAGAAATACTAATTTTGATTGGGGATCAAGTTTTTCAAAAAAACTGATCAAACCCAAATGATTAGGATTTTTAGAAATTGCCATACATGAAAAAGTTTATTTAGTAAAGCATTTGAGTATAAAAGATGTTAATGTATTATATGTTGCCAAAGATTAAGACTAGGTTAAATATTAAAATTTATCTACAAACTCACTCAGTAAAAAATTGCATAAATTCATAGTGAAATCACTATAGCCAAATTCCGCGTTCCTCTGCGTTTAAAAACACTACGAAATTAATGCAAATCAGTACGAAGATATTTTAAAAAAAGCAATATACCTTTAGATAGATAGGCATAAATTTATCAGCTTCATTCCCAAGAAAGAGAAATTTTAGTAGGTTTTTTAGGTACATTTTGGTCAGTCAATCAAATTCTGCATAAGTACTGGGAGACTCAAATCCGGAGGATGCCTCGTCTATTCACGTCTTGGTATTCTCAGGCTTTGGTAAGTGCTTAATCTAATGAACGAGGAAAAATTATGGATAACAAAATTGTAGAAAATATTATTCCTTCCCAACCCCCAATTGAATCACAGTCTGACGCGCATGTATTGAAGTCTCGTTTAGAGTGGGGAGAACCTGCTTTAACAATTCTAGATGTGCGCGATCGCCAAGTTCACAACCAAGGGCACATTACAGGCGCAATGCCAATGCCATTAAATGAATTGGTAGATCGGGCTACAGCAACCATCGCAAAAAGCCGTGATATCTACGTTTACGGTAGCAATGATGAAGAAACAGCCCAAGCCGCACAGCTGTTGAGAAACGCTGGCTTTGAACATGTATCTGAACTTAGAGGCGGTTTACCTGCATGGAAAGCAATTGGTGGTGCAACTGAAGGTGTTGTAGAAGCACAAGTTCTTCCCAGTGCTGGTGCATACAATGTTGTGGATCGGATGAAAGAACACACTGAACAAGCAGAAAAAGAAGTATAGATATTAGTCAATGGTCAATAGTCAATCGTCAATGGTCGGTAAACAATGGACAATTGACAATTGACTATTTGATTAATGTTCAAATATATCCTTGAATTGCAACAAATCCAGGGAGACAATAGTCGGTAAGCATTGAAAGCATTCTTGAGCTAACTGCAAACGTTCTTCTCGTTCCAGCATCACGATTAATTTCTGCTGAACTTTGAGTAAGTAGCGCACATCGTTAGCAGCATAACTAAGTTGAGCTTCCGTAAGTTGAGTAGGGTTTCCCCAATCAGAACTTTGGGAGCTTTTATCTAATTCTACTTGTTCTAGTTCTAGTACCACATCTTTCAACCCATGACGTGGCGTGTAAGTACGGGCTAATTTACTAGCTATTTTGGTACAAAAAACTGGATTGGCGTGAATGCCGAGATTGTAACGTAAAGTAGCAATATCGAAACGGGCAAAGTGAAACACCTTAACGATATTCGCTGCTTCTAGCAATTTTTTCAGGTTAGGGGCTGTGGTTTGTCCTTTAGCAATCCGGAGGGCAGTAACTTGTCCTTGGCTATTGCACAGTTGTACCAAGCATAAGCGATCGCGCTGCGGTATTAATCCCATTGTTTCTGTATCAACAGCGATCGCCTCAGCTTGTAAATAATGGGATAGGGTAGTATCGCTCAGATCGCGATCGCAAACTTGAAAATCTTGTAATTCCATGAATTGTTACAACCATAAATGCAGTGTCTGTGGGAGAAAAATCCCGTTAGACACTACATTATTGTAGTTGTTAGTTAGTAGTTAGTAGGAATCAATTAACAACCAACAATCAACAATCAACAACCAACCATCTATCGATTCCGAATGAAAATTTGTGTCAAATAGACTTCACCTTTACTATTAGTCGCAACACCAATTCCAGTCAGATTATAATTGCCTTTAATGTTGATCAAATGGTCAGGACTTTTGATCCAGCCACTAACAGCTTCTGCTGCTGGATCGCTATATCCTTGGTTGTAAGCAACATTTTCGGCTGCACTTGTGTAGCGAATAGGAATTGCATTCACTCGTTTTTCAAATCCTTGATGGCTAAATGGGACTTTACCTCTAGCCATATTTTGACTATGAATTCTTGCTTGTTTAGAGATATTCGCATTTAGAGTTAGTTTTTTTAGACCCAGAGAAATCCGATATCGATTAATTCGATCAAAAACTGATTTTTCCAAATCAGTGGTTTTGAAAGTCACAGTAGATGCAACCTGAGATGATGGACTCAGTAACGCTTGACGTGCCAGCAATTTTTTTGTTGAAGTGTGACCTAGTGAAGTGGTTGTTAACCCACCAGCAAGGACAAGCATACTTAAAGCAGTGCCAAAAGCAGATTGTCGGATCATGAACGATTACTTAAGTAGTGTAATAGAGTTATGAGACACGCACCCTGGATTTTTGTTTCTTGATATACTCGCATAGTTTCCAGTATTCAAGAATTTTCCACATGTTTGCCTATCCCGATTTTGGCTTTAATTACAGTTAATTACAATCCTATAACTGTGAAGTAATTCCGAATAAAAAATGAAAAATTCAAGAAGTTCAATAAATACATAATTTTATTCCAGTAATTGCACTTAATTAAATCTACTGATTTTTCTACATCCTTACATCCTTATACCTTTACACCTTTTTTAATGAAAATTAAATAACTCTTAAATCGTTGCAATGCCTACTCTTGAAAGCTAGAAAAATTGTTATCTTCCTGAGCAAATCAAGCTTTAAGCAGGTAGATTCCATTATTGAGCTAAATGAATGAGTCGAATTAATGGATTTGTTGGACGTCGTCATTTCCTGAAACTGGCAGGCGTGGGAAGCGTTGGGATGATGGCCACTGTTGCTGGTTGTGACATTTCTGCCAATGTCAAGCAAGCGATCGCCCCCAAAACAACTTTGGCTGATGCCATAGCAGCCAATCGCAACCCGGTTAATCCTGAACAAGCTTTAAAACGTCTACTCGATGGAAATCAACGCTTTGTACAGCAAAAGCGTCAATACCCCGATCAATCTCTAGAACATATACGACAGGTTGCCCAAGCCCAGTATCCCTTTGCTGCTATATTGGGCTGTGCAGATTCTCGAGTCCCAGCAGAAATTATCTTCGATCAAGGATTGGGAGATTTATTTGTAGTGCGAGTAGCTGGTAACGTTGTCTGTGACACCGTTATAGGTAGCCTAGAGTACGCTACCGCAGTCTTGGGTTCCCAACTAATAGTAGTTTTGGGTCACAAAAGATGCGGTGCAGTCACAAAAGCACTTCAAGATAAACCCGTTTCTGGCAGAATGGGCTTAATAGTTGAACGTATCAAACCAGCTGTAGAAACAACAAAACTGACTACAAAAAATTTACAAGATCATGCAGTTATAGCCAACATTAAATACCAAGCAAACAAATTACAAGAGAATTCAACAACTTTATCTAGACTTGTTCGTCAAAATAAGCTCAAAATTGTTGGCGCTCGTTATGACCTGGATACTAGGAAAGTATCCATTGTTTATTCTTGATCCCTTCTCAGACTTTAAATAAAAATAGCTCCAGCCAGAAATCAAAGTCTTACCAACTAATTACAGCGTTTCATTGATTCGTAGCGAAAAAATACTCTGCGCCCCTCTGCGTTTTAGTTGCAACTGAAATATCAAGATTTTTGAATTTTGCAAAATTACTTCTAGCAAGCACAATAATAAAAGTTTGTTGCTTGGGAAAGTCAAAATTGGTATAAACAAATGCGACTAATCTTATATAGTAAACCAGGATGCCATTTGTGTGAAGGTTTGCAGGAAAAATTAGAACAAATTGTAGAGATGGGAAATTTCCCGTCTTTACAGCTAGAAGTTCGAGATATTACTACCCGTGACGATTGGTTTGAGGCTTACCAATATGAGATTCCTGTCTTGTTTTTAGCCCATCGAGCAAATAGCGCACAGGATGCTCATCCCACCAACACAGAAGAGAGTATGCAACTCATACCCCGTCCTTCTCCCCGTGCATCAGTGCAGCAGTTGGAAAATTTACTCCGGAAGTATCTATAACTCTTTGTATAAAAAGGAAAATAGTGCAGAATAAAGCGCAAGCTATGGGTTAGGAACTTGAAGCTAGAGACTAGAAACTAGCAATTTGGGATTTTGCATAAATCCAAAATCCCAAATCCAAAATCTAAAATTTCTTTCCCTAGTCTGTAGTCCCTTTTTTGAAGAGGTTCACAACATGAAACTGCGGGAGTTATTAGCTACTGTAGAAGGGATTTTGCATTTACCTGAACATCCAGCAATGGATAGTGAGGTAACAGGATTAACAACAAATTCCCATGCTACCAGTCCAGGAGATTTGTTTATTGGTATGCCCGGAACCCGGGTTGACGGTGGTGACTTTTGGCAAAGCGCGATCGCATCGGGCGCTTTAGCGGCAATTATATCTCCTCATGCAGCACAAAAACACCCTCCCACACCAGAGGCTTGTGTGATTACCGCCACAGATATGACAAAAGCCTGTGCCCAAATAGCCAAAGTTTTTTATGACTATCCAGGGCAAAAACTTAAACTGGTGGGCGTCACAGGTACAAACGGCAAAACCACAACTACCCATTTGATTGAATATTTTCTGAATCAAGCAAATAAACCTACAGCTTTAATGGGTACTCTCTATACTCGTTGGCCGGGGTTTACCCAAACTGCTGTTCACACCACACCATTTGCAGTCGAACTGCAACACCAGCTAGCAGCAGCAATAGCCGCTGGTAATGAGTATGGTGTGATGGAGGTTAGTTCCCACGCCTTGGCCCAAGGACGAGTCATGGGTTGCCAATTTGAAGTTGGGGTATTTAGTAACCTTACCCAAGACCATCTTGACTTCCACCGCGACATGGAAGATTATTTCGCGGCAAAAGCTTTACTATTTAATTCTGATTATCTCAAAGGGCGGGCAATAATTAACGCCGATGACGCCTACGGGCAGCGATTAATTGCATCTTTAGATGCAGATAAAGTTTGGAGTTATAGTGTTAGCAATTCCACTGCTGACTTATGGATGAGTGATTTAAGTTACGAACCAAATGGTGTTAGCGGGAAACTGCATACACCAAAAGGTGATGCTACTTTTCGTTCACCCCTAGTCGGTCAATATAATCTCGAAAATCTTTTGGCAGCAGTAGGAGCAGTTTTACACTTAGGTTTAGATTTAGAATTGGTGGTATCTACAATACCGGAGTTTCCGGGAGTTCCCGGGCGCATGGAAAGAGTACAGGTAAATCCACAACAGGACATCAGCGTCATCGTAGATTATGCTCACACTCCTGATAGCTTAGAGAACTTGCTCAAAGCTTCGCGTCCATTTATTCCTGGTAAGATGATTTGTGTGTTTGGTTGCGGAGGAGATAGAGATAGGACTAAGCGTCCAAAAATGGGTAAAATAGCCGCTGAACTAGCTGATGTATCAGTCGTAACATCCGATAATCCCCGTACTGAAGATCCCGAGCGGATTTTACAAGACATCTTAGCAGGAATACCGGAAACAGTTCAGCCAATAGTAATCTGCGATCGCGCTACTGCCATTCGTAGTGCTATTTTAGAAGCACAACCCGGAGACGGTGTTTTGCTAGCTGGTAAAGGTCACGAAGATTACCAAATTCTCGGAACCGAAAAAATCCACTTTGATGACAGAGAACACGCACGCGACGCATTAGACGAAAGGCTAAGGGCTAAAGCTTAGAAATAAGGGATCGGGGATTGGGATCGGGGACAAGGAGGACAAGGGAGAATTATTTAACAAGTCTCTTCCCAATGCCCCATGCCCAATGACAAATGACAAATGACAAATGACAAATGACAAATGACAAATGACAAATGAATGTTTCTCTGGTTCGGGAACTATCAATATATCAGCTGGCTTTGGATGTACAAACGCCTCCTCCAATTATGTCTGCTACTCCTGCTATTTTGCTATCACTATTGAAGTCACAAATTGACTTACTAATAGAACAGCAAATTCCAGCGACTTTATGGGTAAAGCTGCCACCAGGAAAAATTTGGCATTCAGAAATTCAGCATTACCAACAGCAGATAGAGAATTCTGGGGTTGTTTATCATTGCCATGTTGGGGAGGTAGGAATAGGGGGAATGGATAGAGAAAAAATCAAACCATTTTCCCCATCTCAAAAAGGTCTGCAATTGTTGCCAAATCAGAGACGGCGAGAATATTTTTTGATAGTGTTATCAGCCAACTTTTGCAGCTTAATAGTGGCTGAACGAGCCATTAAAAATCATAAAACTTTATTGACTATATCTACTTTTGAACCAAAGATAATTCAGCAGGTATTAGACGGCATCAAACAGGCAATAGTGCCAGAAGGCTCGGCGATCGCACCAAATCATTTGATTTGTGCAGGTGTGTCTGAACCAGCACTAATGAGTCAATTGTTGACAAAGCAACTCCAACGCCAAGATGAAATTAGCCGCGAAATTGTTTCTAAACGGATTGCCAAAATAGAACAGCAAAAACAAGCACTACACAATAGTTTGCAACTCAAAGACGAATTCTTAAGCAACGTCTGTCATGAACTGCGTACACCTCTGACGCACATGAAGACTGCCTTAAGTCTATTAAATTCGCCTAGTCTGAAAAATCCACAGCGCCAGCGCTATTCCCAAATGCTCAACACCCAATGCGATCGCCAAAATTCCCTCATTCATGGTGTATTGGAACTGGTACAAATCGAGCGCAATTTGGAAGCAATGAACTTAGAAGCAGTATACTTAGCAGACATTGTACCTGGAGTAGTTAGTACCTACCAGCCTTTAGCACAAGAAAAAGGCATTATGCTAGCCTACACCGTACCTACAGAACTCCCTGCTGTTTGGTGTGTCAGTGGAGGACTGAGGCAAATTGTCATTCATCTACTTTCCAATAGTATCAAATACACTCCCAATGGAGGCCAAGTTTGGGTGTGGGGAAGGCCTCAGGGCGATTATGTTCAATTAGAATTTCGTGATAGTGGTATCGGTATTAGCGAAAGCGAAATTCCCAAAATTTTTGACCGCTTTTATCGTGTGCGCCCCCTACCATCAGAAGATCCTGGTGGTGCAGGCTTGGGCTTAACAATTGTACAGCAACTACTACGAGGCTGTGGTGGCTCTATTTCTGTAAAAAGCAAACCTTCCGAAGGTTCCACTTTTACAGTTCAGTTAGCGGCTGTCTTTGAAAAAAAATCTCCTTGAAAATTACTTTTGGCTATGATTTAAACGCAGAGGAACGCGGAGTCTTAGTAGAAAAGTTAACAATTATACTACTGTAGAAAAAGGCTGAAAGTAATGTCTTCTGCAACAAAACTGCGAGATTTGCTAGAGAGTCCAGGTATTATTATCATTCCTGGCGTTTATGACTGTTTAGGAGCTAAGTTAGTAGAAAAACTAGGCTTTAATGTTGTAGCAACTAGTGGTTTTGGTATTGCTGCATCTACTCTTGGATTGCCTGACTACGGTTTTCTAACTGCAACTGAAATGCTCTATAGTGTGGGGCGAATTGCTAGAAGTATAAGTATTCCTCTAATCGCAGATATGGATACTGGCTATGGTAATGTCTTGAATGTAATTCGCACAGTTCAAGATGCGGTGCAGTTGGGACTGGCGGGGATAATTTTAGAAGACCAAGAGTGGCCAAAAAAGTGCGGTCACTTTGAGGGTAAGCGAGTGATTCCGATGAAAGAACATGTCGGCAAAATTCAAGCAGCAGTCCAAGCACGGGGTGATAGCAGTTTGGTGATCATTGCTCGCACTGATGCTCGCGCTCCTTTAGGATTAGAAGAAGCTATGCGGCGTGGTCGTGCTTATGTTGAGGCTGGGGCAGATGTGTTATTCGTAGAAGCACCTCAATCTGTGGAGGAACTGCAAACTATAGCTTCTAATTTTGGTGATGTGCCTTTGGTAGCCAATATTGTTGAAGGCGGCAAAACCCCCTCACTTTCTGCCGCCGAGTTAGAAAAACTAGGCTTTAAGATAGTATTTTTCCCACTTACAACCTTACTAGCAGTCGCAAAGGTAATGACTGCTTGTCTAAGTCAGTTGAAGGAACAGGGAACCACAGCTAATTTACATGAGTTGGTTAGCTTCCGAGATTTTCAAGAACTCATGGGTGTTCCTAAGTATTTGCAACTTGAGCAGCAGTTTGGTGTGGGGAGTGAGGGAGAGTAGGGGGAGTGGGGAGATGGGGTGGTGGGGTGATGGGGTGGTGGGGTGATGGGGAGACAACCAACCACTAACTACTGTACAGACGTGCCATGGCACGTCTCTACAACAAACAACCAACAAATAACAATTTTCACAGATGCATGTGTTGTGCGATCGCGCTAGTTTGATTACTAGTCGATTTAAGAAACACTTGTTAACTAATTCGCCGTAAGTCCCCCACTGTAACGGTACTCCGTTCAGTGGTGAGATTGCTCTGGCGGACGACGAATGCACCTCCGCATGATATCAACCGTTAGGCTGACTCTTGGAGTGGGGTGGGTGAGGAGTCGTCAAATGCTAGTATATAAATGGTCAACGACCCACCTGACCGTATTGAACAGACAGGCTAACTTCAAAGTAGAGGTATGAACGGCAGGTGCGGGACTGTCGGGGAACCCGCCTAACGCACTGCCTCCTCTTGCCGCAGATAAATCGGTAGATCAGGGAAAAGAATTTGCCGCTGGGATGCATAGCACACTCCATGTGAATTCTTGAAAACAAATCACTGCCTTGGGAAGCAGGGTGGCTGCGCGGGTTCTCCCACACTCGGAGATAAACGGTGCAAACCGAGAGACGCTGTATAAGACTCAGAACGGATTTAGTTCCGGGTATCTAGCAATAGATACGCCCAACAGAGCGACGGCGAATGAGAGGCGAAGCCCCCACGTATGCTTCGCATACAGTGGTGGGTACTTCACTTGTTGTTCCTCATCAGGAGGATAGTACGACAACGAATCCTAGTGTTAGCCAACAACAGCAATTTATCAAGCAACTCCAGATCCTAAGTGCAGAGCTAGTTTTGGCTATACCCTTTGGTTTTGCTCTGTTTCACTTCAATTTTGGTGGCATTGCTTGGATCTTTGGCGGAATTATTTCTGGTGCGGCGGTATTTCAGACATCCCGAGTTGTTTATAACTATTTGCCCAAACCTAACCGGACTGCTAGAGAGATTGGAATGATGTTAGTGGGCATAACTATCGGCACTTCTAATGCCCATGCTAATTTAGCCAATATTAGTGCCGGTGTTCCAGTTTTTGTTTGCCTCACCTTGTTTTTACTAGTTTGTGGAGGTTGCATTGGCTACATTTATTCCCGTTTGAGCAAAACCAATCTTTTGACAGCAATGCTAGCTACAGTTCCTGGCGGTGTGGGGGTAATGTCAGCTATTGCCGCAGATTACAATAAAAATGTCACTTTGGTGGCATTAGTACAAGCACTCCGGGTAACAAGCGTAGTTTTTCTCATACCCTTAATAGCTAGAGCTACAAATCATACCTCAGTTCAACCACCGATATCCTCTACTGTCGAGTCATACTCTTTTGAGTTACTCTTATTGGTGTTGGTAATCAGCACATTAGCAGTTTATATAGCGAAATTACTGAAAGTTCCTGCTGCCCCTTTCTTTGCTTCATTACTAGTAGGAATGGCATTTAATCCAATTGTCAATTGGCTACCTTTTGTAGATGATATCTCTTTTACCCCACCACTTGTAATTAAGTTACTAGGTCAAATGTTGCTGGGAATTACTATCGGTGAGTATTGGGGTGAAAAACCTACTTTCCCAAAACGAACTATAGGATACGCCATCATTTCAGTTGCGATGACTCTTGCTGCTGGGGTAGCCGCTACTTTACTTGCCATGCAATTAACGTCTTGGGATTGGCTAACTTGTCTGTTGGTGACAGCACCTGGAGGATCTGCGGAAATTATCTTAGTTGCTTTGACATTAGATCATAATGTAGAAATCGTTACAGCAGGCCATGTTGTGCGGCTAATCGCTATTAATAGTTTTCTACCAATTTGGATTTTTCTGTTTCGTCATTTTGACAATCAAGAAGGTAGGAGAGAAACATTATCAATCAAATAATACCCAGGCTCTTAACAACTTAGAAGAATCTGATTAGAACTTACCTCCAAGGGTAATAAATAGGTAATTGGAGAAGATAACTAACTCATTTCCAAGTAGCAATCACCAATTAGCAAATTTATCTGTGTGCATCTGTGTGTATCGGTGGTCGATTTTTTAAAACATGATTTCGCCACAGTTGAAATTTACATCAAACATAAATTGGAACAATGGAAATAACAAAAATACCAAATTGAGGAAGCATGGACTGCTATTAATTGCGGTGCATCTGCTCTTGGTTTAGTTTCAACAATGCCTAGTGGTCCTGGTATTCTCAGTTTTGAGAAAATAGCAGAAATTGCCGCTTCAGTTCCGCCACCAATCGCTACCTTTTTGTTAACTTCTAGCCAAGATGCCCAGGAAATTATAGAACAATTAAGATACTGCGGTACAAATACTGTGCAAATATGCGATCGCTTAGCATCTGGAACTTACCAAAACATCCGCCGGTCTTTGCCTGGAATCTCGATAGTGCAAGTTATTCATGTGAGTACAGAAGAATCTATCCGAGAAGCGATCGCTGTCGCACCCCATGTAGATGCGATTCTTCTAGACTCTGGCAACCAATCACTATTGGTAAAAGAATTGGGAGGTACAGGACGCATCCACAACTGGAATTTAAGCGCCGTAATTCGTAAAAAACTAAACATACCAATCTTCTTAGCAGGAGGACTAAAACCCGAAAATGTAGCTTTGGCTGTTCAACAAGTAGGCCCATTTGGATTAGATGTGTGTAGTGGGGTTCGCAGTGATGGTAAATTGCATGCGAATAAACTCAAGTGGTTTTTTCAAGAGTTAAAAATTTATTGATAATATTTTATGTTGAAAAGCCCGCTCCGTTATCCTGGTGGCAAATCCAAAGCATTAAATACAATAGTTAAATACTTACCAGATAATTTTGCTGAATTTCGAGAACCTTTTGTAGGTGGTGGTTCTGTATTTATATACCTAAAACAAAAGTTTCCAAACCGAAAATATTGGATTAACGATTTAAACCCTGAACTATACTGTTTTTGGAAAGTTGCTCAAACAAATTTATCTCAGCTAGTTAAACAAGTCCGTTTTATAAAAGATAACTATACAGACGGTAGATTATTATTTCAAAAATTGACTAGCATAGAATCTACAAGCGATTTAACTGAACTTGACAGGGCAGTGCGTTTTTTCGTCCTCAATAGAATTACTTTTTCTGGCACTGTTGAATCAGGTGGATTTTCACAAGAAGCTTTTCATAAAAGATTTACTTACTCATCAATTGAACGTTTAGAAAAATTAGAAAATATTCTAACAGATGACATCAAAATTACTAACTTAGATTACACTGAGCTTTTAATTCCAGAAGGTGAACAAGTATTTCTGTTTTTAGATCCTCCTTATTTTGTTGCTACTAAATCAAAACTTTATGGTAAAGCTGGTAACTTACACACTTCTTTTGACCATCAAAAATTTGCTGAAACAGTGCAAAAATGCCATCATAATTGGCTGATAACCTATGATGATTCTCCCCAAATCAGAGATAATTTTAAATCAATGAATATCTATGCATGGGAATTACAGTATGGGATGAATAACTATAAACAAAGTGAAGCAGCCAAAGGAAAAGAATTAATCATCACTAATTATCAACTCCAAGAAAAAATATCAAATCACCCTCAACAGTTTAACTTGAGTATCTCGAACTAACTGAGTAAAATATTACACAAAAACTTAGTTAACTTCCGAAAACTCTGCGACCCTCTGCGCGTTCCTTTGCGTCCCCACCGAAGCTTTGAAGTTCCCTCCGGGACGCTACTCTTACGAGAAGCCGCTAGCGCGTCTACGCGAACGGAGGAAACCTCCGCTCAAACTTCTCTCTGCGTTTAAAAACACTCAAGTTTTACCCATAAAGTGTACTGGAACAAAACCTTCACCTAAAAAGGTATTGTTTAATAAGTAGTAAGGAGCCACAAAATGGTTGCCCAAAATCAAGAATTAGAAGCCTCATACTGGGTGAAAACTCGCTGTTCACTTGATCCTGCTGAATCAAGCTTTTTAAGCTGGACAGGTAAAATATATGCTTTTGTTCCAGGTGAAAAACGCACACTCTTATTTAAAATGGTTGGCATGAGTGTGAGCAGATGTATTCCCACTGAGGCGGGTAGCTGGGACTTTACCTCTAGAGAATTGACTTATTACCTCAACCCTGAAACAGAAGAGATTTTGCATACATGGGATAATCCCTGGACGGGGGAAACAGTTCCAGTAATGCACGTTGCGAATAACCCAGTACAAGGTCATTTTAAAGGCAAGTTTCCAGCCCAGGTAGATGATGAGAGTACAACTTTTGTATTTGATATCTTTCCTACCTATCCCAACCCCTTAGTAGAAGATGCGAAATTAGCCCAATTTAGTCCCCAACCTACTTATCAAGCCGCAGAGTTATTTAAAATTACTGTTCCCAACACAGATTTATTCAATTTGGAATTACCTTCAGTTTCTCAACTGAGACTAAGTTGGGATAGGATTGGTCAATGGTTGCCTTGGATGAAAATGGGCGATCGCTCAGGTTATCTCATCTACAGTGCTTATGGTAGCAAGGTAAAAGACTTCGAGGAATTACCGCAACTACTCAAAGACGAAATCAATACTCGTGTACCTCTATACAAAAATGCTCCGAAATCCTTTTTGGATGTCGAAGACATGACTTCTTGGCTTTACTTCCAACAAAATTTAGATGCCTATTTAGCTGGTGAAAGATTCCCTCTACCAGCAGCAGAAGAAAACTAACACCAATTTGCACAAAAAATATAGAGTGCAGCCCCAACAGGGTTCGCTTAAGGGTGAAGGAAAAGAGTAAATTCACACCTTTACTCCTTTTGCATTACCCTTTTACCAATGAATTATTGCCTTTTGCCATTGGTGAGGACATTAATTGCTCCACCTGCGGCTGCACCATCAATGGCATCACCAACAACATGTCTGGTGTTACCACGAAGGATTGTACCAGTTACTGCACCCGCAGCTGCGCCGACTCCAACATCTTGAACCACGTTACGGTTTTGACGGTTTTTGTACTGACGTCTAGTACCATGAACGGCGTTGACAGCAGCACCAGACGCCGCACCCTTGATAGCATTGTTGACAACAGAACCGCGTCCTCTAATAGCGCCAGAGACTACACCAGCACCGGCTCCAATACCGATATCTTGTAGTATGTACTCATCAGCGGCAGCAGGTTTAGCGGGAACAAAGCTAGCACCTACTAAACTTGTAGCCAATAAGCCGGGTAAAAATGTGCGTTTCAAAATCTTGTTCATAGACCTACCTTCTCAACTCAATATTTAGTGATTTACAAACAGTCAAAGTTGAGACAGTTTTGTTTGACCATATTTTTAGTCTAGGCAATAGCAAGTTTTTTTGCATGAGAAATCTTTCATGATAACCGTACAAAAAAGTGAGGTAGTAGAAGAATTTTAGAGATAATTTGTTCCTTCAAGCTTCTGCATTCTCAACAATACACCCCTGTCTACTACCTTTTGCCATAATATTTAAAATGCCTGAATCCACTCTTTGATAGAGTATTCAGTCCAAATTCCGTTTTGCCAATAGGGGTCATTTTCTACTAATTGACGGACAGTATCTTCGTTGTCAGCTTCGTAAATACCAAAAACTTTAGTTAAATCTTTGGTGGGGCCAATAGTAATTAGCACGCCAGATTCTTTTTGTTTTGCTAATCCATCCAGATGAGCTTGACGATAAGGGGCACGTTTCTCGAGGACATCTTCACAGTAAGTCCCCCACATGATGTATTTAGTCATATTTGTTGATTGTTGGTTGTTGATTGTTGATTGTTGGTTGTTGTTTGGATTTGACTGAGATGATCCAAACAACTAACATCTAACGACTGATGTTGATTGTTGATTGTTGGTTGTTGTTTGGATTTGACTGAGATGATCCAAACAACTAACATCTAACGACTGATGTTGATTGTTGGTTGTTGGTTGTTGTTTGGATTTGACTGAGATGATCCAAACAACTAACATCTAACAACTAACAACTAATAATTAACTTCTCAAAGCAACACCAAATTTTTCGACCAATGTATCACGGACTTTTTGATGCACGGGTTCAACTTCTGCATCAGTGAGAGTGCGATCGCTGGCTCGATAAATGAGGCGGAATGCTAAACTCCGTTGTCCTTGCGGTACATGTTCGCCACGGTATTCATCAAACAGTTCTACAGATTCGAGTAAATCTTTACCTGCTTTAGTAATTGCTTTTTCAATTTCGGCAACTGTCACCTTAATTGATGCAAAGAAGGCAATATCTCTATCTGTAGCTGGATAGGTAGAATAAGGTTTGAAAGTGGGTACGATGATTTCATCTTGATCTAGTGCATCTAACAGCACATCTAAATCTAGTTGAAATACGTAAACTGCTTCTGGCAAACTTCTTTCGTGTCGTAGTTGGGGATGTAACTGCCCAAAGATACCCAATCTATTACCCCGAATCCACAAAGAGGCGGTTCTACCTGGATGCAAACGCCCGTCACGGCAATCTGGTTGATACTCCACCTCCAAACCCAGGCGCTGAAAAACACTATCCAAGATGCCTTTGGCTTCGTACCAAGTCATGGGTTGCTCACGCCCACTACTTGTCCACTTGCTAGATCTGCGATCGCCCCCCAAAATCCCCGCTAGGGCGTCTGCTTCTTGCAAGCCGTTTTCTTCTTGCCAGAAAATTCGCCCAATTTCAAATCCGTTCAGCGCCCCATTGCCTTGTTCTAAGTTATACACAAAAGCATCAATCAACCCAGAAAGCAAATCTGTACGTAGGGCTGAATACTCTACAAATAAGGGATTTGCTAGCTCTATTTGTCTATCTTCTCCTGGCTTGACTAGGGAGTAGTGCATTAATTCTGTCAAACCTTCTGCCCGGAAACATGCGCGTAACTGACGCACTATGTCTACATCAAAAGGCAGATAACCTGCTGCTGACTTTTCTGGCAGAGTGTCGCAGAAACGATTATAGCCGTAGAGACGGGCAATTTCTTCGATTAAATCAATTTCCCGTTCTAAGTCACGGTAACGGTAGGGTGGTACTGTCACTGTCCATTTGCGATCGCCTGCACTCTTGAGTTGACACCCCAATGCCGTGAGAGTACGCTCTACATCTTCAGCTTGTATTTCTCCGGGTTGTTCACCTAAATCAACAGGCCCCAACACCTGATTCACCCGCTCTAAACGTAGTTCAATCGAACGCGTCCACGTTGATGGATCAGGGCGGCTGTCCGAAATTTCCTGAGTCACCAGACTTCCTTGGGCAAGTTCGGTAATTAGAGTCAAGGCGCGGCGTGTTGCTATTTCCAAGCCAGCACTATTTATACCCCGTTCGTATCGAGCCGAAGATTCACTTCTTAACCCCACACTCCGGGAAGAACGGCGAATGACTACGGAATCAAATAAAGCTGCTTCTAATACCAGATTTTGCGTACCTTCATGGACTTCGCTTTCTTCACCACCCATCACACCAGCTAAAGCAACAGGTTGATCGTTAGCGGTAATCAGCAAGTTCTGGGTGGAGAGGGTGCGAGTTTGCCCGTCTAGGGTTTTGAGGGTTTCTCCGGCGTTAGCAAAGCGGACACCAATGGCTAGTTTTTCACTGCCAGCTATAGAAACGAGGCGATCGTGATCAAATGCGTGTAGTGGCTGTCCCCATTCTAACAATACATAGTTACTAATGTCCACTACATTATTAATTGGCCTGACTCCCGCAGCCCGCAAACGCTGTTGTAACCAATCAGGAGAAGGGGCAATTTTTACCTGTTCAATTACTGTACCGATATAGGTAGGGCAAGCTTGCGTATCAGCTACTTTAATAGCTAAATTTCCTGCACCTTGGGGAACTAAAACTTCACCAGGCTCAGGAATCGTCAATTTTGCACCCGTCAGCGCTGCAACTTCCCGGGCTATACCCACCATACTTAGAGCATCAGCACGGTTAGCAGTAGCAGTCACATCCAAAATGACGTCATCCAACCCCAACAAGGGACGCACATCACTACCCAATTGCAGATTCTCTTGGGTAAAAATATGAATGCCGTCTACATCGCTTGGCAAACCCAGTTCTTTTAAGGAACAAATCATGCCATTAGATGGGACACCACGCAGTTTTGCAGGTTTAATTTTTAAATCAATATTTGGTAGATAAGTACCTACTGTAGCAACTGGTACATAAATATCTGCCCGGACATTGGGGGCGCCACAGACAATATTTAGAGTTTCTCCTGTACCGATATCAACTTGACAAACACTTAATTTATCAGCATTGGGATGGGGTTGGCGCTCAAGCACTCTCCCAATCACAACACCATTAGCCCAAGTGCGGCGATCTTCAATATCTTCTACCTCAAACCCTGCCATTGTCAGGGTTTCTGCTAATTCTTCGCTTGCTAGTTTTACCTCAACTAGTTCCCGCAGCCATTTAAGAGAAATACGCATGGAATGTGTGCTTGTGCGAAATCAGATCTGAAATTCAGAATGCAAAGACTATTTTAGAATTAATCGACAGGATTCCTCATGGATTTAGAAAAAGCAATTTCATCCACTCTTGTTTTCAACTGCTCGGACTGGCGATACATTCATCTTGCTTTACTTTACCTAAATATGAATAGAGCGATTGAACATACCTCAAGAGAGGAATTCTCTAAGAATGCAACCACCATTGAAAGTAAGCGTATCGACGCCCAGATTTTTCAAATTACAAGTGAAATAATTGCAAAAAAACAAGATGCTGAAAAAAATCGTAGTAGCGATCGTCCTGGTTGCAGTCGGATTATTTACATCATTAGGGTATTCAGCCTTTGCTCAAAAGAGCCAACCTACATCTGTACCCAGCAATCAGATTAATGCTATAGACAGGCAATACATGATTAATGCTGCCGAAGCAGGCATAGCAAACATCATGCTTGGCGAATTGGCATTACAGAGAGCAACTAACCCAGAAGTGAAGCAGTTCGCGCAGGCAGAGATTGACGAGCAACAGCAGGTAAAAAGTGAATTAACGCGAATCGCTCCCCAAGTGAAGGTTACTCTTCCAACAGTTCCCGGTGCTAAATATCAAGCCATCATGACGCAATTAAAGCAGCTCTCTGACGAGCAGTTTAACAGAGCGTATATGGACGAGGGAGGAGTCAATGCTCACCTTGAAAATGCAGCGACATTTCAGCGCGAAGCTCAGTTTGGACAAAATCCGGCTCTCTTAGCTCTTGTTAATAAAGGCCTACCAATCATTGAGAGACATTTCAAAACTGCTAGTACATTGACAGATTATAGATTTGCACAAGTTGCACAGCGGTTTAATGGTAACTCTGGTACATCCCGGAGCAACACTACACCTACTAACCCGTAGTATGTCAATACTTGAGTAATAGCACAATTAAGTGAGTGGTACGTTAATTTAACAGATAGTGATACGCTGTTAGTCCTCAAGCGAGACGACAGTCATGCCTCACTCTGCTTGAGGAGCAGCAAAGGCGAAATTATCAATAAAACTTTAGCAATTTGTCTAGGACACGCACTGATAACCAAACTTATTAATTATTAGCTATTAATAATTTATTGTTAACTGTTGACAAGCATTTTATGTTAAATGCATAAACACCATTTTGAGTAAATCTGCACGCGTAAATGGTTTTGTTAAATATCCCGATGCACCTACAAATCTAGCTCTAACTTTATCTATAATTCCCTTACTACCTGTAACCATCACAATCGGAGTCTCTTTAAACATCGAGTTATTACGGATGATGCGACATAATTCATAACCATCAATTCCTTCCATGTTGAGATCCAATAAAATCAAGTCTGGCTTATGTCTAATTACTGCCATGACTGCTTTGAGCGGATCACTGATTGTAACTACAGAGAAATTTTCTTCTTCTAAAAAACGACTAATTTCTTTCAGAAATGTTGGACTATCATCTATAGAAACAATTTTATATTTTTTGCGAATATTTGCAGGAGCAGGATTAGCTTGTTGTAGAGTAGGGTTGATGTTAATTGGACTTGTGAGTTCCTGTAACTTTTTTCTTCTCGCCTGAGTGATTTGTGCTAATTGTTGAGAATTGGTTTGAGTTTTTGTATTACTATTTTCTATAGATGATATGTCTATTAATTCTTGATTTTTTAATAAATTTATATGATTAGTTTCTGTTTCTTGCTCAAATGTTTTCGGTAATTTATCAAAAGGTGGGTCTGGTTCATGCAATAAAATTGAGCCATTTAAGATGTAAGGATACAGAGTTTTCAGCACATGTATTTCATCTTGGTTGATAATTACTGCCAGATGACGTAGGCTAAAACCTTTTATCCATTCACTGATATTTTGCTGTATTTCTGGTAAATTTGTTTGTGAACTTAGGGTTTTCACCCGCAGATATGGACGCTGATAAGGTGATGAAATATGCGGTGCAAAAGACTGCCAATCTTGCAACTTTCCTTGACAACGTTCTATCAGTTTTCCAACATCCAGTCTACAAATTATTGGCATTCGCTCTGGATTTTCTTTTAATTCATAACTACCTTGCTTGATTAATAAAAAAGATTCAATTACTTCTTTTGCCAATTCTTGAATCAGTACAGCCGCTTGCGTAGGGTTGAGATGTTTTTGGCTAACTAACCAGCAAATAGCTTGATATTCAGAAGGACGTTGATAGCTGATAGATTCTTCAGAAGTTGAACTATGAAATTCTATTGACTGATTATAAGAATCAGGTTCAAATAGCAGACGTAATTGGACACGAATTTCACTACTCAGGCTAGGAATGCGGTGACTGAGGCGACGCAAATGTCGTTCTAGTCTATCGAAGGGTTCGATGGAATGGGTAGCAAATGTAATTTTACCTTGGTCGATAAAAATAGACCAGGTAACTGAGTTACTCAATGCTTGTAAACAAGTACTGTCAGAACAGTTGGATAATTGTCTTAACAAACTTAAAGGATGTAGATTTGTGAATGTGCCGTAATTATTCATTTCCTTGGAGAATTTACGAGAAAATAGCAGTTTTCTTGTACATTCGCATTCTTCGGCAATTGTTGCATTTTGTTATTTCTAATTTCTTTGCAAAAATATTTTTTTTACTTGTCATGTATATCTTACAAGCTAGAAAAGCTACTCTCAGGAGAGTTGTTAAATTTTGTATAAGTACTTGAGTAACAGCAACTGTTTTATATTTTTGCTTTGACTTAGTTCCGTATTTTTATACAAATTTCCTGAATATTGATGAGAACGCTAATAATGCTTAATTATTTTTATCTAAAATATGAATCTTCTACATGAAATCTTTAAAATATCCCGTTAGCTCAGTTACGCAGTTATTGTATTCTGTAAATTATACGTATAAGTTATTTTAAATAAGCTTCTACAGACAATGCCAGACCTTAGTAACTTCTCTTTTTCATTACTAACTCCAAGGGAGTATTTTTGAAAAATTTTACGTAATTTGGCAGTTGCGAATTGTTTTATAACTAGTAAACTATCTAAAATTCAAAGACATCTAGGTAGTCTTACCAACGCTAGAAACTATATACTTTGAGATCCAGGAAAATAGTAGTTTGAAGTTAAATATAACACAAAAAGTTATGACCGATACATTAAGACTTGATGAAGTCGTTGAGTTTGCTGAGAACCCAGAACCCCGTTGTCCTTGCGTATTACTACTGGATACCTCTGGCTCAATGCAAGGTATGGCAATCAATGCCCTAAATGAGGGATTACTGAGTTTTAGGGATGAGTTAATTAAAAATTCCTTAGCTTCCCGAAGAGTAGAGGTAGCAATAGTTACTTTTGATAGTCATGTCAATGTTGTACAAGACTTCGTGACCGCCGACCAGTTTAATCCGCCTATACTAACAGCACAGGGATTGACGAACATGGGTGCTGGTATCCACAAAGCTTTGGACTTGATTCAAGAACGCAAAGCCCAGTACCGTACCAATGGTATTGCTTACTATCGTCCTTGGGTATTCATGATTACTGATGGAGAACCACAAGGTGAAGCAGATAACTTAGTAGACCAAGCAGCAAAAAGACTGCAAGCCGACGAAGTTAATAAACGTGTTGCTTTTTTTACGGTAGGTGTGGAAAATGCTAATATGGCACGCTTAAGTCAAATTGCGGTGCGTACCCCCTTAAAGCTAACGGGATTAAACTTTGTTGAGCTGTTTGTCTGGTTATCTGCCAGTATGTCAGCGGTTTCTCATTCTAAAGTAGATGAGCAGGTGGCACTACCTCCGATTGGTTGGGGTTCTGTTTGATGTAAGATTGCATCTTTTGTACTTACACAGCTGTTAGAAGATTAGTTTATGAAAACTTCAACAAGGACACCTCAATGGCGGGTAGTTGCCGCATCAGTATGTGGTACAAGCCATATGAAAAACAAGCAGCTGTGTCAGGACGCTCACCACTTTGTAATATTGCCTGAGAATGTTTTGGTGGTGTCAGCAGCTGATGGCGCGGGTTCAGCGATTTTAGGGAAAGTCGGAGCAATGGTTGCAGCAGAAACGGCAGTGGCAACCATCTGCGCTCATCAAGAAGTTTCCCGACGTACTTTGGTTGATGATGCTTTTGTGCGATCGCTCTTAACTGATGCCATACTAGCCGCCAGAAAAGCTGTAGAAGCAGAAGCTGTTGCTTGTAATAAACAACCCCAGGATTTAGCCAGCACCTTAATTGTTCTAGTCGCCACACCAGAAACTGTGGCAGTGGCGCAGATCGGTGATGGAGTGGCAGTAGCAAAGGATCGCATCGGCAACTTGATTGCCTTAACTATGCCTGACAACGGCGAATACATGAATGAAACCACTTTTTTGGTTTCCCCTGGCGCAATGGAAAAAGTGCAGGTCAAGCTGTCGCGTCAGTCAGTTGTCAACATCGGCGTCCTCACAGATGGATTGCAATTGCTGGCGATGAATATGGCTGTAAGCGCGCCTCACAAACCCTTCTTTCTTCCCTTGTTCGACTTTGTTGCCAGTGCGGAGGACAAAATTATCGCCAAAGAGCAACTTGTGAAATTTCTGCGTTCAGACCGAATTACCCAACGCACAGACGATGACCTAACTCTGGTGATTGCGGCGTTAACCGATTAGCAATATTATTGCTATCTAAAATTACATACACCTTCCCTATCATTAAATATATCATGCAGGTACTACGTTATCTTCCCAACCAAAAAATTGTTCATCTTAATCTCACCGTCAGTTTAGGACGTGGCGGAGAAGCATGTATTTATACAGTGCCAACGGATGCCAATACAGTGGCGAAGGTTTATCACAAGCCATCTGAGATGC
This sequence comes from Fischerella muscicola PCC 7414, assembly GCF_000317205.1. Lineage (GTDB taxonomy): Bacteria > Cyanobacteriota > Cyanobacteriia > Cyanobacteriales > Nostocaceae > Fischerella > Fischerella muscicola. Next base: position 26,524 of record NZ_AJLK01000087.1, on the reverse strand, counting down.
AAGCACGGAAACTGGAGGTGATGCTCAATCACCCACCAGAAAACCCCACGGCTAGTCTCGGACACATCTCCATCGCTTGGCCAACAGAACTTTTACGAGCAGCAGATGGTAGCGATCGCATCGTCGGCTTTTTAATGCCCCGAATTCGGAGTATGCGTCCGATCATCGACTTTTACAACCCTAGAACCCGTCGCCAACATTGTCCCTTATTTAGCTATCAATACCTGCTCCGCACTGCTCGTAACTTAGCAGCAGCCTTTGCCGCTTTACATGCCAGTGGCTATTGTGTGGGTGATGTGAATGAGTCAAATATCCTCGTCAGTGACACAGCTTTAGTTACAGTTGTAGACACAGACTCATTCCAAGTTTACGACCCTGACAACGATTTCGTGCATCGTTGTCCCGTTGGTAAACCAGAATTTACCCCTCCAGAACTACAAAATAAAACCTTTGCCAAGTGTGATCGCGCTGTCCCCCATGACTTATTCGGTTTAGCAGTGCTGATCTTCCAACTATTGATGGAAGGTACTCATCCCTTTTCTGGGATTTACCAAGGCGCAGGTGAACCACCACCCTACGAAGCACGCATCGCAGCGGGTCATTTTACCTACAGTCAAAACCGCAGCGTACCCTACGTTCCTACCCCAATTGCACCTCCTTGGAAAATTCTCCACCCCAGCTTGCAAGAACTATTCCTGCGTTGTTTTGAAGATGGTCATAGCAACCCTCTGTTACGTCCCAGCGCTCAAAGTTGGGTATTAGCCTTAGCGGAAGCTGAAGATGCTTTGGTTAGCTGTAGCACTAACCCCCAACACCGCTACAGCAACCACCTAGAAACTTGTCCCTGGTGCGAACGTACCCTGCGCTTAGGTGGACGCGACCCCTTCCCATCTCCACAGGTAATTGCTACAAGAGAACACCTCAAACCCCGCGTCACCGCGAGAAGGCGTACTTCCGACACTCGTCGTTTTCCCCAAACAGCAGCTGTTTCATTCCAGCAACATAGCTATTACAATCCCATACCTCCGCGTAAGCTTCGTGTTTATAAACCTTCTAATAAGGCTGGGTTGTATTCTGTGATTTTTGCCTTGCTTGGCATTGGTACGTTCTTCTATTTGGACTTAACCAATGATCTGACTAGTAATTATCTACGTAAAGATTCTTTAGCTCAACAAAGCTTGATTGAGTCAGGTGACAATCATCTGCATCTGAGTTTTGCAGATTACTACAAACAGGGTCATGCTGCTTACAAAGTCAAAAATTATGAGCAAGCAATTGAAAACTTTACCCTAGCAATTAAAAAGCAACCTCAACACGCCAAAGCCTTTGTTAACCGGGGTAATTCTCATTACAATCTCAAAGATTACGACGCCGCGATCGCTGATTACAATCAAGCAATTAAAATTAACCCCAAAGAAGTAAAAGCTTACGTCAATCGTGGCAATGTCTATTACATGCAAGCTGAATATAGCACTGACCAAGATAAAAACTATCATTTAGCCCTTGCTGATTTTAATACTGCCCTGCGTTTAAATCCTAACGAAGTAGAAGCTTATATCAGAAGGGGTATTGTTCGCGCTCAAATGGCCAAATATAGCGGCGACTCACAGCTAGATTATCAAAAAGCGATCGCTGATTTTAACCAAGCAATCAATATTAATCCATCCAGAGCCGAAGCTCACTATCAGTTAGGTCTTGTCCGCTATCAAATTGCCCAATATAGCAGCAACTTTGAACAAGAATACACCAAAGCAATTTCTGATTTTGGCAGAGCATTAAACATCAATCCGCGATTGTCAAAAGTTTATCTGAAGCGAGGAATTGTCTATCATGAACTCGCTCAGTATGGTGGTAACGAATCTCGCTCCCAGCAAAGCAAAGCTGTAGAAGATTTACAAATGGCTGCAAAAATTTCTCTTGAGCAAGATGATGAAGAAAGTTATCAACAAGCACTAAGCAGCATTTGCATAGTTGTTGAAAATAAATGTGACACTATGTTCCAAAACGCAACTTTTTCCCAAAAAGCTCGTTAATAACGACTTCAAAAATAATATAAATATAGCAGCCGCTTTTGATTTAGAGAGAGTGCAACTTTTTCTAGAAAAACGGCAGCTATATTATTAAGCTATTAAGTTCAAAATATAGTCTTTTTAGCTAATTTGTATTAGATAATTATTACAACTACTTTAATACTAATAAAAATCAACAATACAGAAACAAAATATTTTTATATTAGCCTATATAGACTCTTCAAATCTAAATTTATCTAGCCATATTATGCTAGGTATTGTATTTTTTAATAGTGATTTTAGTCAAAATATAATTTGTTCTGATAGCTACGAACTTTTCCATTTTTTTACACATATAAGCAGTTAATTTACCTGCTCTTCATAATTATCTAGCAAAATACGGTTAGATTGTATACTGAGAAAAACAGCAATAAATAATGCTTTGTCTTCACTGTTAAACGTTTGAATATCTAAATTCATCTACCTAAAACTTTAGAGGCTATTGCATGAAAGCAGTAATTTTGGCTGGAGGACTTGGTACCCGCATTAGCGAAGAAACGAGTGTCAAACCTAAACCTATGGTGGAAATTGGTGGTAAGCCAATATTGTGGCATATCATGAAAATTTACTCCGCTCATGGTATTAATGATTTCATTATTTGCTGTGGTTATAAAGGATACGTAATTAAAGAATATTTTGCTAATTACTTTTTACACATGTCAGATGTGACATTTGACATGCGGTTCAATCAAATGAATGTACATTTAGGTAATGCTGAACCTTGGCGTGTCACTTTGGTAAATACAGGTGATAACACCATGACAGGTGGTAGATTAAAGCGAGTCAGAGAACACATAGGCAATGAAACTTTTTGCTTTACCTACGGTGACGGCGTCAGCAATGTAAATATCACAGAATTAATTAAATTCCATAAAGAACAAAAAACTTTAGGAACACTCACTGCTGTACAACCACCCGGGCGGTTTGGTGCAATTATTTTGGGAAGCGAACAAACCAAAATTAGTAGTTTCCATGAAAAACCAGAAGGAGATGGTGCTTGGATTAATGGCGGCTTTTTTGTATTAGAACCAGAAGTCATCAACTTTATTGCTGATGATTCTACGGTTTGGGAAAAAGAACCATTAGAAAAGCTAGCTGGGATGGAACAGTTGTCTGCTTTTAAACATGATGGTTTTTGGCAGCCAATGGATACCCTCAGAGATAAAAATTATTTAGAAGATTTATGGAATAAGGGCAAAGCGCCTTGGAAAGTATGGTAGATGATCTCAACTTATGAGTTATGAGTAAAAATCAATCCATAATTATTTCGTGGTGACAGGGGCGAGAATACCGATGTACGATTTTGCAATTATAGGTGGGGGCATTGTTGGTCTTTCCACCGGAATGGCCTTAGGTAAAACCTATCCCAATGCCAAGATTCTTGTATTGGAAAAAGAAAACCAATGGGCTTTTCATCAAACTGGTAACAATAGCGGTGTAATTCACTCTGGTATTTACTATAAACCAGGGAGTTTTAAAGCGAAATTCTGCCGTGATGGTTGCCAATCAATGGTGGAATTTTGTCAAGAGCATGGGATTGATTATGAAGTTTGTGGCAAAGTAATAGTTGCTACCGATGAAAGCGAACTACCAGGCTTAGAAAATTTATATAAGCGTGGTTTAGAAAACGGCATCAAAGTTAAGAGAATTAGCCCAGAGGAAGTCAAAGAATTTGAACCCCACGTTACCAGTGTAGGTGGAATTTACGTATATTCTACAGGTATTGCTAACTACAAGCAAGTTTGTCTCAAGTACGCGGAAATCATTTCCCAACAAGGAGGGGAATTACGACTCAACACAAAAGTTGAAAAAATAGTTCCCAGTGGCAACAATCAAGTACTAGAGACAAATAACGGTACTTTTGAAACTCGGTTTGTAATTAACTGTGCTGGTTTGCACAGCGATCGCATTGCCAAACTAGGTAAAGTAGACCCACAAGCAAAAATAGTACCTTTCCGGGGTGAATATTACGAACTAATACCAGAAAAACGCTATCTTGTCAAAGGTTTAATATATCCAGTTCCTAACCCCGACTTTCCTTTCTTAGGCGTTCATTTTACCCGGATGATTGATGGGACTGTCCACGCCGGGCCCAACGCCGTTTTGAGTCTCAAACGGGAAGGTTATAAAAAGACTGACTTTGACTTGCGTGACTTTGCTGAAGTCATGACCTATCCTGGTTTTTGGAAACTAGCAGCTAAACACGCTGACGAAGGCATCAAAGAAATTATTCGTTCCTTTAGTAAAGCAGCCTTTACCAGAAGTTTGCAAAAACTAATTCCCGAAGTTAAATCAGAAGATTTAATTCCCACCCACGCTGGAGTTCGCGCCCAAGCATTAATGAATGACGGTAAGTTAGTCGATGACTTTTTAATTATTCACGGACAAAACACCGCTCATGTATGCAATGCACCTTCCCCAGCAGCCACTTCTTCAATTGAAATTGGTAAAGCCATAGTTGCTCAAATTCCCCAACCACAGCATCTTCAAACCACAGTAGCCTGACAACATCACAGTGCTTACCAATAGATGCAACAGCAGCTTCAAGGTAGAGTAGGTTGGTGAAAAATCGCCAACCACTCAGACTCTAAGACACAAAGAATTTTGGCATTGCATAATTGCGGAATGCGAGTTGGAATTTGCGCCAACACTCATCACTGTGTCTGGGTGTCCCCGTATCAGCCGCAATCATCATATGATTCAGCAACGTCAGAATTCTCATTCATTTTGCTGTACCCGCCCAACTTATTTCTAATCGTAATCAATTCATTAATCAACACATAAGGACTTTTCACAATGAAGATTCTCGTCACAGGAACAGAAGGTTATCTCGGCTCATTATTACCTCCTTTGTTAATTCAAAAAGGGCATGAAGTTATCGGTGTAGATACTGGTTTTTATAAAGTAGGTTGGTTATATAACGGAACTGAACTAACAGCTAAAACCCTCAACAAAGACATCCGTCACATCACCTTAGAAGACTTGCAAGGTGTCGAAGCAGTAGTCCACATGGCGGAACTCTCTAATGATCCAACTGGACAGCTAGCACCTAATATTACCTATGATATTAATCACAAAGGTTCAGTTCGTCTTGCCAACCTAGCAAAAGAAGCAGGTGTACGTCGGTTTGTTTACATGTCTTCTTGTAGTGTTTATGGTGTAGCGACAGAAGGAGACGTCACCGAAGAATCTCCTGTTAATCCTCAAACAGCCTACGCAGAATGTAAAACCCTGGTAGAGCGAGATGTCAAACTACTTGCTGATGATGACTTCTCTCCTACCTTTATGCGAAATGCTACCGCCTTTGGTGCTTCCCCCAGAATGCGCTTTGATATTGTTTTAAATAACTTGGCAGGTTTAGCATGGACTACTAAGGAAATCAAAATGACTAGCGATGGTACACCGTGGCGTCCGCTAGTTCACGCCCTAGATATTTGTAAGGCTATTGTCTGCACTCTGGAAGCCCCCCGCGATATTATACACAACCAAATTTTCAACGTTGGGGACACCGCTAATAACTATCGAGTTAGAGAAATTGCGGAAATTATCGCGAATACCTTCCCTGGATGTAAATTAAGTTTTGGTGAACAAGGAGCAGACAATCGCAGTTATCGAGTTTCTTTTGAGAAAATCAATAGCGTCTTACCTGGCTTTAAGTGTGATTGGAACGCCCAGCAGGGTGCTAAACAATTATTTGATTTATTTTCCCAAATTGACATGACAGAAGATGTTTTCTTATCTAGAGGCTTTACTCGCTTGAAGCAACTAGAGTATCTGATTCGTACACAACAAATTGATCAAGATTTCTTCTGGGCTAAATATTAACTAAATAATTTGATTGGTAAGATAAAATGCTTGCAGATTCTGAATCAAACAGCTTTTCTTGGGTCTGCAAATTTTACCAATCATTTTTTGTAATAAATTTTAGATTTGGTGTATCTCTAAAGAATTCTATGGTAAAGGCTAAACCTCATTGAGCAAAAAATAAATTAAATATGGATACTATACTCACAATTGCACTCCCTACTTATAATCGTGCCCACTTACTTGATAAGCAGCTAGCTTGGTTACTCAAAGCAATTAATGGTTTGGAGTCTGAATGTGAAATTATTGTTTCTGATAACTGCTCAACAGACAACACTCAAGAAGTCATTCAGAAATGGTTGCCGAGTTTTCAAAAGGCTAAATTTCATGCCAATAGAAATAGTGAAAATCTCGGTGTGATGAAAAATATTGCCTATTGTATAAATACAGCAACAAGTAAATATATCTGGACAATAGGCGATGACGATCCCATACAGAAAAGAACACTGGGTTACGTACTCAAAAATCTCAAAGAGCATCCAGAAATATCATTGTTAATTCTCAATTTTTCTTGCCGCCATGAACCTACAGGTAATTTGATTTATCCACGTTGCTATCAAATAGAAACTGAAGAAGTGCGTGATGATGGTAAGGCTGTATTTGAGCGGTGTATCCAAGAAAATCATTCTGGTGTCGGGTTTATGACTGCTCAGGTGTATAGAGCAGATCTGGTAAAGCAAGCTGTTAAAAATGGTCAACAGGTGTAAAGAATATGGAGGCACAAGTTTTCTGGACTGCATATTGTGCCGCTCATGGAAGTGTAAAAATTACAAAAGAAACCTATGTCGAAAGTGCCTTTGGTAGTAGCTATTGGATGCGCGAACCAAAAACACTGTTGAGAATGCAATATATTGATTTGCCACTACTTTATGTGAAATTAATGGAAGCAGGCTACTCTAGTCAATTTTGTCGAAAGTTGATTTTAAAGCATTTTATCAGAAATAACTGGCGAGTTTTCTTTGGAGCTTTGAGAAGATGGCCTGTTCTGGCTGTCAGTACAATAGTTCCTTACTTAGGTTTGGTCAGTGTCTCTGCTTTGGAGTTTGTGATACCTTCCAGAGAAATATAATTAGCAATAAAAAGTTACTAAACATATCATAATTAGTTGGTAGTTAGTAGTGAATTACTAATCATTATCCACTAATCTACTTTATTCACTCTACGAGGTTACTGATGATTTTTACCAAAACTGAACTCAAAGACGCATACATTATTGATTTAGAAGAAAAACACGATCATCGTGGTTTTTTTGCACGTACTTTCTGCGCTAAAGAATTTGAAGCACATGGTTTAAAGCCAACAGTTGCCCAATGCAATCTTTCTTTCAACTACAAAAAAGGAACTTTGCGGGGAATGCATTATCAAGTTCCCCCAGCAGCAGAAACAAAGTTGATTCGTTGTACTAAAGGCGCTATCTATGACGTAATTATTGATATGCGTCCAGAATCTCCCACATTTTTACAACATTTTGGTGTAGAACTAACCGCAGAAAATCATCGTGCTTTATATGTACCGGAGATGTTTGCTCACGGCTATCAAGCACTTACCGATGGAGCAGAAGTCACATATCAAGTTGGAGAGTTCTATACTCCGGGATATGAAAGAGGTCTACGCTATGACGATCCTTTCTTTAACATTAAATGGCCTTTGGAAGTAACAGAAATTTCTGAAAAAGATTTGAATTGGCCTTTAATGTCAATGATGAGTGTTGGGGGTTCCAAGTAACAAAATTTATGTCTGATGGGAATTGGAACTGGGAAAACAATTATTGGTTAGAAATCGACCACCGATAAACACCGATGCACACTGATAGACACAGATAGATTTTCTGTTTGCATTTAATGTGATTTGTTGGTGATTGCTTTTTTAAATAGAATTGGGTTGTTTGGTTTTTCAGTTACATTAGACATATATTTTGTTAAATTTTTATCTGGCGAAAGTAATACAAAAGAATTAGCAAAATTTATATCTATATCTTTTGTCGCCATCCAAATAAAAAATTGCATTTTAGTTAATGCAATTTTTTAGCTTATTTAGTTTATTTAGAAAAAACAGGAGTTTAGTTAATGATTATTGTCGATCGCGCTTTAGCTGCTCGTGCAGAAGCAGGCAACCCCGTAAAAGTAGGTATGATTGGTGCAGGCTTTATGGGTCGGGGAATTGCTAATCAAATTGCTAACTCTGTTCCCGGTATGGAGTTGGTTGCTATCTCCAACCGCAGTATTGATGCAGCGAAGCGGGCTTATTCAGAAGCAGGGATTGAAAATTTGCAAGTCGCTAATACTGTGACGGAATTAGAAGATGCGATCGCAAATGGAGGCTATACAGTCACCGAAGATCCGATGTTACTTTGCCGCGCTGAAGGTATTGATGCCTTAATTGAAGTTACTGGCGCTGTGGAGTTTGGCGCTCATGTAATCATGGAAGCGATCGCCCATCGTAAACACGTGATCATGATGAATGCTGAACTTGATGGTACGGTGGGCGCTATTTTGAAAGTGTACGCTGACAAAGCAGGTGTGATTCTCACCGCCTGCGATGGCGACCAGCCAGGGGTACAAATGAATCTCTACCGCTTTGTAAAAAGTATTGGTCTGACTCCTCTATTGTGTGGTAACATTAAGGGCCTACAAGATCCATATCGTAACCCCACCACCCAAGAAGCATTTGCCAAGCGTTGGGGGCAAAAACCCCACATGGTCACTAGCTTCGCCGACGGCACAAAAATTTCCTTCGAGCAGGCGATCGTTGCCAATGGCACAGGCATGAAGGTTGCCAAGCGGGGAATGCTGGGCTATAACTTTGATGGCCACGTCGATGAAATGACCAAAATGTATGACGTTGACCAACTCAAGGAACTCGGCGGTATCGTTGATTATGTAGTTGGTGCTAAACCAGGACCAGGAGTATTTGTATTTGCTACTCATGATGATCCTAAGCAACGTCATTACCTCAACTTATACAAATTAGGTGAAGGACCTTTATATAGTTTTTATACTCCTTACCATCTCTGCCATTTTGAAGTGCCGTTGTCTGTTGCTCGGGCTGTTCTGTTTCAAGATTATGTCTTAAGTCCCTTAGGCGCTCCCATTGTTGATGTTGTCACCACTGCCAAAATAGATTTGAAAGCAGGTGAAACCTTAGATGGTATTGGTTATTACATGACTTATGGGCAGTGTGAAAACTCTCATGTAGTTCAAGAGCAAAATCTCTTACCAATGGGTTTAGCTGAAGGATGTCGTCTCAAACGAGATATTCCTAAAGACCAAGTCCTGACCTACGATGATGTGGAACTGCCAGAAGGTAGACTTTGCGACAAACTCAGAGCTGAGCAAAATGCTTATTTCGCCTCGTCTAAAACCTTGACAGCGGTTGGGTAATTAGAGCGACGCAAAATCAAAATATTGTTTATCGTAAAGACGCGAAACTTCGCGTCTTTGCTGTACAGATGAATTGAACCAAAATCCTGCCCTCCAATATGCTCACAATGAGGAGATCAAAACAAACGTAGACGCGCTAGCGATGAGCTAGTGCTTGACTAGGGTTCCTCGTTCCCTATTTTTTAGAATACAGATGAACACTGATGTACACCGATTCATCACTCACGCATAATCTATCTGTGCACATCGGTGTGTATCGGTGTACCCTGCGGGAAGACGCTTGCGCGTCTACGACTACTAAAAAATATAGCGTTTGCCGATGGAGTCAACTGGAGGAAAAAACGAACACTGATGTATTACAGGTTTGCCGTTAAGACAATCTCCGATCCCTATTTTCAAGACAGCTATGCATGAGAATATCCTACAACTAAGTATGAAAATTCTTACACCTTCTGCCTTCTGCCTTATTTTCAAGACAGGTCTATTAATGAAATATCTGCAAAAAGAATAAAAATTTATAATAAACGCATGTATTCTTAGTTAATATTCCCTCCAAATAGGGTAAATTGGGGTATCTCAATTAGTAAATCCCGAAAAAATTAAAGTTTTTGTAAACCAGATCATATAATACTAAACTTTTTCTCCGATTTCAAGGAAAATCTCGATATGAACACTTTAAAAACACAAATCAAACAATCACTGATGCCAATTTTCAATAAATTACCACTAAAGCTACTTGACAAAATAGCAATAGACTTATCGCAAAATTCCTCTAATTGCTCAATCGGTAACAATACATTTAAAAAACATCATATATCCTTATCCCCTAGATAAGCACAATGCATAGTCTGTCTGACTTGGAGGTGAAGTTCTAGAAAACCTTACCAAAGCGATCGCTTCTTGTTTATAGAGACTAGGGAACTTCATCAAAAATTTATAAAAACTGGAATTTACTGGGAACTTCTTTAAAACTTGAAAGTCATATCGGGATTTTCCTATGCATAGATTGTATTTAAAGATGTATTAACGAATAACTAAGCATGAGTATGGTGTTAATAATTAATTTTTCAGTTAATGCTGTTGTATAGAGTCAACTTACAAAGAATATGAAAGTAGCTTTAGTCCATGATTACTTAACCCAGCGAGGGGGCGCAGAAAGAGTCTTTGAATTACTTTGTAAACGCTACCCCCAAGCAGACATCTACACCTCTTTGTATGACCCCCAACAAACAATCGACTTGGGTGAACGGATTGTCAATACAACTTTTTTACAAAATATTCCTGGTGCTGCTAAATATTTTCGCCTCATGGCTCCTTTTTATTTTCCAGCCTTTCGTGCTTTAGACTTGCAGGAATATGATTTGATTATTAGCAGTAGCACCAGTTTCGCTAAAGCAGTACGAAAAAACCCTTCAGCAAAGCATATTTGCTTTTGTCATAACATTACTCGTTTTTTATGGGATACAGAAACATATTTACGGGAGTACGGAGATTATAGATACTTTGCTCCTTTAATCGAGCAAGTTTTTCAAGTGATGAGAAGGGTGGATCTTGCATATGCACAAGAACCAGACCTCTACATAGCAAATTCCAGTGTTGTAGCTCGCCGTATCCAAACTACTTACGGCAAAAAAGCTATTGTTATTAATTATCCTATTGATACTAGTAAATTTGTTTTTGCAAAGTCCAAAGAAGATTATTATCTAGCCTCGGCTCGGATGATCAGCTACAAACGTCTTGATATAATAGTCGAAGCTTTTAATTGGCTTGGATGGCGATTATTAATATCAGGAGATGGTCCAGAGCGAGAACGCTTACAATCGAAAGCTCTTAGCAACGTAGAGTTTTTAGGACATGTCCCGGATGCCCAACGTACACAATTGTTCGCTAAAGCTAGATCCATCATAGTAGCAGCTCTAGAAGATTATGGATTAGTTCCAGTCGAGGCAAATGCTAGTGGTACACCAGTAATTGCCTATGGGGCAGGTGGAGTATTAGATACTCAAATACCTGGTAAAACAGGGGTATTTTTTAAGAGGCAAACACCTGAATCTCTTCAAGCCGCTCTACTAGAAGCCAGGGAAATTGATTGGGATTACGAAGACATTCGTAATCATGCAGTGGCAAACTTTTCAGAGGAAGCTTTCTTTAGTAAAGTTGACCAAGTTGTTGATCAAGCTTGTAATTTAAACATTTCACTAGTTTGACTTGTTAGCTGAGGGATAGTAAACGTGATTCAATCCAGTCTGAGTCCCCATGTAAATCCAGTTAATGAAACAGAACCGGGTTATGGGCAAATATTTGCGGTACTCATCCGCAGACTTCCTTGGTTTTTAGTAGTATTTGTTACCTGTATTGCTGGTGCTGCTTTGCTCACTAAAAGAACACCACCAACATACAAAAGCTCAATGCAACTGTTGGTAAAACCCAACTATGAAGGTAATACCCAAGGAACACAATCCACAGGAAGTAGTTTTACTGATTCTAACGTTGTAATTGATACTGCTACTCAGCTCAATATCATGCAAAGCTCGGTGCTTATTCAAAGAGCAGTTGATAAACTCAAGCCCGAGTACCCAGATATAACAGCAGACCAGATTCAGGGCGCTTTGGTATTAAATCAATTAAGAACAAAAGAAGACAATCTTGCTACCAATATTTTTCAAGCGGATTATACCGATACAGATCCAGATAAAACACAAAGAGTTCTAAATGCAATTAGACAAGTATATTTGGAATACAACCAACAACAACAAGCTGAGCGTTTGAGAAAAGGTCTAAGAGTTGTCCAACAACAGTTAAGAGACACCGTAGAAGAAGTCAATAGAGCAGAAGCAAACTTACAGCGCTTCCGTAGAAATCAAAATTTAATTGACCCAGAATCACAGGCAAAATCTCTAGAAGATAATTTAAACTCTATTCTTCAGGATCGACGCACAACTCGCGCTCAATATGAAGAAGCAAAGGCTCGTTATGCATCTTTGCAACAACAATTGCAAAGTACTCCACAGAATGCCCTTGTAGAGGCTCGTTTGAGTCAGTCTACCCGCTACCAAGCATTACTCAACGAAATCCAAAAAACGCAATTGGCTTTAGCACAGGAACGCTTGCGCTTTACTGATCAAGCTCCCAGTGTGATCAAGCTAGTAGAACAACTGCAACAACAGAAACAATTGTTGCAACAAGAAGCAGGAAATACTCTAGGAGCGCAACAGAGTAACGTCAACGCCTCAGGAGGTAATCTCCTCAACCAAGGACAGAAGAGTCAAATTGACCTGACTCTTGCTGGTCAGTTAGTAGAGACACAAACTAATTTACTTGCCTTGGCTGCTCGTGACCAAAGTTTAGCCCAAAAAGAACAGCAGGTACGTGATGAACTCAAAGGCTTCCCGGCCAAATTAGCTGAGTACAGTCGCCTACAACCCCAAATTCAACTTGGTCGTGAAAGACTGCAAGAACTGTTAAAAGCACAACAACAGTTACAGCAGGAACTTGATAAAGGAGGATTTAACTGGGAAGTTGTAGAACCACCCCGCAAGGGTGCCTTTATGGGCCCCAACCTCCAGCAAAATTTGATGTTGGGTGCAGTTGTTGGTCTGATGTTAGGAGGTGTTGCTGCCTTTATTCGTGATGCATCTGATGATTCTGTTCATACTACCGCTGAATTAGAAAGGCAGACTGCTTTGCCGGTATTGGGAACTACTCCTAAACTGCCACTTGCTAAAACTAGAGAATCAGTCTTCAAGTTACCCTTTGGTAAGCCAGAGGTGCTTGCACCTTGGACAATTCAAGTTCTGCAATCTCCTCCACGCTGGGAATCACTGGATTTAATTTATAAAAATATTGAACTTTTAAATTCAGTTTCCACCTTCAAATCTTTGATGGTAACTTCAGCATTACCCGATGAAGGTAAGTCAGGTTTAGCATTGGGTTTAGCAATGAGTGCTGCTCGTTTACATAAACGAGTATTACTCATCGATGCGAACCTACGCGCTCCCAACCTGCACAAACAACTTAATCTTCCCAACGAACAAGGACTTTCCACTTTACTGGTGAGTGAGTCTACTCTACCCAATCAAATTAGTATTCCTTCTGCTGGCTCATCATACATAGATATTTTGACCGCCGGCCCTGCACCAGCCGACCCAGCTAATTTGTTGAGTTCTCCTCGTATGGAAGAATTGATGGCTGCCTTTGAAGAGAACTATGATTTGGTAATTGTAGATGCTCCTCCGGTTCTCGGTTTAGTAGATGCCCTACTCACAGCCTCAGCTTGTCGTAGTGTTGTTATGGTAGCCAGCATTGGTAGAGTCACAAGAACTCAACTCGCCCAAGCTACAGCTATGCTCAGTAGATTAAATCTGATTGGTGTTGTGGCAAATGGAGTTTCAGATGCTGGCAGCACCTACGTACCTTATGCAAAACAACACTCACTCGCATTGCAAAGAGCGATAGAAGAATAGACAATCTAGATTAACGAACGGTTGACAGCTAGCGCTACCCTTGCGGGTAGCGCAAAGTTTTTATTAGATATCTCCAGAAATGAATTATAGCTTGTCCGTTTGAATACTCATACTTTCACCAAGGCTGGTAATTGTACATCTGTTTTGAAAATGGATTTAGGAGTATAGGGGTGTAGGAGGAGTTAAATTTTTATTTCCTCGTTATAAGTATAATTACTATTGGACATAGTTAGCTTTTAGCCCCAAATTTATTTGACGGTGGGATATTGCGTAGGGGCAAGAACAGCTGCAAGAAACACAATTTTTCTCCTACACTCTTAGACCCTCATACCCCCTTTTTAAGAACAGGCACACTTACAGCGATCGCCTAAATGGAACAAACAAGCCAAATCTTCTTCCCTTCTGCCTCCTGCCCTCTGCCTTCTTAAAAGTCACTAACCGTATTGCTCTGAAGCCTACTGTCCTCGGTAAGCAAGTAGTGACTTTAGGCTTTTATGGTATGTAATACGTGAACTGAAACCTCCAAAGAAGTACTGCTTTCTCTGCCTGAAATTATATTTGTTCGTAATAATTAAAATTTTGTTAATTGCCAAATCTTTTTAAATAAAAAATTATTTACGTAGTTTCATCACAGAAGAAATTCATAGTAACTTAATATTTTTTTGTAAAACACGCAAGCTCTTTAAAGAGTGAATAAAGAATTTATTTTTACGACCGCGATTCTTACTGAGTCTTATATCCTAGATATTGAAGCACATTGATTCCAAAATTGAAAGTACAAAATGAAAAAAAATTCAAGTTTAAAAACATAATTTTTTTAGATAAATCCAAAAGATAAACAATATCTTTAACTTCTTATAAATATCTAGCTTATCAAACAGGAATTTAATAAACAAGATGTGTAGATGTCTATATGACAGCTCATTTTGTTGCTTACTTAAATAAATTCCCAGGTTTGATTCTAAGTAAAAGACTGAGAAAAGATCAGATTCTTTGGCGCAAAAGCCTTTGATATCAGGTCAGTAATCTACCATAAGTATAACTTAAAACATATGACTACCTCAATAATTTCAGCTTTAGACGCTTGCTATAGTGAAACTCAAACACAAAAAGGCGATCGCCACCCATACTGCACACTTGTGTGGCGACGGGATCAGTTGTTAGTAAAGCCTCTAGGAAAATTAAAGCAACCATATCTGCCTGTACTAGATGACGAGCAATTATTAGTAGAGTGCTTAAAACGTTCTTCAGTTAAGTTAGTTCGTATAGATCCAAAACTAGGCGAAGCGAAGCTGAACCTTTGGGCTAATGCCTGTGAGCAAGCATCTAAGCCTATATACTTACGTATAAACTCTGGCAAAAATTACCATATATCAGAAAGTCCTCTATTGAAAACCTTTAAGCGGTTAGGAGATAGGATTGTTGCCTTATTGTTTTTGCTAGTAATAAGTCCGATCGCATTAGGATTAGGATTATTAATGCAACTGTCTTCCTCAGAACCGATTTTGGAGAGGGAGTGGCACGTTGGCGAACGGGGTAGGTTATTTCGGGGATTTAAGTTTCGCACCACAGCACTAAATAAAAAAACTGGATTACACAATCTGCCATTGATATTAAATGTAGTGCGGGGTGAAATGAGCCTAACAGGTCCCCGTTGCTGGACATTAGCAGAAGCGCTAGAACTAAGCGCCAAAGAACAACCACAACTAAATCAACTACCAGGAGTTGTGGGTTCATGGCAGGTAGAGGAAGCAGAATCCAATCAGTTGATTTTGGATTCAGTAAATAGCTTTGAACTGTAATGTTCATATACTTGCTGGTCTATGTAGAGTAGGATGATTACATCCTACTCATTACTACATCTAGAACTAGGTGGAAAATGACATAGACCCTCTTTGTATTCTTCGTCTGCTTGATAGTTGCTTCATGCTTGAGTGCCACAAACGTAATGTGTATGCGCTACTATCCCAGAACTTTTATAGAAAATTATGCCCCGACAAATATCTCTATTAACCCGTAGGTTAGTGCAAGCTACTAGTTTTTGGAAAAATAATCGCTTCATTTTACGAGAATTTAAACATTTCCGACG
Source organism: Fischerella muscicola PCC 7414 (assembly GCF_000317205.1). Lineage (GTDB taxonomy): Bacteria > Cyanobacteriota > Cyanobacteriia > Cyanobacteriales > Nostocaceae > Fischerella > Fischerella muscicola. Next base: position 10,659 of record NZ_AJLK01000087.1, on the reverse strand, counting down.
GCTTGTAATTGCTGCTTTGGTTTTCTCGTTTTTGGCAGCAACTTTTGAAGGCTTCGGTCTGGGTTTTTTACTTGCTTTTCTGCAAAGTTTAACAAGCCCAGATGCCGAGCCTGTAAGAACAGGTGTTCAATGGTTTGATGTCTCTATTTTAGGAGTAAATGCATCTGCTACGGAACGACTGTATAGAATATCAGCATTAATCATCTTTACCACTCTTATACGTATTTCTTTAGGCTATACTGCCCAGATTTGCAACCAGTTTTGTGAAGTTCATTTGGCAGATAACTTATGTAAACGCATTTTTGAGCAGTTACAAGCTCAAAGCTTAGTGTACTTTGCCAAAAAACAATCTGGTGAATTAATCGATATTCTGACTACTGAAATTTTAAGAGTGAGGCAGATTTTTGGAGGTCTAGCTTTTCTAACCACCAGAGCTTTAACTCTACTTATTTATTCTATATCGCTGTTTGTCTTATCGTGGCAATTAACAGTTGTTTCATTTCTATTATTTAGTTTGATAGGAGTTGGTATTTCCACACTTAACAAACGAATTAGAGAAATTAGTTTTGGTATTTCTATTGCTAACGGCAAATTTACTGCAACTTCTTTAGAATTGATCAATGGTATCCGTACAGTTCAAGCATCTTCGACTCAAGACTTTGAGCGCAAGAGATATTATCAAGCTAGTGAAAATGTCGTCAAAGCGTGGAAAAAAAATTTTTTAATTTCTAATATTCCTAAACCAGTAGCAGAAGCTTCATCGACAATGATCATGGTTAGCATGATTATTTTTGTTGTTACTAGTGGCTTCATGCAAATTGGCGAATTATTAACTTTCTTCTTTGTGCTATTTCGGATTATCCCGATTATTCAAGATTTGAATGGAACGACAGCTTTTATCAGTAGTCAAGGAGGAGCAATAGATAATATTCAAAATTTGCTTAAACCTGATGATAAAGTTTATTTTCAAAATGGCAAAATTGAGTTTCGGGAGTTGCAAAGAGCAATAGATGTAGTCTCGGTAGATTTTGGCTATGATCGCGAGAATTTAGTCTTACATAACATCACACTTTCTATCGAAAAAGGCAAAATGACAGCGCTGGTTGGATCTACTGGTGCAGGAAAATCAACCCTAGCTGATTTAATCCCTCGCTTCCACGATCCCACAGAAGGAAAGGTTTTGGTCGATGGAGTTGATCTACGAGAATTTGAAATTGATTCTTGGCGACGCAAAATGGCCGTAGTCAGTCAAGATACATTTATTTTTAATACCTCTATCCGCAACAATATTGCCTACGGTACACCAAGAGCAACCGAAGCAGAAATTCGAGAAGCCGCACGCTTAGCCAATGCACTTGAATTTATCGAAGAAATGCCCGAAGGTTTTGATACAGTGTTAGGCGATCGCGGTGTGCGGTTATCTGGAGGACAAAGACAACGAATTGCCATTGCTAGAGCTTTACTACGCAATCCCCAAATTCTAATTTTAGATGAAGCCACAAGCGCTTTAGATTCAGTAACAGAGAGGTTAATTCAAGAATCTCTGGAAAAACTTTCTGCGGGTCGAACAGTGATTGCGATCGCTCACCGCCTTTCTACAATCGCCAAAGCAGATAAAGTAGTCGTGCTAGAACATGGTCGAATTGTAGAACAAGGCAAGTATCAAGATTTACTCGAGCAACGTGGTAAACTCTGGAAATATCACCAGGCTCAGTACGAGTCTAATCAGGGTAGCTCTACAACTTAGTCTGAATTTAGTAAATCCCTGCTATTTATATCAATCCATATATGGAGCAACTATCTACAACTCAAACTTCTCAATTAGAAAATCCTGACTCCCAAACACAAACTCTCCTGCAAACCAGTATCGCTGCTGGCCATTTGGGAGCAAATGCGATCGAATACAGCAAGGAGATGTCTGATGAGGAAGAACACGAACAATTTGAATGGGCTAGTCAAAAAATCTCCTTGCTGATTGAAACACTCAAGCAAATACCCAACCGCAAACGGGTAGCAGATATTGGGTGTCGTACTGGCGGTCAAGCAGCCTACTACAAAGCCCAAGTCGGTGAGATTACCGAAATGCACGGCTTTGACATTTCCGAAGCACCCTTAGAGGTAGCTAAAAGAGCTGGTATCCTTACCCATGTTTGGGTGAGTGGAGAGTCTGCTTGTCCTGTAGAAGATAACTTCTTTGATGTGATCATTGCTGGTGACATTATTGAACACTTAATGGACACTGACGTATTTTTACAAGAATTGCGGCGTGTACTTCGTCCAGGTGGATATTTGCTGATCACTACTCCCAACATCGCTTGGTGGTGGAATCGTATCCGTCTGTTATTTGGTAAAGTTCCTGCTAATATTGCTTCAGTTTCTTTTCGGACTTCTCTTGACCCAGCCGTAGACTGCAAGCATCTACGCGTCAGCGTGAATAATGAATGGTTGTATCTATTCGCACAGCATAATTATGAGTGTGTATCAATCACTGGATACAACTATCCCAAATTATTGCGCTGGCCTTTTAACTTCTTTGATCATCTGCTTAAGCGCGATCCCTCGCTAGCACACAGCAATCTTTTTGTGTTGAGAAAACCGCTTTCCCAAAGCTGCTAAAACAGGACTTGCTCAAACCTCCTGTAAATTTCAGGAGGTTCAATGTAAAAAATCAGTGTCTATATTGACATTTGCTCAAGTAAGTAGAGTTGGCTAGATACTGACTCTACTGATACATAAAGCTTCACTGCTCCTGAAAATTTTGCTAACAAATTAACCCATCTATAAACTTTAAACCCTAAATTTATACAACTAAAATGTTAGTTTCCGTAATTATTTCTAACTACAACTATGCTCGCTACCTATCTGCGGCAATAGAATCGGTCTTGGCACAAAGTTACACAAACTTTGAAATTATCGTCGTTGATGACGGTTCTAAAGATAATAGCCGTGATGTCATCAACCAATACGAACAGCGATCGCCACATCAAGTCAAAGGTATTTTTCAGGAAAACCAAGGACAAGGTGCTGCATTTAACACGGGATTTGCAGCAGCAAGAGGTGAGATCATTGCCTTTTTAGATGCTGACGATGTTTGGAAGCCCAACAAATTACAACGCATCGTCGAAGCATTCCAAGACTCAAATACAGTTGGTGTCATGCATCAATTGGAAAGTATCGATGCTGAAGACAGATTACTAGATACAAATTATACAAGAGGTCGAGTACCCAACATAGAATTAGCAAAATTGATTTTGGATACAGGTAATGCTTGGTGCTATCCTCCCACTTCTGCCTTAGCTTACCGCCGCAGTGCTTTAGCAAAAGTCATGCCAATCGATACAAAAACTTGGCGGTTGTGGGCTGATGGCTGTCTTGTTTATTGCACTGCTTTTTTGGGTAAAATTCAATATCTTAAAGAAGTATTGGGTAGTTACCGTTTGCATGGTAAAAACTATCACGCCAGTCAGCAAAATCCGGTATTAACTAGTGAAGAACAAGCTAGTTGGCAAGCGGCGATGGAGACCACAAACCAAGGGGTAAATGCCTTTTTAGAGCGTATAAATTGCCCTGCTAGAGTAAACCTAATGCGGAATCTTGACTACCGACGTAGCCTCTATTACTGGCGAGGCAAATGGAGTACACAGGAAATGCTGGCAATTTCTGGTATAATAATACGCTATCCTTTCTACACTCCCACAGAGCGAGTGTACTTTCTTTTCAGATTTCTACTCAAAAGTATGGGCTTTTTAATGCGTCCGCAATCCCAGTTAGAAAATTTATCAGCTTAGTAGTTCAAGATACTGTATAAACAGCACAGGTAAAACTAACATCAGACTATTCACGAAACATACTTCAGTAATATTTACCAGGGACATCAGTAGTTCGTAGTTTGCTCACACACCACCCTTCAGCAAATCTTCACATTCTATGTCCAACGAACCAAATCCCTATCGTCCCAGAATCTTACCGCTCGCAACCAATCTCACACGCCCCCTCTGGTCAGTAATGATTCCAACATACAATAGTGGAAATTATCTGCGGGAAACACTGGCTAGCGTGTTAGCCCAAGATCCTGGTGGGGAGGTGATGCAGATTACTGTTATTGATAACTGTTCTACCAAAGACGACCCGGCAAAAATAATCGCAGAACTGGGAGGCGATCGCATAGAACTTCATCGCCAACCCACAAATGTAGGCATGGTGAACAACTTTCAAAAATGTATAGAATTAGCTCGCGGTCATTTGGTTCACATTCTCCATGCTGATGATTGCGTACGACCTGGTTTTTACGAACAACTTGGACGCGCTTTCCATGAGCATCCCAAAATTGGTGCGGCTTTCTGCCGTACTATTTTTACGAATGAGTTTGGTCAATGGATCAAAATTACAGACCTAGAACAGCCTGAAAGTGGTATTTTGCCAAGTGAGTGGTTAGAGAAGCTGGCCGATATTTGTCGCATTTCACCACCAGCGATGGTAGTACGCCGAGAAGTATACGAACAACTGGGTGGATTTGATAGTCGCTGTGGTTTGTGTATTGACTGGGAAATGTGGGTACGAATCTTTGTCAATTACCCTATTTGGTTTGAAGTTGAACCTTTAGCAACATGGCGAATCCACTTAGGTTCTAGTACCTCTACTAATGTTGCAGATGGCCACTATGCTAAATCTTTATATCAGGCAATTCTAAGTATAGAATCATGCTTAGGTGACAGAGTACCAAAGAAAATCTACGATAACGCTAAACAAAACTGTGCTTTCTTTGCTCTACGAACCGCCAGAAATTTACTAAAAAAAGGTGATACAACAAGAGCGATCGCTCAAATCAAAGCAGCCCTCACCTATAGTCAATCTTTTCGTGTTGTGCGATCGGCTTCTCGCTTATTCTTATTAAATAGCACACTTTTATTATTACGAAAAACCACACCTGATACTTAATTGCATACATAGTCAAAACTATGAATATCAATTCTCAATCACAAACTCCCCTAGTAAGCATTATTACCCCAACCTACAACCGTCCAGATTACTTAAAACAAGCTCTCAAAAGTGCTATCAGCCAAACCTATCAAAATATTGAAATTATTGTTTCTGATAATTGCAGTCCGGAAAATCCCCAAGCAATTGTGGAATCATTTAATGACCCACGCATCCGTTTCTTCCGCAATGAAACCAACTTAGGTATGCTCCCTAACACCATTAAAGCTTTTAAAATGGCACGGGGAAAGTATGTCGCGGCTTTGCTTGATGACGATTTATGGGAAGAAGATTTCTTAGCAAAACTTGTTCCTCCATTAGAAGCAAATCCTAATTTAGTCCTAGCTTTTTGCGACCATTATGTGATTAATGCTGATGGCACCATTGATTATGAACTGACAGAACATTGTTCGCAATTATTTAAACGGGCGGAGCTATCCGAAGGTATTTACCAACCTTTTTATAAACTTGGTTTAGTAGATCAAGCAGTAGCTTCAGCAATGGCTGCTGTCATTCGTAATGATCTTATAGATTGGGATAGTATTCCTCCAGAAGTTGGTGGCTCATGGGATGTTTATTTAACTTATTTGTGTTGCCGTACAGGTATGGGAGCCTATTATTGTCCTCAAAAATTAACCAGATACCGCAGGCATGATCAAACAGAAACAATGCAAAGCGGTAGACTCAATTACCAAGCAAAAATCCGTAAATCTCAGGCAGACATGTTTTGCTTAGAGATATTTATGCAAGATGAAAATCTCCAAGAATTTAAAACCTATTTTCAACAGCAGTGGGTAAAAGTCAGCACAAGTTTAGGAATTGGCTTAATGCGAGCTGAACAAACTAAACAAGCACGTCCATATCTTTGGCGTTCCTTGCGTCAACAGCTAAATTTACGGACTATAGCTGCATTGATGCTGAGTTTTACTCCTCCGAAAATAGCCGCTAAATTTTAAAATAATACGGAAATATATTCGGCTATTTGTATATCTAAAACATCCAGTTATTTATTATATATAGAGGTAAAAATAAATGCGAGTTTCCGCTTGCGTCACAACTAGAAATCGCACAGAATCATTGGATATTTGCCTACAAGCACTGTGGAATTCTCAAATTAAACCCCATATGGTAGTCGTTTCTGACGATTCTACTGATCCTGAAGTACAACAGGCAAATTACCAAGTTGTGCAGAAATATCCAGGTACAACTTATATCCAAGGGCCTCGTCGTGGTGTTTGTGCCAACCGCAACAATGCAGTGAATGCCATTCCAGAATCGGAAACTGACTTTGTTGCTTTTGTTGATGATGATATTTTGGTACAACCAGACTTTTTTAGTTTGGCGATCGCAAGATATTCCCAAATGCCAACAGAAGAGAAAAATCTAGCTATCTTAACAGGTACTAGCAAAAACGAATACGTCCAATTTTTTCCAGCTAGACTCACATTCCAAGGGCATTTTTTACCCACTCATGATGCTCCTCAAACAGTAGTTATTCACGCAACTTTATTCCCCAGACAATTTTTTACCCAAGAACAGTGGGATGAAAATATCTTTTTTGGTTACGAAGATGCTGAACTTGCTTTGCGAGCAATTAAGCGTGGTTATAAGATTTTATATTGTCCAGAATTAAGGGCCGATATTAATCCAGTAGAAAGCGTTTTAGCAAGCGGTACGATTGCTGCTGGTATTGGTGGAATTAACAATTATGATTTACATGTCGAAGCGGCTCGACTTTATATTGGCATCAAACGCTATAAAGATTTGTTCCCCAACCCTTTAAAATTAATAGCTTTTCTATTTATATACTTTTTACAAATGTCAAAGTACTTGTTAGAACATAAAGCTATTCATGCTTGGCCAGAAATTGTGCGTCGTTCTCATATTCAAAGATTATTACTACCATCTGGAACTTGAAAATTATCAAGAAGGCAGTCCCAATGAACAAAATTTCACCGTCATGATGAAAAACCTCACCCCCTGCCCCTCTCCTTAGTAAGGAGAGGGATGGTGTAGCTGGGGTGAGGTGACTTTCAACTCATAAGGCATAAGGAAAATCCTAAATATATTTCTGAGTTTCAAATAAAGAAAAAATTGATGCATTGATATATTTTTCTAACTCAATTTTAGAGGATAGTTAAACATCGTGAAACTTTGCATTGTTACCCACAATGTTGTTAAAGGTAATGGTCAAGGTCGGGTCAACTATGAAGTTGTCTGGGACGCAATTCGTCGGGGTTATCATGTTACTCTAGTAGCCAGTGAAGTGGCTTCAGAGTTACAGCAGCATAGCCAAGTGAGATGGATTTGTGTTCCAGTCAAAGGCTGGCCGACAGAAATTCTTCGCAATATGATTTTCTCTTGGCGGAGTGGTAATTGGCTGCGTCAACATCGGTCTGAGTTTGATTTAGTCAAAGCCAATGGTGCGATTACAACGGTTCCTGCTGATGTGAATGCAGTGCATTTTGTGCATAGTTCTTGGCTGAAATTCTCCAGTATGGGAACTATGCCTAAGTCTGTGAAGAATATATTAAATCCACGTTCAGTTGTATACGATTTTTACCAATGGCTATACACAGCGATGAATGCACGTTGGGAAAAATCAGCTTTCCAGCAAGCGCAGGTAGTTGTAGCAGTCTCTGATAAAGTCGGCAAGGATTTGTTGGAAATTGGTGTACCACCAGAACGCTTGCAAGTAATTGTCAATGGCGTTGATCTGCAAGAGTTTTCACCCGGAGTAAGCGATCGCCAAAAATGGAACCTCCCCCAAGATGTACCTTTAGCCCTGTTTGCTGGGGATATTAGAATTCCTCGTAAAAATTTGGATACGGTCTTACATGCCTTGGTCAAAGTACCAGATTTGCATTTGGCAGTTGCGGGAATTACTGAAGGCAGCCCCTATTTGCAACTGGCGGCATCTCTGGGGTTAAATGAGCGAGTGCATTTTCTGGGACTTTGCCGTGATGTCCCGGAGTTGATGAGAGCAGTAGATTTTCTGGTCTTTCCTTCCCGCTATGATCCTTTTGGACTAGTAGTGATTGAGGCTATGGCTTGCGGTTTACCTGTAATTACTGCCGTGACTACAGGTGCAGCAGAATTGGTACAGCCAGAAGCGGGCATTGTACTATCAGACCCCAATAATACCGAAGCTTTAATACAGGCACTGTCATCTTTAACGAGCGATCGCACCTTGCGGAGTCAAATGGGTAAGGCAGCCCGGACTATTGCTGAACAACATAGTTGGCAGTTGATGGCAAAGAGTTACGTAGATTTATTTGAAGAGTTAGTTAAATCAATTTAAAGATCAAAAAAAGTAGTGGGAAATAGCACTGATGAACATGAATAATACATTAATATCCTTCTAACAAAAAAGATATATTAATGAACCACAAAAGCTACAAAATAAACTAAGGATTTAATAGTTGATTATGAACTAAGTAGGTCGGCACAAATAAATCTAATTCGTTGGGGTCGTCATTTGTCCTTGGTCATTGGTAAGGGTTTTAGGTGTCTTGATTTTTCGTAATATAGTTATGTTTATTCCCACCGACTTACTTAGTAAAGGGGTAATTAATTTTTTCACCCTCTCTACTTTTTACTTCTACATTCCTACTTTATAAAAATATATTGCTATGCCAGAATTACCATCAGTTGCTATCTGTATACCCACCTATAACCAAGCCCAATATTTGCTAGAGTCTGTAGGAACTGCTGTAGCTCAAACTTATCCAAATGTAGAAGTTTGGGTTGCTGATAACGCCAGCACTGACAATACACCAGAGGTGATGGCACAACTATGTCAGCAATTTCCACAAATTCGATATCATCGTCATTCAGAAAATCTGGGAATGACCCCGAACTGTAATTGGGTTTTGAGTCAGCCCAAAACCGATTATGTAATCCGCCTCGATTCAGATGACGCGATCGCACCTCGTTATGTAGAGACTTTAGTAGCTCTGATGCAGAAATATCCAGAGGCTGGCTGGGGTCATGTCGCCACTCAGGAAATTGACGAACGGGGACAAAAACGAGCCATCCGCAGAGTAGCAAGAAAGCATGAGTTTCAAAGTGCGGATGAAGCACTACAAGCATCAGTTTCGGGTCTGCGGACTGCTTCTAGCATTTTTATATTTAAAGCTCAAGCTTTGCGAGAAGTAGGGTTTTATGGTGATGGCAACCTCAAGTACAGCGAAGACTATGATTTAGCGGTGAGAATGTCCGATGCTGGCTATGGCAATGTCTACTCGGATGATATCTTAGCTGAGTACCGCGTCTGGACAGATACCCAAAAAATACGTCCCAAGCGCAAAGGTGATCAACTGCAAGCTTATGTTTGGATTTACAACAAAAGCTTCATACCTGCCTTTCAAAGAAGAGGTTGGGATACCAAAGTTATTGATAAATGTCGGCAAAAGATGGCATTGATTCATGCTGCTGCTTGTTTTTCTCCGATCTTCACCACCGCAGAACGAGCAGAACTGATTACTTTATTAAAAGAATTGGGTGATTCGCCAGCATTACGGTTGCGTCTTTTGGCTTGCTCCTTTGGTCTTGGCCCGATGTTTGATTGGCAACATCACATGGAGTTAAAGTTAAAAGGTATGGTCAAAGGCTGGTTAAGTTGGCTCAAGAGTACTGCAAAAGTTAGCGCAGGTGTCAGCCCATGATGACAATCAGCGTCATGATTCCTACCTACCGTCGTCCCCAGGATTTGGTGCGGTGTCTTAAAGCACTAGAGCAACAAACTCGTAAACCCGAACAAGTTGTGGTAGTGGTGCGCGACACAGATACTGATACTTGGTCTTTTCTCCAAGATTATCATCCCCAAGGCTTCAGCTTAGAAGCAGCAACGGTCAAAGTCCCTGGTGTAGTTGCCGCGATGAATGTAGGTTTAGATGCAGCCAAGGGAGATATGATCGCCATCACCGATGACGATGCTGCACCCCATCCAGATTGGTTGGCACGGATAGAAGCCCACTTTTTGTCTGATACTCACATCGGTGGTGTTGGTGGCCGGGATTTGGTGTACGTAGGGGATAAACTCATCTACAAAGGTGAGTCAGAAGTAGTAGGGAAATTACAGTGGTATGGACGTGTAATTGGCGACCATCATAAAGGTATAGGTGCAGCCCGAGAAGTAGACGTACTCAAAGGTGTGAATATGGCGTATCGTCGTCATGCGATCGCTGGTTTACGTTTTGATGAACGTATGCTTGGTACAGGAGCGCAGGTACACTTTGAATTGGCATTTAGCCTAGCATTGCGGAGTCAAGGCTGGAAACTCATCTACGATCCCCTGATAGCCGTAGATCACTACCCAGCCCAGCGCTTTGATGAAGACCAGCGCAATAACTTTAATCACCTTGCCTGGAAAAACGCCGTCCACAATGAAACCCTAGCCCTATTAGAATACTTACCACCTTTGAGGCTAGTAGTATTTATGCTTTGGGCTACACTTGTTGGTACACGTACGGCTTTTGGTTTGCTACAGTTATTGCGATTTTTGCCCAAGGAAAAAACCTTAGCATGGCAGAAATGGCTGGCATCTATGCAAGGACGCATCCAGGCTTGGCAGACTTGGCTGTCTCATCACAGCTTCACATCATCAGCCAAAACCCAGCAAGCTTCATGAAAGCAGGAGGCAGAAGGCAAAGAAGGCAGTCCTGAAAAAACCTCACCCCC